>CAZZNP010000090.1:0-2465 GCA_964655785.1 uncultured Gemmatimonadota bacterium
AATCGTCGGCGGCACTGTGGCCTGGTACAGGGCGATCTCGCCCCGGGCAATGTTGTATTCCCGGCGAACCTCGCGTACCGCGATGGTATCCTGGAGTTCCCGCGGCACGACGACCCGCTCCACGAAACCCGGCACGTTGAACCCTTCTATGGTCTCTCCGGGGACGCCGTGCAACACCAGCCGGTTGCTCGGCGGCGCGTAGTCTGCCTCCGCGAGGATCTCCTCGATGTCCCCCGGCGGCGGGAACGCGTCCAGCATCTCCCGGACGAGCGCATCGAGCGGCCCCTCGTAAAAGTCGTACCGGCCGCTGACGGACCCGGCCTTGATGAGACTCAGGGCCAGGGCCTCGTCCTCCCCGGTCAACTCGGGTTCACAGGTGTCTCCGTAGGGCGACCACGGCGTGTTGCCTTGAGGCGTCGACCAGTTCGCCACGCGGGACGGCAGATCCACGTCCGAGTCCCGGTCCACCAACCGCTCCGATATGTCCTCGCCCCGGTCCATCATCGTCCGCATCCGGTCTATGTACTGCCGCACGCGGGGGAGGAAGTAGTGGACGATCACCTCGGCGAAATCCTCCGGGAGGTAGTCCAGCAGCACCTGCCAGTTCTCGAGGGAAATCAGCGCGGTGAAGGTGATCCAGTTGCTTTCGCTGTTGGCGTGGCCTGGCACGATCTCGGGCCACCGGGCCGCCCACTCATCGTGGGTCTTCAGCCTGAACTGCTCATGGGCGCTGCAGTACCGGGCCATGGCGAGCATTACCCGCTCCGTCTCCCCGGCCATTCGCTCGAACCGTTCCCGGTTCCCGGCGCGAAAGGCCTTGCGCGTATCAGCCAGACGATGGTTGAAGATGCCCGCCAGGTAGGTCCGGCCGACATCCACCAGGTCGAACCGGTACATGGGAGAATCTCCGATCTTATCGTACCGGGAGAGCAGGATCTCGAGCATCTCGTGGAGGGCCGGCAGAAACCCGATGAGCCGTTTTACCGAACCTGAAGTGAGACCGGGCAGCAGGGTGCCGTCCCAGTTCCTGTACAGGGGGCCATTGTGGGTGCACGGATCGAAATACGCCATGATCGTCTCGGCGAAAAGCCGGACGGCCGGCCGGGTATCGTCCGCCGCTGGTCCGTACCGCCTGCGGTTCCAACGTTCGACGTAATCGTCCGGATCCAGGTCCGCGGGGTTCCACGACAGTTCCGCGTACAGATCCATGGTCATCACGTTCCGATGATTGGTTTCCGTGGATACCATGAAGCCCTGCAGGGTCCGCGCCTTTGGATGATCCGCCAGCGAGCGTGCGTTGTCGATCGCCGTTTCGATGTCGCCGTTCGGATTAGTCTCCCGGCCGCACTGGCCGCACATGCCCGTGGACCAGGGCAGTCCCCAGTAGTAATCGCAGCGCAGGAAGTCGTACATGCGTCCACCGTGGTTGAGGAACATGTTTCCGATCACGGGCAGCCCGGCATCGCGGACCGCCTGCGCCTGGGCGACCGCCGTTGGGTTGTCCGTGCACACCCGTGGGCTGAACAGCACCGCGTCCGGATCGCCGTCCCGTATGGCCTGGATCATGCCGTCTACCGACCCATGTGTGAGTTTCGCGGCCCGGTCCGGATCTTCCTCCACCCAGGTCTCCTCCGTGGGCAGCCACAGGCTGTAGAGATGGTCCGTACCCAGCGCTTCGATGTAGGATTCAACCACGGCCGTGGTGAACCGACGGGTCACGGGGTCCCGAGGGTCGAGTACGATCTCCGACTCGCCACACCACTCCAGCGGGGCCACGCTGATCTTCGTGCCGGTCATGGCCTCGTATCCGTCTACGAATTCCTGCAGCTGGCGTCCGTCCGCATATGGGGAGAAACCCGGATTCACCGCGGGCGTGCCCACGTGGAGCTGCATGCGGTACCGGATCCGTATCCCGGCCTCCCGGGCATAGTCGAAGACGCGCCGCAAAAGTGCGATGCGCTCCTTCTGCCAGCCGGTCAGTTCCACCGGGACGCCCAACCGGTTTGCCGCCAGCGCGCCGATGCCGCAGCAGTCCGCGATGTTGCCGCTCTCGAGGATGTTGAAACGCTTCTTGACCAGGTAGTCGACCCAGGGTTTGAACTCCTCCCACGTCCACCAGCGCATACCGCTGTAGGCGTCCTGCATGTTCGCGAAATACATGCGCCATTTGAACCGCGGCTTGCGGTAGTCCTCCAGTACACCAATCGTCAGGGTAGCTCGCCGGGGAACCTGCTCACCTTCCTCGAAGAACCCGCATCCGAGATGTTCTTCAAACAGCCGGTACACGGCGTACAGCGCAGAATAGGGCTTCCGGCCGGCGAGCACCAGGCTGTTGCCCTCACATCGGATGACATAGCCGTCGAATCCCAGGGCGGTTTCGGACAGATCGACGGCGAGTTCCGTGGGCGCCCAGCCGACATACACCCGGCCTGTGGCGTCCACCAAACCGGGATGCGGACCATCGG
>CAZZNP010000090.1:2565-8208 GCA_964655785.1 uncultured Gemmatimonadota bacterium
CCATCGGCGCCTGTGGCGGCCCTCTGGACGGGATGCGATCCATCGGCGCCGGCAGGCGACGGCCCACCCGATTCCTGTATTATGGGCAGTTCCACACCGCCCATGCGTTCCACGATGCGCTGGAACTCGCGGGCGGCGCGCCGCTCGGCTGGTCCGCCGGAAGGAGACAGCACGATCTTTGCAGCAGGTTGTCCATTTTCAAATAGTGTAATCATGAGGGTAGCTCGTAGTTCCCAAGGATACAAAGCAAGGCATGATCGACAACCCGTCGGGAACGGACGCGTTCGGTCCGACCATACGGGTTGACCGGTATTCACCGCGATGTATCTTCAGTTTGATCCGAGATCAATACAACAACCAATCTACATCATGAACCCAACCGGATTCCAGACCTTCGGGACCCCGCACCTCGTTGTGATGGGGCTGACTCTGGTCATCGCCGTCGCACTTTCGGTGCTGGCACGTAGCAACCAGGACGGCCGTACGGCCGCTGCCATCGGTTACCTGCTCGCCGCCATGCTTCTGGTCAACGAAGTCACGGCCGGAGGAGGCCGCCTCCTGCAATACGGCCTGGATTACTTCATCCGGAACCACTTGCCTCTGCATCTCTGCGGCGTGGCGAACCTGGTCACGGCGGCAACGCTGTTGTTCCGGAACCGGCGGACCTACGAGATCGCCTACTTCTGGGGGCTTGTCGGATCCGCCAATGCCGTGATTACTCCGGGCGCCATCGATACCGGCTTTCCTTCGTGGCGCTTCTTCCAGTATTTCATCGCCCATTCCGGTATCGTGGTGGGCGTCCTGTACGCCACCTGGGGCCTGGGCATGCGGCCCACGCTGGGCGGACTATTCCGCGCCTTCATCACCCTGAACGTATTCGCCCTGGCCGTGGGTACCATCAACCTGCTCATTGGGTCGAATTACATGTACCTCTCGAGCCCGCCCTGGGGTACGGTTTCGCCCTTCTTCTTCGCGCCGTGGCCCTGGTACATTCCCATTCTCGATGCCGTGGCGCTCGTTTTTTTCTTCGCAGTATATCTTCCGGTTCATCTGGCACACCGCCGCGAGACACCCCTGGCACGGCAAGACGGCCGGACGTAACTCACCTGGCGGACCGGTACGTATCGCCCCTAGACGATCCGGTACGTGGCGCCGCCCTCGCTTTCCCGGTCCGTCAACTGGCGGACCGGTACGTATCGCCCCTAGACGATCCGGTACGTGGCGCCGCCCTCGCTTTCCCAGTCCGTCAACTGGCGGACCGGCACCGTCCTCAACCCGACCTGGGCGTTGCCGGTGTAAAACACGTATCCCATGTCGTCCTTTACGACCATGCGGGGCCATCCGGTCCAGGTATTGTCGAATCGCTCCGCTCCGATGCTCAGGGCGGGCAGCGCCGGATTCCGGGGATAGTACGACCAGTTCTTAAAGTCCGGCGATCGGGCGAGACCCACCGAATCGCACCACTGCTCCCGCTCGCACCTCTGCTCCCGCTCGTACCTCTGCTCCCGCCCAGACGCGCCCGGAGGCGTCCACACATTGCACCCTTCGTACCAGAGATACCACGTGTCGCCGATGCGGTTGAGGGACCGCGGCCGGACGTGCACGGCGTCCCAGTCGTCCCCCGTCTCCGGACCGAACACGGGATTGTCCTCGTCCTCGCGCCAGTTTACGAGATCGTCGCTGTAGAGCAGGTAACCCCGGTCTCCGCCCGGCCATCCGCCCGACTGCCGAGGCGTATAGCCGGCGTAGCACATGATGTAGCGGTAATCCGGATGATCCACGCGCAGCAGGTCGAATTCGTGGGCAGCGTCGTTGAAATGCCGGTAGACGGGCTTCTCGGACCGGGGATTCAAAGGTCCTTTCGGGTCATCGGCCGAGGCGGACATGAATCCGAGCCATGCCGGGTACTGCTGTACGGCGTACATGACGACGATCTGCCCCTCGGGCGTCACGACGGCGCCGTTCACATAGATATTGTCGCCCGGCGCATCCTTGTGGGAGAGGACAGGCGACGGATGCACTTCCCACGACAGCAGGTCCGCGCTTTCCGCCACGGCGATGGTACGCCGCGAGGATCCTTCCTGATCGCCTTCCATGCCGGCCATGCAGTACATGTAGTAGCGTCCGTCGATTTCGATGATCGCACCCGGTATGATCTGCTTCTCGTAGTGGCTGCCGGCAGGACCCCGCGCGATGACCGGCTCCGTTTGCTGGTCCAGCCAGGGCAGCGTCGTGACCGTGCAGGATTCGAATACGCAGCCCCCGGATCCCTCCAGGGACAGCGTGTTCTCCCACGGATCGTAAGATCCTTCCCACTCGCCCGACGGACCCCGGATCCAGCCCGTCTTTCCGTTTACGCGGAACCTGAAGAAGTTGCCCTTCTTCAGCACGCGGACGTTCCATGGGGGCGGGTCGCCGCCGGGGTAGTCCTTCAATACCATCTCGCTGCCGGCCGGCTCCGTGACCACGCGGAATCCTTCGCGGTCGATGTGCAGGAACACGCCTGAAGCATGGCCGTCCCCTGAGATCCTTACCCGAGTCTTCGGATCAGGTCCTTTACCCGCAACCCGGGCGGCCAGTTCATAATTCCCCTTGATTCGCCGTGTAATCATCGACCGTCTTCTTTCACTTCCGCAAATACTGGGGATTCGGATTTGAAACGGAGAAATACCGGCTTGTACGGCAAAAGATACACCGTATATTCTGGATAATCCACAAGGAAAGCAGTGTATCGCCGGCCTCGTTCCAAACCGCCGGTCCGGAACGCATTCCACGGCGTGAATCCAGGCAATGAGGAGCAGGGCGGCATGCCGTCTTCATCGAAACGACAGGGCACGGCCGTCATGCTCAACGGTGCGCCCAGGTCCGGAAAATCGAGCATCGCATCCGCCATCCAGCAGATTGCGGATGAGCCGTGGATGAACCTGGGCGCCGATCGATTCATAGAAACCACGCCGGCGAAGTTTCGGCCGGGGATCGGGCTGCGTCCTGCCGGTATAGCGAACCGGCCAGGTGGTGAAAGGCCCGACCTCGAACCCTTGATCCCCACTATGTACGCAACGCTTTACGAATCCATCGCCGTCCACCTCCGCAAGGGCCTGAACGTGGTAGCCGACGTTGCCCATCACGACGATTACGCTACGCTGGGTGGCATCGTGTACGACTGCGCAAAACGCCTGAACGGCCTGGAAGCGTATTTCGTCGGCGTGCGCTGTCCCGTCGACGTCGTGTGGCGCCGCCGCAGGGAGACCTGGCACAAGGAAGAGGACATACCGGCCGACGCACCCGTGCCCGACCTGGTGCGGATCTGGAACCGGGAGGTGCATAATCCCGGTATCTACGACCTCGAGGTCGATACATCAGAACAGGGATCGCAGGCCTGTGCCAGGTTGATCCTGGATCATATGGAAAGAAGTCCCGGACCGGATGCGTTCAGGCGTCTGGCCGCCATGTCCGGATGAATCAGCCCTTCCAGCCGGATGTCGCAGCGCCTCGTCGCGGCGCCTCGCGTTCGATTTTCCATTTACCGCAACTCTTCCTCGGGTATATTCTTGAATCCACTGCAGATTTCGCTGATATGCAGACTGGTGTACAAACTTAAATACAAACCGGTGTACAGGCTGAATTACAAACCGGTGTACAGACTGAATTACAAACCGGTGTTTAATCCAGGAACGAACACGAGGAAGACTGAGTCCACATGGGCTGGCGCGTAACGGATCACATCACGATCTACCGCGAAGCGGGCTGGTACGGCGCCCATCCGAACATCGTCCGGACGCCAGGCGGGGACCTGCTGACGCTGTTCCACCGGTCACCCGCCACGGGATTCAGTCATCACAGCCATCCCCTCTTCGACGTAAGGGCCTGCCGGTCCGGCGACGAGGGGCAGTCCTGGGGGACGACCGAACTGGTGACGGCATACCCCTACGGGGGCGTGATCGACTTCGGGACCCATACGCTTGCCAGCGGCGAGATCTTCCTGCACGCCAGTACGGTGGACCTGGAACTCGCCCATGCGCCGGAAGTCTCGAAGCATGCCTGGGTCTCCCGTCCCGGCGTGGGATTCCACGTGCGTTCGAAGGACGATGGGAAGACCTGGTCACACCCCGAGCGCTTCCCGCCGCTGCCCGATGCCGTCAACGGTCATCCCGCCTCGCACACCGGGGTCTGCCGGAGCGGTTTGCTGGAGATGCCGGACGGGCGGCTTCTGCTCCCAGGCAAGGCGACGGACCATCCGGAAGGCAAGCCGCCGTTTTTCGGCATGATGCAATCGTCGACGGATGACGGGAACACCTGGACCTATGGGGGCCGTATTGCCGAGGACGACGTCGCCCATTTCAGCGAACCGGCGATCTGCCTGACACAATCCGGCAGCATCCTGGTGCTCTTCCGCTGTCATCCGAACCAGCCGCCGGGGCAGGACGTGCACCTGGTGGAAGTGCATTCGGACGACGGCGGCGAGACCTGGTCTCCCTGGCGGTCGACGACCATGCGTGGATGTCCCGGACACCTGCTGGCGCTGCGGGACGGCCGTATCCTTGCCACGGTGGGCACCCGGTGGGAGGGGCAGATGGGGTGCATGGCGCGGATCCTCGATCCCGGGGCCAGTGACCTGGATACCGCCCCGGATCTCGTCGTGCGCGCCGATTCCCTGGAACCGGACTGCGGATATCCCTGGGCGCTCGAACTGAATGATGGACGGGTGATGGTCGTTTACTATTATGTTTACGAAGACGGGACACGGGGCATTGAAGGATCGGTGCTCGAGGAATACTGAGGGAATTCGACTGAAAGGCAATCGGGGAGCTTCAATGTTTCAACTTGAACCACACCAGAAGGAGTTTATGGATACCTTCGGGTATCTGCATTTTCCCGGCCTGCTCAACGACAGGATCAAAGAAATAGCGGAGGCTTTCGACGGGCAGTTGAAAAAGAACGGCAGCGATGACCACGAGGGCGTCGAACGGCTGGCCGTCGTGCCGTTCATCAACCATGACCCGTACCTGTGCACCCTGCTGGACGATCCCCGCATCCACGGCATCGCCGCCGGCCTGCTGGGCGATCAGTACCAGTACTGGAACAGTGACGGCAACCTGTACGTGGGCGACACGAGGTGGCACTCCGACACGCAGTGGCCGGAACCGATCCGGTTTTTCAAGATGGCCATCTACCTGGACCCCATGACGAAGGATACGGGAGCGCTCCGGGTCATTCCCGGCAGCCACCGGTTCGGCGAAGGTTACGCGGAAACGGTCCACGAACACCTTTCGGGCAAAAGGGGAGTCTGGGGCGGACTGCACGGCAGCGAGGTGCCGGCGGTCGCCGTCGAGACCCTGCCCGGCGACCTCGCCGTTTTCAACCATTCCACCAAGCACAGCGCGTGGGGCGGCGGCAAAAGGCGGCGCATGTTCACGATCGTGTTTACCGGACATCATACGGAAGGCCCTGCTCTCGAGGCCTTCAGGAAGATCATCCGACAACACGGCTATACGACGCGTGAAGTCTTTGGCAGGAAGGACGGTCCCCTGCTAACCACGGCCACGGCCGAACGGCTGCGGCACTTGCAGAACCTCATTACACATATACCGAAAGCGGCGTAAATGCCCTTATAGGTCTGAAATCCTAAAGCGGACTGAATAA
>CAZZNP010000090.1:8308-15791 GCA_964655785.1 uncultured Gemmatimonadota bacterium
CATAAAGCACGCAGTCTACATAAAGCACGCGGCCTGCATAAGCACGCGGCCTGCATAAGCACGCGGCCTGATTCCTGAAACAGGATTACAGGTCGGCGCGGAAAAGAGGAATAAGCTCATATGGCACTCACTCGAGACCAGTTTCAGCATTTCGCAGACGAAGGTTACGTAATTGTCGAAGGCGCGCTTAACGAAGACGACCTGAACCCCGTAATTGCCGGGGTCGAAGCCTTTGTCGATGAACGGGCACGCGGCCTCCATGCAGATGGTTTAATCACCGACCTGCACGAGGACGAACCCTTCGAGCGGCGTCTGGCCCTGATCACCCGGGAAAACGCTTCTATCTACGACGACATCGACATCATGAACATGCGTGCAGAAGCGGTATTCCGGTTTCTCGGCAACGACCGGTTGATGAACCTGGTACAGTCCCTCGTGGGACCCGAAATCACGTGCAGCCCCATCCAGCATCTCAGGGCCAAGTTGCCGGACAACGTGGTGGACGGGGGGAACGGTAATGAGAGCGGCCGGGGTCACGGTGGGAACGGTAATGAGAGCGGCCGGGGTCCCGGCGGGAACGGTAATGAGAGCAGCCCGGCCCACGATGGAAGTAGCGACGTGGACGGACCGGCTGCGCACAATGAAGGCCTGGCCGCGCGGGTTAAGGAAAACGTGGCGCCATGGCACCAGGACGCGCAGGTGCATCACGAGGACGCCGACCCGGTGTTCATTCTCACTGTGTGGCTGCCCCTGTGCGACACAGACGAAGAAAACGGGTGCCTGCAGATCATTCCCCGCGTGCATCACAGCCGGACCGTCTACTGGAGCGAGGGATTCGGCATCAAAGACGGAGAGTTGCCCGAAGGCGACGTCCTGTCCCTTCCGATGAAGAAGGGCGACGTGCTGCTCATGCACAAGCTGATCCCGCACCGTTCCATCGCCAACCGTTCCGGATCAATCCGGTGGAGCCTCGACCTGCGCTACCAGCAGACCGGCCTGCCCACGGGCCGGTCGTTCTACCCGAACTTCATCGTCCGCAGCCAGCGTCATCCCGAATTCGTGCTCACGGACTACAACACGTGGAGCCGGGGCTGGGAGGAGGCCTTGAAGGTCACGGCGCAGCGTCCGCCCCGCAAGAACCGTCCCACCGAGCCGACCCCGATCAGGATGTACGGGTAAGTCTGACTGAGCCGGCCCCGATCCGGATGTACGGATAAAACCAACGGCCTCGTCGTTCAACGCAGCACAGGAGATTCACGCCGCGCAGGGAGTTCACGCTGCCCGGTTGTTCACGCTGGACGGTTGTTCACGCCGCGCAGGGAGTTCATGCTGCCCGGTTGTTCACGCTGGACGGTTGTTCACGCTGGACGGGCGGCGCGGCATACCCGTCATTGCGCGCCTGATCAGGCTTTCAACTCGAACCGGTGAATCCGCCAGTATCCGACCAGGTTGCTGACCAGGAACGTGGTTTCCATGAGGACGGCGACCGGACTGCCGGCGATGTAGTTGTGGATCATCCAGGTCACCGCGCAGACCATGTAGATCAGGCGGATCTTGCGGACGGATTTCTGAAAGTTCCCGTAGGTCGGTAACAGCGATCCGAAAAGCGCCAGTATGTCCAGGGGCCGTTCGTAGGAAACGAAGAACCCGGTCACGATCAGTGCCATGAATACGTACATCAGGCGGCGGTCGGTCGTGAAGGCCGCCGTAAAAACCCGCACGCCCATAACGATGTACAGGGTTCCCGCGCCATTTCTGCCGAGTACGAAAAAGTGGAAGGCGTTCATCAGCGCCGAGCCGCAAAGCCAGAGCAACACGTTGCGCCGTTCTTTGCATTGGAAGGAGACCACGCCGAAGGTGAATGCGACGGCGGCGAGCGCCTGGGATATGAGGAAGGAATCCATGGGGTGATTCACCCGGCCTGTTGGTGTCCAAGTGCAAAATAAAGACCACCCGGTAAGGGTTCAAGCCGATTCACTGTCCCTGCACTTGACGCGGGGCCGTGAAGGGAATAACGTACCTGCAAGCCTTCCATCGCGGCAGCCCTTTCAACATCTTTATTGACAGACCTTCCTTCGTGACAATGGACGGCCTCCTATGATCACGACCGCCCGCGCCCTTTTAATCATCCTGATTTGCTGCGTCACCGCGGTGGGAATCCTGCGCGTCCTGGCCGTCGACCAATCGTCCGGACCGCCCGGGCCGCCCGGTCCGCCCGGACAGTCCGGTTCCCCTTCCCGGTACGTCAACTCCGCCGGCGTCGAACTGCCGCCCGACGCGGCGCCGCCCTCCGAACAGTACGTCCGCACGTTTCAGCTGGACAATACCTACATGGAGTGGTTCCGCACGATATACAAGGGCACCTACGGCCACCGGATCATCGCGGAACCGCTGATCCGTTTCGACAAGAATTTCGAACTGATCCCCGCGGCAGCGAACAGCTGGGAACCGACCGACGACGGGCTTGGATGGTATTTCTACCTGCGGGACGACCTCGAGTTCTCGGACGGAAAGCCCCTGACCGCCCACGATTACGTGTTCACCCTGCGGCGCGGCGCCGATCCGGACAACGCCTACGACGTGGAGTGGTATTACCGGCCGATCAGGAACTGGAGCGAAGTCGTGGGAGGCCGAATGCCCCTCGACTCCCTGGGCGTCCACGCGATCGACGACTACACGCTGCTCGTAGAGACCGACGAGCCCTGCGCCTACATGCCGGACCTGCTGGTCGACAGCTGGGTCTCGCCCCGCCAGGCGGTGGAGAAGTACGGCGACGCCTGGTCCACGAGCCCGGAAACGTCCATCGCCAGCGGTCCCTTCTACCTCGATGAGTGGACCAAGGCGGACCGGGTCGTGCTCAAGGCCAATCCTCGCTATCACGGCGCCGCGCGTCCTTTCCTGGAGACCCTGATCGCCAAGCTGCACAACGCGTCGACACCCCCTCCCCTGCTGGCCTCTTACGAAGCCGACGAAGTGGACTTCGGTCTCGTGACCAACCACGCCGAACTCGCCCGGATCAAGACCGACCCCAAGCTGAGCCGGGAGCTGCATTCCTACACCGACTTCGCAACCTACTACCTCACGATGGATACCTACAACCCGCCCTTCGACAACCTGAAGGTGCGCCAGGCCTTTAGCCACGCCATCGACCGGGACGCCGTGTGCGCTACCGCGCTGCAGGGGTTCGCGATCCCCGCCTGCTCCATGTTGCCGCCCGGTTTCCCGGCGGAGGCGACCGAGGCGCTGAAACACATTCAGCGGTACGACCCTGCCCTGGGCCGCAAGTTGCTCGCCGAGGCGGGGTATCCTGACGGCAAGGGGTTCCCCCGCGTTGAAATGTGGGTCCGGCGCGACGTGCGTCCGGTGCACGAGGCGGGAGAAGCGATCCACGCCATGATCAAGCAGAACCTGGGCATCGACCTGGTCGTGCGCAACATGGAGGTCAAGATCTTCATGGACGCGATCAACAGCCACCAGCTGCCTCTCGGACTCGTCCGTTTCGGGGCCGACTTCATCGATCCCAGCAGCCTCATGAACCTCTGGCTTTCCTCCGGACGCCACGCCTGGAAACACGACCGTTTCGATCAGTTGGTCGTCCAGGCGGGAGGAGTCGTCGGTGATTACGACAAGCGGATGGACGTGTATCGGCAGGCCGAACGCATCCTGGTGGAGGAGGTCGGCGGCCTCTTCGTGTGGTATCCGACGATGAACCAGATTTGGAAACCGGACATCAAGGGGGACGCACTCGAACCGAACCGGCGAGGCTTCCGGTCCTGGCGCGGGGAGCAGATCGGGAACACGGCCTTCACGATCTATATCGCGGAGGACGAAGCGCGAGACGTCGAGTCAAAGGGATTCTGGGAGCGGATGCTGGGGGGCGGGGGGTAGAGCGGAACAGCAGCGGATCAATCATACGACATTTATTTTAACATATTGCACACTCATCTTCTTGCGCACTCATCTTCATTTCTGTGATTCCCTGATCGCTACGCGAATGGCCCGTTCCTGATAGTTTTTGGCATCGCCACCAAGGTGGCCGGAAAGTATTGGCGAAAAATCTGCCAAGCAGGATGCGGGTTTTCGTTTTTTACGAACGCATTTTTACGAACGAATTCTTCATGAATGGTGTTTTAACTGTAAACAAGCCGGTAATCTGGGCCAGCAAAGGATTCTGCATGACGCACGAAGAGGGACGATGTATCGCACTGGAAATCCACCACGGCAACAGGGACGCGGTGGCGGACCTGGTGGCGGCATACAAGGACCGACTCTTCACCTATGCCTTCCATATGCTCGGCGATTCGGACGACGCCCTCGACGTCACGCAGGAAGCCTTCGCCAAGACCTACGTAACACTCACCGGAAAGTACGACGCAGAAAGATGCACGACGCTCGAAATCCGTCCCTGGCTGTACCGTATCGTTCGAAACCTGGCGTTGAACCGGCTGAGGTCGCGCAAACGACTGGATAGCACAATGGAGAGGATGAAGATGGACGTTCAGGCACAATCCTTCGTCCCTCGGAACGACAGGTCCAGAGCGATCCGGACGGCCCTTGGTAAGCTGGGCAGGGAGAGCCGGGAACTGGTCATCCTGCGATTCATCGAGCAATATACTTACGCGGAGATCGAAGCGGTAACCGGCTCATCGGAATCGGCGCTGCGGGGCAAGGTGTACCGGGCGCTACGCAGACTTCGCAAAGTCATGGAGGACGACCCCAGTGGATTCTGAAGAAGCACGGCAGTACCTGGATCAAAACAGGACAGGCGAGGCGGACGATGAAGTGAGCCGGGCCGTGGCGGAACATTTGGAAGGATGCGCCGATAGCCGAGAAGAAGCCGCTTTCATGGAAAGTCTGGCCGCGGCATCTCCCGAACTGAAAATGACCGCCCCGGCGGGTATAGAGGAGGAAGTGATGATCAGGATCGCAGACCGATACGATGTCATCGAAACGGATTTCGGACCGGCGCACGTGGGATTCACGCCGAAAGGCATATCGGCGGTAAAACTCGACGTGGAGGAGGACGGCGCCTTCGAATCCTACTACAAGGAAAGACTCGGGCGGACCGTGGTTCGGGGTTCCCTGCCGGAGGCCTATGCCCGGTCGGTCAGACGGGCCATAAAAGGGGAGAAAACCGCGCCGCCGCCGGTCACCCTGGAGGGACTGACCGATTTCGAACAGACCGTATTGGAGCACCTGGCCAGGATACCCTCAGGCGAGGTGCGTCCCTATGCCTGGCTGGCCCGGGAGGTGGGCAGACCGAAGGCCATACGCGCCGTCGGGACTGTCATGGCTCGCAATCCCGTGCCCTTCCTGATGCCCTGTCACCGGCTCGTACCCTCCACCGGCGGCGTAGGGAACTACTACTACGGACCGGAAATGAAATGGATCCTGCTGGAACGGGAAGGGATCGCCCGGGAAGACCTCGCGAACTGGAAGCAGCAAGGCGTGCGTTTCGTCGGCAGCCGCACGACCGGGATCTACTGCTACCCAACCTGCCGCGACGCCCGGCGGATCCAGAAGCAGCACCGCCTTGAGTTCAGCAGTCCCGGCGAGGCGGCGGAAAACGGGTGCCGACCCTGCAAGCACTGCAGACCGCTGTCGGCGTAGACCCTCCCTGGATCGACGTTACTGCTGAACGCTAGTTGCGTAGATACGTAGACAGTGAACTCTGGCGATGTAGATACAATGTAGATACAATGTAGATACTAGCGACTTCGAGGAGGGACTACCGATTCCGAGGAGGAATCTCGTCGCCAACGGGTCTGGGTATGGGTCTCCAGTAGCCCGAGGGATCGCTGCCCCGGCAGATTACGGCCCGATGGTATTCCGGATAGCGGCCCCGCACATCGGGCGGCAGGTACCGGATCGTCAGGCCGCAACGGCGGCGGTTGGACACATTCGGCTCGGACCCATGCAGCAACAGGTCGGTGTGCATGGAGATCTGGCCCGCCTTCATGACGAAGGGCACGGGATCGCCGCCCCACCTGAGCGGGTCGTGGACGGATTGTCCCAGGACGTTTTTCTCGGCTTCCGTGCTGTTCTCGAAGGGGATCTGTCCGTGGAGGTGGGAACCGGGAATGACCGTCATGGGGCCGTTCTCCTCGTCCACGTCGTCGATGGCCAGCCAGATCGTCACCACCTTGCTCGGGGTCAGGGGCCAGTAGGACGCGTCCTGGTGCCAGCTCACTCGCTGCACGTCGCCCGGCATCTTGCAGAAGTAGTGGGTCATCTCGCAGATCAGCGTCTCGCCGACCAGGTCTTCCGCGTAATCCAGTATCCGCTTGTTCATGGCCAGGTTGTAGATACCCTCACAGTGCCGCTGCCAGCCGTTGATCGAGTAGCTGTTGTATCCTTCCCGCTCGGCACGAGCCATCATGTCCTCGAAGTACAGGCGGTTCGCTTCGGCTTCCTGCGGGGTGAAGACATCCAGGGGGCAGAGGTACCCGTTCACGTTGAAGAAGTCGACCTGTTCGGGTGTCAGGGTTTTTGGCCGGTCGGGTTTTGCCGGGAAAAAACGCAGTTCCCGTTTCATTTCAGGCAGGGCATCGGTGATGGGCATGTTCAGTCCCCGTTAGGAAATACGAATAATGGACCGTGGATTGGTACACCGTTCATGAGAATCTCCGCAGTGAATATACCATCACAAATCGCTTGAGACAACCCCTGGAATCGGTTAAATAACTCTGTATGGACGATACCACGAACAGAGCGCTCCTTTCGCTCGACCTCGCTCCGGGAGCGTCGCTTGACGACGTGAAGAAATCGTACCGGGAACTGGCGATGATCTGGCATCCTGACAAGGTGCCCGACCGGGTGAAAGACCGTGCCACGGCCAAGTTCACGGAGATCAACGAGGCCTACCAGTGGCTCGTTCGGCACCCGGAGAAACTGCGGATGCCCGCGTCTTCGCGGTCATCATCTCAACGTCAATCGCCGCCAGGTTACCGCACTTACTCGCGGTCCGATCAAAACCAGTCGGAGCGGACGCGATCGGAACATGCCCGGACCGGCGCTTCCGGTCGAAGGGGAGCAGGCGCTTCCAGCCGCGCGGGATCCGGGTCCTCCAGTCGCGAGGAAGCCGGATCCTCCGCCGATCCCGCTGTTCAGCGAGTACGACAGGCCGCACGTGGCATATGGACTGATGAACGCGCTGGACTGTACATCTACCCGAACATCGACGCCGACCGGGCCGCGAACTTCGTCGTTGCGCTGCAACAAAACAGCCGCTTAAGAGGCGTTGCCGCGACGGTAGCCGACCTGCTGGTATTCTACGATATCGACGGGTCCGGCGAGGAAGGCATGGCCATCACCCGTTCCAACCACCTGGTCAACAACAACACCTCCACGCTGTACGACATCGGCGACCTGGTGGAAGTCCGGTTGAAAGAGGGTTTCTTCTTCTGGAGCGAGATCCTGGTGCGGAGAAGGGGAACGCGTCAGTCCGAACTTGCGGGATATGCGGAGAAGGGGCCGGGCAGGG
>CAZZNP010000091.1:0-7186 GCA_964655785.1 uncultured Gemmatimonadota bacterium
CCGATTCCGTCAGCCGGCGGCCTCCGCCTGGCTGGTCCGGCTCGTACCTGGGCGGGTCACGGAAATGAAGCTGGTGGCCACAAGGGTAAGGACGGCCACGATAGCCGCACCGATGAAGACATACTGGTAGCCGTAGACGACCCAGACGAGTCCGCCCAGCGTCGGTATGGACATGGAAACCGCGTGGTCGATGGTGACGCCGAGGGAAAGCGTCGCGGTGAGATCGTCCCTTTTGACGACGATTTTACTGGCGTAGGTGGTCCGTGCGATACTGACGTTGAAAAGCACAAGGTCGAGGACGAAACTGGCATAGATCAGATCTACCGCCCACGCTCCCAGTCCCATTTCCGTAGCGAATCCGTATCCCAGGCAGACACCGACGAGCAGCACCGCGTCGATCATCAGCACCAGGCGTTCCCCGAACCGGTCGATCAGCTTGCCCAGTTGCGGCGCGAAGAACATGCCGATAACGGATGCGACCAGGTGGAGCGAGGCAATGGTGGAGACCGGTTTGTCGAATATGCTGATCAGTACCCAGGGACCGAAGGTGATGAAGATCTGCTTCCTCGCGCCGAAGAGGATGTTCAGCAGGTAGAACAGCGTGTACCTTTTCCGCATGATGAAGGTGGGGCGGTTGCCTGTGTGTCCCTCGATGGGACGCATCGCCATGTAGAAGTAGGCGCCCGCCAGTGCCACCAGCGCGGCGAGGGCAAAAACGGGCAGGTAACCCAGCGAAGTGCCGCCCAGTCCCATCCAGAGCAGGACACTCCCCAGGATGGCCGCGCCGGTCTGGATGCCGCTCAGGCGCCCCAGCATGGTGGCGCCCCTGCCTTCCCGGGCCAGCCGGAGGGCGATCGTCCGCGTCACGGGCATCTGCAGATGCATGCCGATGCTCCAGATGATCATGGAAGTGAGCATCAGCCCGTATAGACTGCCGTAGAATCCAAGACCTATGAATCCCACGGCCATCAGCGCCATGGAGAGGGCCGCCATCCTGAGTTCCGACCAGAAGAACAGGATGCCGGCGAAGGCGGCGACGAGGAAGCCGGGCAACTCCCGTGGAAACTCGAGTTCGCCCCGGCGCATCGCGTCCATGTGGTAGGTATCGCTGAGGAAATTGTTGAAGCTTATTTCCCCAAGCCCCATCGAGAGACCCATGCTGACCGCCCCAAGCACGAAGAGGATGAGTTGACGGTCGGCGGATCTGATCCAGGAAAGCAAGGGGGGCTCCGGTCTAGGGCAGGTCGAACTTTTTCAGTTCATCCCGTATTTCGGCGGCCCGCTCGAACTCCTCGTTCTCGACGGCCTCCGACAGTTCCGCCCTCAACTTGTCTTCCTCGGAACGGGGCTGTTGTTTTCGGATTTCCTCGGCCATGTCTCGCAGGACTTTCAGTTCCTGACTTTCTTTGACCAGGTCGTCCCGGTCGTAGGAACGAAAGAAATCCTCAATCTCATCTATGCCTTCTTCAATATGCTTAAGGGCCTTGTCGATATCGTCCGAACCCGTGGCGATCAGACTTCTCGCCCGGGTGCGGTGCATGATGACGAAGGGCCGGTACTGCTCCAGGGAAAGGCGGTCGTCGTCATTCTCGGCATGGGTACGCACGATGTCCATGATCTGCAGGTTGTGTTCGGCGTCCCGGCAGGCCTCATGGTAGGATTCCAGTTCAAACATGCAGATGCGCCGGTAGTAATACTGCAGCGATTCCGTCTGCAGTTTCACGCAGTCTTCATGGGAGAGATTCAGTTGCGCGTCCGGACCCTCGTCCGCCTTTTGTTGCTCCAGTTTATCCTTGAAATGATCCAGGAGGGAGGTCTTCCCGTGAGGCCTCTGGCCGTCAGGGCGGTTCGACCACTCCATCTGCAGGATGCCCAGGTCCACGCGCATCTGAATCCGCGTCCGGCCGTCGTCTCCTTTTATTTTTCGCACGATGAGCTTATCGGGCCCGGTGTAATCCCATTCATCGAGTAGTTTGCTGATGTCTGGATTCATGTGCCTGGCTCCCGTCTGCGAAGTGTGAGACACTGGGAATGTAGATACAGGCCGTATCAGAGTGCGCCGGACAGCACACCGCCGAGCGTCAGCAGCCCGATCCCCCAGCAGTAGTACGAAAACCTGGACAGATTGCCGGCAACAACGATGCGAAGGAGTAGCCTGAGTGCGATGTATCCACTCACGGCCGCCATGATGGTTCCCGCCGCCACCGCGGTCCACTGATCTGCGGGAATGCCGCCCGTATCCCCTGCCTGGACGACAACTGCTCCCAGTATGGCGGGCACCGCCAATAGAAAAGAGTAACGCGCCGCCAGCCGCCGGTCAAGTCCCAACATCAGGGCGATGGAAATGGTCGTTCCCGATCGAGAGACACCGGGAACCAGCGCCAGGGCCTGGCCCAGGCCGATCAACAGCGCATCGATCCAGGTCGTCCTGTCCAGGTCCCGGGTGGCCTGCGCGGACCGGGTTCCGGACGAGCCTGCCTGCGCGGGCGGTGTGAGCGAGCCTGCCTGTGCGGGCGGTGTGGGCTGGCCTGCCTGTGCGGGCGGTGTGGGCTGGCCTGCCTGCGCGGACCGGGTCCCGGGCGATTCGGTCCGGCTGGTATGGCCTGTCCGGTCTGTCCGGCCAGGACGGCCGGGATATCTGGACAGCCACAGCAGGGATCCGGTAACCAGGAATGCCAGGCCCACATATATCGGGGCGGCAAAGAGGCGCTCGAGTTCGTCTTTCCATCCCAGGCCGAAGACCGCCGCCGGGATTGAGCCCACGAAGAGCAGGAGCAGGAGGCGAAGAGGTCCACGGTCTTCCCCGGCATGGCCCGTGACCGCGCGCCAGGCGCCTGACATCAGCAAGGCGATATCGGAACGGAACACGACCAGGACGGCGATCAGCGTCCCGAGGTGTACCATGACGTCGAAAAGCAACCTGGTTTCGGGCGGTCCGCCCGGGCCACCCGGTCCGCTCAGTTCGAACAGCCGCTGGTACACGACGAGATGACCGGAACTGCTTACCGGCAGGAATTCCGTGACGCCCTGCAGGAATCCGAGGATCAAAGCGTGGTGCAGTGGAATGGGTCACGCTCCCGGTGCTGCCGCCTGGACCGGAAGTCCGGCACGCGCTCCGACTTATCGTCAGGACAACAGTCCCAGTAAGGAAGTCCGGCACGCGCTCCGACTACTCGTCAGGAAGTCTGCCGCCTGGGCCGTCTCGAATACCGTCTGCGCGGTCTGCGGCCTCTTCCCCGTCCCTGTCCTTGTCCCTGTTCCTGTCCTTGTCCCTGTCCCTGCTCCTGTTTGCGCCCGCTTCCGGTCTGGTTTTGTACCTCGGCCGGCGGTTTCTTCGGTGTAGCGTTAAAACAGGATTTCAGGGACTGCCAGAAAAGGAGGAGCGGCAAAGTCGGCAGTGCGACGTAGGCCAGTACTGGCGCGCGCATGAACCACAGGCGGAGAACAACGAAGACCGCCAGGCTCGCGAGCATCGCGAGCCAACCCAGGGCCATGACCGAATCGACGCCATGCAGATACACGGCAATTCCGAAGAACACCAGTGCCGTAAGCATCATCGTGTTGAAGGAGGGCAGGAAGAGATTCAAACCGCCGACAAACTGTGCCACGCTACGCCATTTCAGCCCGTCCATGAACAGTGGGGGACCATCGGCAAGTGTACGTCTCCACCTGGATTTCAGGCGGCTGAACGTGGAGCGAACGGGTTTTACGGTCCTGGTTCGATCGTATACCCATGCCTGGTCGGAATACTGGATAGCCACGTCGTGGCGAAGCAACTTGGTCTGATACGCCATTTCGTTGTCCAGCCGTGGCCTCTTCACTCCGTGTTTTTCGATCAGCCGGCGGGAAACGCACAGACCGATTCGATGGATCCCCCCGCCCAGGCGCAGCATCAGCGGCCAACTCGTGAGCCAGCTTGGTTTCAGCGCACTCAGCAGGGCCCTGCGCGCCGTATCCCAGGTCCACTTCCTTCCCGATACGCAGTAGCCGGACTGGATGGCCAGGGCGCCCTTGGACAACTTGTCGCTCATCACGGCCAGATAATTTGCGGAAACCCTGGAACGGACGTCCAGGATGATATACGCGTCATACCGGTCTTTGGTTGACAGGCGTTCCAGTACGCCGAGGACCGCCTCTTCCGCGTCCCGCCAGCGCTGCTTGCCCTGGGCGTAAACGACCGCTCCCTTTCGGCGCGCGATGGTTGCCGTCTGGTCTGTGCTGTTCACCGGGGCGATAATTACGTCGAAGAGGCTCCGCGGGTACTTGTTCCGGCGCAGATGTTCCACGGTCCTGCCGACCGTACCCTCGTCGTTCCCCGCGGGCACGACCAGGGCGAAGACGTGCCGGGGATAAATCAGAGGCGCCTTGCCGCTTCTGCGGATCCTGCCGGCGAGGATCAACAGGAATCCATAGGCCACCAGACAGATTCCTCCCGTCAGAACGACATACTCAAGCAGGACCAGGTACATCGAACTTCAACCTCCGTGTATACATGGGAAGAGCCAATTTGACGTCATCGTTCATGGTACTGTTTTCGATAGTATGACCGGTAACCGCTTTCGTTCCGGATCTCCTGCCACCACGGCTGGTGATCCACGTACCACTGCACCGTCCTTTCCAGCGTAGTGTCGAAGTCGAGCGCCGGACTCCAGCCCAGGGACCGTATACTGCCGCAGTCCAGGGAATACCGCAGATCGTGACCGCTGCGGTCCGGTACGAACTCGCGCAGCTCCGCCGGCCGGCCGAGGATTTCAAGGATCCTGCCGGCCAGGTCCCGTCCGCTGACCTCGTAGTTCGTGCCTACGTTGTACGCGTTACCGGGTTCACCGTTCCGGAGCACCAGCTCGATGCCCGAGCAGTGGTCTTCCACGTAAAGGTAGCTGCGCAAGGCGCTTCCGTCACCGTATACCGGCAGCGGCTTGTACTCCAGCGCGTTCGTGATAAACAGGGGCAGGACCTTCTCCGGATACTGGTAGGGCCCTACGGTGTTCCCGCCGCGCGTGATCAGAACGGGCAGGCCGTAGGTCGTGTGGTAGGATTGAGCCAGCAGCTCCGCTCCTGCCTTGCTTGCGGCATAGGGGCTGCGAGGCGCGAAGGCGTCGCTTTCCACTGAGAAACCGGCGGGGACGTGACCGTACACCTCGTCTGTGGACACCTGGAGAAACCGCCTGACTTCCTGGCGCCGCGCCGCTTCGAGCAGGACGTATACACCGTGGTAATTGGTTTCGATGAAGGAGGACGGGTCGAGAATGGACCGATCGACATGGGATTCGGCCGCGAAGTTGACGACCGTGTCGACCCCGCGCATCGCTTCGTCGACGGCGTCCCTGTCCCGGATGTCCCCGTGCATGAACCTGAGCCGGTCCGAACCCCCGCAATCATCGAGATTGGCCAGGTTCCCGGCGTAGGTCAGGGCGTCGAGCACAACGATCCGCGTACCGGGACGGCGGTTCAGCACGTATCGAACGAAGTTACTGCCAATGAACCCGGCTCCACCGGTGACCAGCATGGCACTCATTAAAAGCCTGGCTCCTCAGGATTTGATCCGACCGTCGTCCGAATAGCCGCGTTTTTCCCAGTATCCCTTGTGGTTCTTGCGGGTCACTTCGATCCGGGTAAGCCACTTGACCTGCTTGTATCCATACATGCCGGGCATGACCAGGCGCACGGGCGCGCCATGCTTGGACCAGAGCGGTTCGTCGTTCATCTGCAAAGCCAGCATGCTGCTTTCTTTCATCGCCTCGCCGACGGGCACACTGCTTTCATATTCGTCCGCCCCGTAGAAAATGACGTCCCTCGCATCCGTGGTTACGCCCGCTTTTTCCAGCAGGTCGCGCAGACGAACGCCTGCCCAGCGAGCCCGACCCTGTGCGCCGCCCACACAACGCAGGATGCTCTCCTGCGTATGTTGCCGCCACGCGTGCAATTCGTCGTAACCCACTGAAAATGGGGACGATACGGCGCCTTCGATTTCGAGCCGTTCGGTTTCGACATCGATTTTCGGCGGGAATGAGACGATGGCGACCGCGAAGAACCTGCGCAGGGGGGTCAGTCCCTCTTCGTCCTTCTCAACGGGAACGAGAAGGGGGCCGGCAACGGACTGAAACGCCGGGAGCACGGACCCTCCGACAACGAGTCCGGCCGCAAGGGTCTCAAGGAAATGACGCCGGTCCATGATCGGTTCCTGTACGGATCGGGATGGGTCGGTTCTTCAGGCGTGAACGTGGACCGCCTGTTGAAATGGGTAGTCGGATTCGCCGCGGACGCTATCTCCGCGCATGCCATAAGCTTACAGACGTGTAGTATAAAAGTCAAGGCCTTTGGGGGCATAACGGGGATAATGAACCGGTTCGGACGGCGCCTCTGCGCTTAGGGATTTGATAATTGCGCAGACAGGTATTAGTATACCAGAATGGACTGGTATCCAGATGCCGGAGTGCGGGCATATCCCCGCGTAACCACACAAGGAAGGACTTAAGACATGTTCCTCGAGGACAAGACGGTCGTCATAACCGGAGCGGCGATGGGCATCGGACGGGCCACGGCCCTTTGCTGCGCGGAGGCCGGGGGGCGCACCGTACTCGCCGATATCGATGAAGCCGGGCTGAAAGAAACCTTCGGCGATATACGCGCCGCGGGCGGCGAAGCCTCATACCAGGTGGTGGACGTTTCGGATGCTTCCCAGGTCGAGGCGCTGATGGCCGGGGCGGTTGAAGACTTCGGGCGTATCGACGCGCTAGTCAACTGCGCGGGCATACTCGAGGGAGCTTACGTTCCCGTGGACGAACTGGACGAGGCCGTATGGCAGCGCGTGATGGACGTGAACCTGAAGGGGTCCTTTCTCACCTGCAAATACGCGGCGGGTGCGATGAAGGCGCAGAAAAAAGGCGTGATCGTCCTGCTGTCTTCCGGGGCCGGAGTCCGGGGCGGGAGTTCATCGGTGGCCTACGGGACCAGCAAGGGCGCCGTTCACGGGCAGGCGGTCGTCCTGGAAAGCCAGCTGGCGTCCTTCGGCATACGCGTCCACGCGGTCTGTCCGGGCGGAATCGCCACGCCCATGAAGCTTCGAAATATCGCCCAGGCGGCCGAATCCCAGGGCAACTCGGTGGAAGAAGCGCTGAAGCAGGCGGAGGAGTACCTGGGCGACCCCGAAGGCGTGGGCAGGATCCTGGCCTTCCTCGTCTCC
>CAZZNP010000091.1:7286-8470 GCA_964655785.1 uncultured Gemmatimonadota bacterium
GCGCGGGGTGGCGCGTCCCTTTACCGGTGCGTTGCCGGGTCAGCGAAGGCGTAGCTCACCTCGTGACGGTACACGCCGCCAGGATTCAAAATGACCGAAGGCCATCCCGGTGCGCCCTGCCTGTTGATCGCGTCGGGAAATGCCTGTGTCTCAAGGCAGAAACCGTGGTGTCGTCCGTACACGGCGCCGTGTTTTCCAGTGAGCTTGCCGGTCAGGTTGTTCCCGGTGTAGAACTGCACGCCCGGTTGGTTGGTCCGGACTTCCATGGCAAGGCCCGACCGGTGTGAAGCAACGAGGGCCGCAGGTCTCACGCGCCCGCCTGCGTCGCGCAGGACGAAGTTGTGGTCGTATCCCCCGGGGTCCCCGGACTCCCTCGGTCCAGGCGGGGAAACGGCATCCATTTCCGCGGCGATGGTTCTGGGTTCCGTGAAGTCGAAGGGAGTTCCGGCGACCTGCCTGATTTCGCCCGTGGGAATGAGATGGCGGTCGACGGGCGTATAAGCGTCGGCGAAAAGCGTAACTTCGTGCTCCAGCACCGGACCGGACTGATGGCCATTCAGGTTCCAGTAGGAGTGGTTGGTCAGGTTCGCCACCGTGGGACGGTCGCTCCGCGCTTCCATCGAAATCCGCAGTTCGTCTTCGGCTGAAAGCGTGTACGTAACCGTCGTTTCCATCGTACCCGGATACCCTTCCTCCCCATCTTCACTCGTGTAGGCCAGTACGACGAAACTACCCTCGCCATGCTGGCCGTAATCCCTCGGTTCCCAGATCTGTTTGTCGAAACCGCCGGGACCTCCGTGGATGTGATTGGGTCCGGCCTGGTCGTTGATCGCCACGCTATAGTCCCGGCCTTCCAGCGTAAACCTCCCGCCGGCAATCCGGTTGGCGCATCGGCCCACGGTAGCGCCGAAGAACGGATGTTCGCCCAGGTATTCGTCGAACGTATCGAAACCCAATACGACGTCCACTAGATTCCCTTCGGCGTCCGGGATCTCCAGGGACTGTAGTATCGCACCGTAATTCGTCACGTGCGCGGCCGCGCCACTTGCGGCATTCAACGTGTAAAGAAATACGGGCCGGGACCTGAAAGTACCCCAAATAGTCTCTTCCACTGCACCCATAAAATTTGCCTCCTCAAACCGAAAATAACCGGTAACGCACGATCCATCAATGAATTGCGCGGG
>CAZZNP010000091.1:8570-13370 GCA_964655785.1 uncultured Gemmatimonadota bacterium
CGGCCGGCACAACGGACGGATATGATTGCAGCAGGCACCTTCAGCACAGCGGACAGGCAATCTCGATCACAGATGAAAACGACGGACAATACGCAGCCGGCAGCCGAATTACCATCCGCTGGTGAAGTTCCATCCTCGGATGAAGTGCTACCGGCGGCGGAATCCCAATCTACGGACGTGATTCGGTCGAAGGCACGCCTTTCCGCCCTGGATCCGGTCCAGTTCACACCTGAAGACGTAACCCGCTGGGAACAGAAGGGCCGCGGCATTGCCGTATTCCGGTGCCCCGATGATTACTTCCTGCCGGAAATCGAGTCCAGACCGGGCACGGCCGTGCTACTCGATCCGGAGGAGGCCCTGGAAATACCCGGTGATCCCGACCGGCTGGTCCTCAAGCTGTCCTCCCGTTGGACACCTCACTGGAACAGCCTGGTGAATCTCATCGTCCTTCCGGCTTACAGGCGATACATCCCTCTGTATCTGTTCACCTCCCTTGATCTTCGGGACCTGAAAGCAGATTCGGTCGATATGCCGGGCAAAGACGAGATCGAAGATGCAATGCGCCCTCTCATGAAAGAACAGCTGCGGTTTCTCCTGGCGTGCACCTGCGCGGTGTTTCCCACGCCCGAAGCGCTGAACTCGACGGAAAAGCCGTGGTTGACGCCGGTGGAATCGTCGATGCATGAAGGACTCGACCGGGCTGGACTGTCCCACCTGCTTCACGTCCAGTCACGATCAGGATTCGCAGACGCGTTGGTTGAAGGTCCACATGGCGTCGTGGCCGTGGAGATTGACGGCAGAGAGTTCGACCGCCAAGATCGGATCGAGCGGGAAAAAGACCTCGCCGAATCGCTTAATGTACAAGCGGTTGTCCGGTTCAGCGGGAGTGAGGTCATGAACGGCCTCGGTGCGTGTGTTGACAGGGTACGTTCGGTCCGGTCCGGCCACGGTGACAAAACCGTACGCCGGATGCCCGATCCGGAACCCGGGCTGGCCGGTGAGCAGACTCTGTGTCTGAATCCGCGCGCGGGCGTGGTGCTCACCCTGGCGCCCGCGGGCTCGGGGAAGACGCGAGTACTGACGCGGAGGGTTGTGGAGGCCGTGCGGGGCGGAGTCGATCCCGGACGGATACTGTGTGTGGTCTTCAACAAGGCGGCGAGCGAGGTGATGTCCGAGCGTATACACGCAGGCGCTGGACTGCCGGCCGTGCACATCCGAACGTTGCACAGCCTGGGGTACGAGATCTGCAGGCAGGCGCCGGACAGTCCCTACGCCGGATTCGGAGTCGTTACCGGGGAATCTCTCCCGGGAGGACCCACAGATCTGTACAGGCAGGCGCTCAGAAAGGACTGCGAAAAGCACTTTCCGTCCATTCCCTACCCATTTCCGGAACATCTCGTCATCGCCTGCGAGGAAGCGGCGTCCCTTTACCGGAGAACGTTGATTCCCATCGGCAAAGCGAGCTCATGCGAAGGAATCGAGGGCTTCGACAGGCGACAGGTCCGCAGAATCTGTGCCGAGGTGGAGGGCCTCCTGAAAGCAAAGTCCCTGATGACTTTCGACGAACAACTGTTTCGCGCCGTGGAAATCCTGCTCACCGATCCCCGTGCGCGGTCGAATTACCAGTATCGGTTCGATGCGGTTCTGGTGGACGAGGTTCAGGACCTGACCCCTGTCCAGTTCCTGATGCTCAGACTGCTCTCTCTGCCGCTGAACAATCTGTTCGCCGTGGGCGATGACGACCAGATGATCAACACCTTCACCGGTGCGGATCCGGAGAATATCCGTTCGTTTCAGCGCTGGTATCCGGGCGCGGCGATCCACACACTCGGTGCGAACTACCGGTGCGTGCCGGACATCGTAACCCGCTCCGCCACCGTCATTTCCCAGAACGTCAACCGTTTCGAAAAGCCCATCCGTCCAGCACAGGTCCCGGCCGATGCGGCCGGTGATGGCGATGGCGATACGATACGTATACACAAATGCCCGTCGCTGGAAGCCGAAACCGATGCCGTGGTGCGCACGGTACGCCGGTGGAGAAAACGGGGATTCGAATACGGGGACATGGCCGTGCTGGTCCGGGTCCAGTCCATTGCGGCTCCTCTTCAATCCGCGCTCAAGGAGGCGGATCTGCCCTTTGATCCGCTCGACGAGGGCGCGCTGTTCCAGTCCCACGCGGGAAGGACCCTGGGCGCGTATTTTGACGTCATTGCCCATAGTGAACGGGCCGATGCCCTTTCATTTGCGGTCAGTCTTTCCTTTCCGTCCAGGCGCCTCTCCAATGCACAGCTGCGCGAAGTGGCGGAGCTCGGTCATCTGTTCTTCGAAAGCATGGACCGGCTGCCGCACGACGCGCTCGCCAGTCTGGATGAATACCGCATGTGCATCGAAATCCTGCGTGGACACTACGGGGCTGCGGGAGTGGCACCTGTCGAATTTATCGATTTATTGATAGAACAGTCGGGCCTGGGCGCTTACTACATGCGCAGGGACGAGACACGCAGGCAGCGCATGGCCGTGTCCGATACGGAGACGATCGATGTCATCAGGCAAATGGCCGCAGAATATCCGTCCGCGGAAACATTTGTAGGCGGTTACCTCAGATCGATGGCTTCCGAATCTGACGCCGACCAAGACACTGCCCTGGATCCCGTACATCGGAAAGAAGGCGCCTCCGGCGAATCCCCGGAGGAAGACCGCATAAAGATCACGACGATTCACCGGAGCAAAGGAGACGAATACAAGGGCGTCATCCTCTTCCATGTGGTGGAGGACATCCTGCCCCACCGCCGGATGACGGGTTCGGACGAGGACATCGAGGAGGAACGGCGCGTTTTCTACGTAGCCCTTACGCGTGCCGAGGAGAAGTTGTGCATCACGACGCAGCACAAGCGTCCTTCCCGGTTCCTGGCGGAGATGAAGCCCGCACGGGGCGGGAACGGTCTTGCGCGTTTCCTTGGCAGATGGTCGCCACGGCTTCGGCGCGGCCCATCCTGAAGCTGCTCCGTCGTCTACTACCTTGACCCGCCCGCCGCATCCACCGGCCATGATTCGAGCCCGGCCGGGGTCAGAACGACAAACGACCGCGCCAGGTTCGCCACGGGACAACTGTGTACCGGCACCACGCGGATCTTCGACCCGATCGGGAGCTCATCCCCGTTGCGGCCGACCATACCGTGCTCTTCTGAAACTTTATCCACGGTCATCTCACGATCGGAATCCAGGAACCCCGATGCCGGGTATGCCAGGCCGAAACCCTGGTTTCCGGTCATGCCATGTACGCCGGTATCCGATGTCAGGGTCTTCGAACCGGTATCGGTCACGTAGTAGTGTTCGTTCCGGCTGATTACGGTGGCCAGCACGGACAGGGCGACATCGGAAATCCGGGCTACCCCTACGCGAACCGGAAGCAAATCGAGAAAGACGTAGTTGCCTGGCCGGATTTCCGTGATGCCATCGAATCTTTTTGCGGCCAGCACGGCCGGTGTGGCGCCCACGGAGACTTCCGGTACGGGCATTCCGTCCGCCTGCAGCGTGTCGCGCACCGAGACCATGGCTTGCCGTTCCTCTTCTGCGATCCCGGCGGCCTCCGCGCTGGACTGCGAACCGTATACGTGGCCCGCGTGGGACAAGATGCCGCGGAAATCAAGACCTGCGCGATCGTGTATCTTCCGTGCCAATTCGCCAACGCGCGGGTCCCCGGGCAGCAGGCCGCACCGGTGCAGTCCCACGTCGATCTTCAGGAACACCCCGACAGCCTGCCCGTGTACCGACGCCCGCTCGCCCGCCACCTCGATGCCGGGCTCCGAGTCCACGACCACGCGCACCTGGGCCCTTCGATCTTGCGCCGCGGTCAGCAGCCGGTCCCACTTCGAGGGAGACACCACCGGCCGGGCGACAGTGATGGACTCGAATCCGCCATCGATAAAGACCTGCGCCTCGTCCACCGTGGCCACGGTGACGCCCGTGGCCCCCAGTTCGGCCTGTCTCCGGCCGATCTCCAGGGACTTGTGAGTCTTGACGTGGGGACGCAGCGCGACGCCGTGCCGGTCCGCCAGGTCCTGCATGGCGCGAAGGTTGGCCATCATTTTTGCTTCATCGAGCAATACGGCGGGCGTTTCCACCCCATCGAAAACCGAGTCTGGTCTCATGTTCCGTTCCGAGGTTGGAGGGTACTTTGACGTCGGGCCGGGCGATCTACGCCCTGGCAAGGCGCGGCGAGGTTTCGGAACCGTGCTGAATCAACAAGATAATACGCATCGAGTCAACCCCTCGCGGCCGGAACAGCCGGCCAGCCATGCGGGCTCGGTTCTACGGGTTTTCCAACTTGACACGGCGTACCGGTGAATGACACCTTTTACGAGTTTTCCGCGATACATGAAAGGTACTTCACCTGGGAGAGACCGGTATGGATCGGCAGGAAGCGGCGGATCTTGCAAAGCTGTACGTCGAACGGTCGAACAGTCACACGCTTGGCGTCGTGTTCCCCATGTTCGATCCGGATGCCACCTACCGGTCGTCGCAGTTCGGGCTTTTCGAAGGTCTGGACCAGATCCGCGAGATGATGACCGGATTCTTTACCACCTATCCTGATGTGCACTGGACGGTGGACGCCTACAAGGCTGTTGCCGACGACACGGCCACCTTCGAGTTCACGATGCGCGCTACCCATGCCGATACCAGGCAGGTCGTGGTACGCAACGGACTCGAAACGATCGCCTTCACGGAAGAAGGTCTGATCAGGCACATCGAGGTCGAAGTCATACAGACGTAGGCCGGGCCGGAGAAGGTTTCCGGCCG
>CAZZNP010000091.1:13470-15784 GCA_964655785.1 uncultured Gemmatimonadota bacterium
GCCAGGGCCGCAGAACAAAATGGCGGTCTACCCGGTCGTGTCACAGGACAGGAAACATCCATGCATCCCTTACTCCCCGAAGTCCTTAGCGCGGAAGAACGCATCAGGCCCCATATCCTGCAAACACCCCTGATACATTCCATGCCGCTTTCGGAAAGGACGGGAGCGGATGTCCATTTGAAGCTGGAAAGCGAGCAGCATACCAATTCCTTCAAGGCGCGCGGCGCCATGAACAAGGTGCTTTCGCTTTCCGCCGAAGAACGGGCCCGGGGCGTGGTGACCGCCTCGACGGGCAATCACGCGCAGGGTGTTGCAAGGGCGTGTATGATCACTGGCTGTCCGGGAACCATTTTCGTGCCCGGTAATGTGGATCCGTCCAAGGCGGAAGCGATCGGCCGGTATCCTGTCGACCTGGTCCGCCACAATGGCGATCCGCTGGAAACCGAGTTGCACGCCAGGTGCCAGGCCGGCGTCCTGGATCGTGTGTGGATCTCACCCTACAACGATCCCCAAATCATCGGTGGACAGGGAACCATTGGAATCGAACTGTCGCGACAGCTGCCGTCCGTGGACGACGTCTTCGTCACCGTCGGCGGGGGAGGACTGATCGGCGGGATCGCCGTTTACGTGAAGGAGCATATGCCCGGCACGCGTATCATCGGCTGCCAGCCCGACCACTCGGCGGCCATGTATCACTGTATTCGCGCGGGTCGCATTGTGAGGACCGAACACCACGATACGCTTTCCGACGGCTCCGCGGGCGACATTGAGCCCGGATCGATCTCCTTTCCGATCTGCCGCGACCTGGTCGACGAATACATCCTGGTCTCCGAAGACGAAATCGGCGAGGCCATACGGTTCATGGTCCACGCGCATCACAAGATCGTCGAAGGCGCTGCCGGCGTTGCCGTGGCATCCTTGCTAAAACGCAAAGACGAGTTCAGGGGACGCACCGTGGTCATCCTGATCTGCGGCGCCAACATTGCGGCCTCGACGCTCATGACCGTACTGGCCGGTTGAACGCCACAAAACACCCACTGGTAACCATGAAAGCCTCCCCTATTTAATGGAAGGGTCCCATGTCCCGATCACGTCCGAATATCCTGTTCATCATGTCCGACGATCACGCGGCGCACGCCATCAGCGCCTACGGCAGCCGGATAAACAAGACGCCCCACATTGACCGCATCGCGGCCGAGGGCATGCGGTTCGACAACTGCTTCTGCACCAATTCCATCTGCACGCCCAGTCGCGCATCCATCCTGACCGGCACCTACAATCACGTGAACGGCGTCACCACCCTGTCCACCCATCTGGACGGGCGTCTGCTGAACTATCCCAAGGTGCTGCGGGAACACGGTTACCAGACGGCGGTGGTGGGCAAGTGGCACCTGGGCCACGGTGGCAACCACGATCCCACGGGATTCGATTTCTGGGACGTGCTGCCCGGTCAGGGCCTGTACCACGACCCCGAGATGATCAGGATGGGGGAGCGGTCCAGGCGAAGCGGGTACGCCACCGATCTCATCACGGACTACTCCCTGGACTGGCTCCGCGACCGGGACCGGGACCGCCCCTTCTGTCTCATGGTGCATCACAAGGCGCCGCACCGGTCCTGGGAGCCCGACGAGAAGCATGCCGGCATGTACGAGGATGAGGACATCCCGGAGCCGGAGACCTTTGACGACGACTATTCGAACCGTGCCGCGGCAGCCGCGGCCGCCCGGATGCGGGTCGAGAGCGATCTCAACGCGGAGGACCTGAAGGTTCCCGTGCCGGAAGGCCTGTCACCCGCCGAGGAGAAGAGCTGGAAGTACCAGCGTTACATCAAGGATTACCTGCGGTGTATCGCCTCGATCGACGACAACGTAGGCCGGTTGCTCGACTACATCGATGAGGAAGGAATCGCGGAGGACACCATCGTGATCTACACGTCCGACCAGGGTTTCTTCCTCGGCGACCACGGGTGGTACGACAAACGCTTCATGTACGAAGAGTCCCTGCGCATGCCCTTCCTGATCCGCTATCCGCGGGAAGTGGCGCCCGGATCCGTGAACGGCGACATGATCCTGAACGTCGACTTCCCTGCTACCTTCCTGGACTGTGCCGGTCTCGACGCGCCTGCCTCGTTCCAGGGCCGTTCCTTCCGGCCGCTCCTGCAGGGCGAGACGCCGGCTGACTGGCAGACGTCCATGTACTACCGTTACTGGATGCACGGCGCCCACCACAACGTCTGCGCCCATTACGGCGTGCGGACGCTCCGGTACAAGCTGATCTACTATTACGGCGATCCGCTGGGACAGGAAGGCGCGGT
>CAZZNP010000092.1:0-15383 GCA_964655785.1 uncultured Gemmatimonadota bacterium
GACGATACGCTGTCCGCCCCTGAGACGTCGGCGTCGGTCGACGATACGCTGTCCGCCCCTGAGACGTCGGCGTCGGTCGACGATACGCTGTCCGCCCCTGAGACGTCGGCGTCGGTCGACGATACGCTGTCCGCCCCTGAGACGTCGGCGTCGGTCGACGATACGCTGTCCGCCCCTGAGACGTCGGCGTCGGTCGACGATACGCTGTCCGCCCCTGAGACGTCGGCGTCGGTCGACGATACGCTGTCCGCCCCTGAGACGTCGGCGTCGGTCGACGATACGCTGTCCGCCCCTGAGACGTCGGCGTCGGTCGACGATACGCTGTCCGCCCCTGAGACGTCGGCGTCGGTCGACGATACGCTGTCCGAGGCGCAGGACGCGACGGCCGGGACGGGGCCGCTGGTTTCGGAACCTGAGCGGGAGAAGGTAACCACGATCCAGACCGTGCTCACGGCCCCGCCGGATACGACGTCCGCCGCGGAACCGGACGCACCGGGAGAGATGACCGAAGAGGGAGAGATGCCCGAAGAGACGGAGGACACCGACCTTCGGCCGTCGCCGCAGTTCCCGTTCGGACCGGTCGCGAGAGGGATCGGCCCGGCGGGCGAACTGCCGGATACGACGGCCTGGACGGACGGTACGTTCAAGAAGAGGAAATACTCTCCCAGCTTCGGACTGGACCACATCGGAGGGAATGCCGGCTACTCCACGCACTTTGGACTCGTGGGCAGTTCCATCCTTTCCTTCAGCGACATACTGAACAACCACAGGATACTCGTCGGCGCCAACGTTTTCGGATCCCTTACGGACGCGAATCTGTTGCTCCAGTACACGAACCTTACCCGGCGCGTCAACTGGAGCGTGGCGGCCTTCCAGTACAGCCACGACCTTTTCTACAATTATCAGAACCCGTGGCTTTCACAGGTGACGACCCAGATAAACCGAGGCGTCCAGTTCCACCTGAGCCGTCCTTTCAGCAAATTCAACCGTTTCGAAATCGGCATACAGGGCGTGAACCGTTCCCGGGAACTGGTGGACCTCAACTTCAATTACTTCGGAATCCGACGGACCAGGCGTGGAAACCTGGGAAGCGTCAACTTCATTCAGCCAACCGCAGCCCTGGTCACCGATCACACACTGTACGGGATAACCGGTCCGATCGCCGGCGCCCGGGGCCGGGTCGAAGTGACGCCGACTTTCGGGGAACTGCAGTACACGCGGGTCTTCGTGGACTACCGTGCCTACTACAACGTCCTCCAACGGTACGCCTTCGCCTTTCGCCTGTATGGACTGAGCAGCGACGGGCGGGACCAGGAACTGTACCCCTTCGGTGGTCCCTTTAACTTCCGCGGGGCGGACTACTGGTCCGTCTGGGGAAGCAAGCTCGCGCTGGTCAACGCGGAGTTCCGGTTTCCCATGGTCGAGGTCCTTGCCCTGGGCTGGCCGCTTCCGCTGGCCTTTCAACAGATCCGCGGTTCGCTGTTCGTGGACGCGGGGTCCGTCTGGGATCAGACCACCAGTGCCAACCAGGCCAACCAGTACTCCGGCTACCCCAACGTGGGCGATTTCGTCGACGGCAGGCTGGTCAGGGACAACAATCTGGGACCGGGCACCATGGAAGAGCTGGCGGGTGGGCAGCTCGCCGTGGCCTACGGCATCGGCATGCGCTCGCGCGTGGGCTTCCTGATCCTGAAGTTCGACATCGCCCGCCAATTCGACCTTGGGAAACGTCCGTCGTGGTACAACAACGAAAACCTCTCCAACGTACCCCGAGGGCTGGAATCCGAGTTCCCGGGCACACGTTCGTACCGCCTGAGGAATGCGCTGAACGACACGCAGTTCTTCTTTACGATCGGCGCCGACTTCTAGGCGATCTGAAAGCGCCGGCCCGGCGGCCGGTTTAACGCCCGGCGGCCGGTTTAACGCCCGGCGGCCGGTTCATCCCGTTTTAACTCATCATTGCCTGGACGCGGAGATACGGCAGGTTTACATGCATACATCAGAAGAGATCAGGGCATTAAGGGAGCAACACTATAACGCCACACTGACCGAAATCCATGAACTGAACCCTGAACTGTGGATCATCCGGGTGAAACCGGACGAAGAACTCGCGCCGTACCAGCCCGGGCAGTACACCACCCTCGGCCTGGGCGACTGGGAACCCACCAATGATCCGGCCCATAACGAGGACGTAAACGAGAACCTCAAGACGAAGCTCGTCCGCCGCGCCTACTCCATGTCCTTTCCCATGTACGAGGACGATCCCAGCCAATTGCTGGACCCGGCGGACATGGATTACTACGAATTCTACATTACGCTCGTGGCCCGCGACGGCGAAGAAGGCCAGGATCCTTCCCTCACCCCAAGGCTGTGGATGCTGAAGGAAGGCGACCGCCTCTGGATGGGGCCTAAAGTGACCGGCCATTACACCCTGGAACACGTGAGCCCGGGCGACCAGGTCATCTTCGCGGCGACCGGCACCGGCGAAGCGCCCCACAACTGCATGGTCGCCGAACTGATGCGGACCGGCCACAAGCCCGACATCATTTCGGTGGTCTGCGTGCGGTACGCAAGAGACCTTGGCTACCAGTCCATCAACGAGCGACTGGAGGAACTGCATCCGAATTACCATTACATCACGCTGACTACCCGGGAAGCGCAAAACCTCAACCGCAAGGTGTATATACAGGACCTGGTAAAATCCGGGGAACTGGAGGATCATACCGGTATCGCCCTGGATCCGGAAAGGACCCACGTATACATCTGTGGAAACCCCGACATGATCGGCGTGCCCAAGTACACGCGGGAAGGCGAAAAGACCTATCCCTCGCCCACCGGCCTGGTCGAGTTGCTTGAATCGCGTGGATTCAAGGCGGACCATCGGAGGGACAAGGGCAACATACACTTCGAAGAATACTGGTAGACCACGATCCGGCCGGTTGGGGTAGGCCACGATCCGGCTGGTTGGGGGAGGCCACGATCCGGCCGGTTGGGGTAGGCCACGATCCGGCCCGCTTCCAGTTCCTGCCGGTCGCCACGCATTCGCGCCGCCGGACAACATCCCGATAAAGAAACCGAAGAGACCGTCATGCTGAAAGAGACGCTGGATACGGACGTCAATCCAGGGGTATCCAGCAGGGCACTCCCCGCCTGCAACGACGTGGATGTGCTGGTCAGGGCACGGGCATGCGTCCTCTCGAACCAGGGGTCCGCGCGGGTGGACGAAGATCCGGCGTCGGACGCGAACGGCCTCCACACAACCTTCTGCCGGAGCTTCACAGGCATCATCGAGTCCACCGGCCGGCGCGTGGAGTCGCTCGAGCCAGGCGACCGGGTGGTTGCCTGCCATGCCGAAGGCGGCCTGTCGGAATACCACAGCGTACCCGCGTACCAGGTCGTAAAGTTGCCGAACGCCATCAGTTTTGAAGAAGGCGCCATAGCAACCCTCCTGCCGACGGTACTGAACGGCGTGGAACGCGCGCAGGTGAAGGGCAAAACGGTTCTCGTCAGCGGCGCGGGGACTACCGGGTTGCTGAGTACGCAGATCGCCCGCATATCGGGCGCCGGGACCGTGATCGCGTCGGACCTGCACGCGACGCGCCTGCAACGGGCGCGGGATGTCGGGGCGGACACCGTGATCAATGTCTCGACGGAAGACGTCCATCGGCGTGTCATGGAACGGACCGGGGGCGAAGGTGTGGACGTATGCCTGGAATGCGCCGGCAACGAGGCTTCCTTCGGCCAATGCGCGTCCACGTTGAGGCCGGGCGGAAAACTCGTCGTCCTCAAAACCGTCGCGCGCACCGTATCCATCGAAATGAGGGATTGGTCGGAACGGTCGCTCCAACTGATCATGGGCCGTGAACAGCCGTCCGATACGCCCTACCTGGTGGAGCGGGGACTGAGATTGGCCGGTATCGAAGCGGTCAGGCTGCGTCCCCTGTTGACCCATGTTTTTCCCGTGCATCGCGTTGCCGAAGCCCTCGAACTGATCGACGGCCATCCCAACCTTGCTGTCGAAGTCGCGCTGATCTGGGCATAGCGATGGACCGGATCAGGCGTCCTATAATGCTTGACACGCAGGTGGACGCGTTCCTAATTACCTAGCCGCCGGGAAAGGGCCATGAGATCACTCGAAAGGAAATGAACGCGCCGTGTCATCCGAAGTCAGTATCCTGAATCTGATTCTGGATTCGGGCGCCGTAGCCAAGACCGTCATCTTCGTCCTTTTTGTCTTCTCCATCGTTTCCTGGGCGATCATGGCGGAGCGCTGGCGTTACTTTCGCCGGGCCCAGGCTCAGTCACGGCGTTTCCTCGCTTTCTTTCAGTCGCAACGTAATTACGACCAGGTATACACCGCCGCTTCGAAGTGGCCCGTCAGTCCCGCCGCCGTGGTATTCCGCGAGGTATACGCGAAGCATGCGGCGGCCTTTGCTCCCCAGGGCGACGGCGAAGGCGCGAGCGGCGTCGCGGGATGGGGCGCGGACCAGGCGGGCGAAGGCGCGGACCAGGCGGGCGAAGGCGCTTACCGGGCGGGCGAAGGCGCTCACCAGGCGGCCCAGGCGGATCGGTCGAAGGAGTTCGGCCAGGATCTGCTGGAAACCGTCTACCGCGACCTGCGGCTGGCTGCCCACCGGGAACTGGCACGGTTCGAACAACGCCTGTCCCTACTGGCCACCGCGGGTAGCGTATGCCCGTTTCTCGGGCTGTTCGGAACGGTATGGGGCGTCATGACCGCATTTCTGGATATCAGTACGCAGGGCTCGACCAACATCGTGGTCGTTGCGCCCGGCATCGCGGAGGCCCTGATCACGACGATCGCGGGTCTGGCCGTGGCGATCCCGGCCATGGTGGCGTACAACTATTTCGTGCAGCGGTCGAGAGAACTGGGCCTGGAACTCGAGGACCTGGCCACCTCGGTTATGAACATTCTCCAGTTACGGGGACGACATGAACGCCTTTGATTTCAACGGCATGGGTTCGCCCCGCGCGCTTTCGGAGATCAACGTGACAGCGCTGGTCGACGTCATGACCGTGCTGCTGATCATCTTCATGATCACCACGCCGATGATCCAGAGCGGCGTCCAGGTGGACCTTCCCGAGGCGAGCGCGGCCGCGCCGGACCTGGCAGAGGGACTCGTGGTCACCGTGACGAGCGATGGTTCGGTGTACCTGGAAGACCGGTTGCTTTCGATGAGCCAGTTCGACGGCGTATTCAAGGCGATATTCGAAGAGCAGCAGGACAAACCGGTGTTTATTCGCGGAGACGATCAGGTGCCCTACGGCGCCGTCATTGCCGTGCTCGATAAGCTCAAGGAGCACGGCGTAACCCAGATAGGACTGGCGACCAGTCTGAGACCGTCACGATAATGATACGCATGATATGGGCTTCAGGCATATTGCATGTCGCGGCCATCGCTGTGCTCGTCGGTTTGAACACCTGGTGGCCCGCGCCGGCATCCTCCCAGGATCATCAGGTTTACCGGGTCGACCTGGTAACCTTGGCGGAAACGCCAACGATCCGGCGTCCACCCGTAATCGAAGAGGATTACGAAGTCGTCCCGAGGAAGGAGGCCGCCGTGCCGCAGGAGGAGGCGCCCCTTGCGCTTGAACGGACGCCGCGCCTGGTATCCGAGGAGCCCGATCCCGGACCTGAGGCGCCCGAGTCCTTCGAAACGGATTCACCGGAAATCCGGCTGGACGAGCGGGACTTCGAGTTTCCGTACTACCTCGGCATGATGCAGCGGAAGATAAGACAGCAGTTCGTGGTGCCGAGGATGCTGGGCGTTACGCAGCTGGAGACGGTCATTTATTTTCGCGTGACGCGGTCGGGCCGGATAACCGGCGTCGACATGAAGCGTTCGTCTTCGAACCCGGTCTTCGACCTGGCGGCGCAACGGGCGCTGAATGCGGCGGACCCGATGCCACCGCTGCCGGAGGGTTACCGGAAATCCTACCTTGGCGTGCATTTCACCTTCCAATACGCGTTGTGAAGCAAGTGCGACTACCTGGAATCCGCCTGAGTCCATGATCGAATCCCAGCACGGTATACCCGGGAATAGAAGACCGCAGCGCCGGCCGGCCTGGGCATGGCTGATGCGGTCGCTCCCGGTGGCGATCGCCCTGACCCTTCCAGGCGGCAAGACCGCTTCGGCCCAGGACGAGGTCAATCTCAGTGTCCAGGCCCGCGTCTCCCCCCGCATTCCGATCGCCTTCAAGCCCTTTACATCCGGGATTGGGACAGCGTCTCACGCCGCCCTGCGAGACACCATCAACCAGGTGCTTATGCGGGATCTCTCCTATTCCGGCGTATTTGCCGTACGGGACCTTTCCATTCCGGCCAGGGTCGACGAAGACGGCGGTTCGCGGGTGCTGACCGGCGATTCCGGCGACACGACCTACGTGTTCCTGGACGCCGACGGCGAGGTGGACCTGGAGTTGCTCCGAAAGTTGTCGGTGCAGGTCATGGTGTCGGGGTCGTTCGAAGTCTCGGGATCGCAGGTGGAAATGTCATTACGGCTGACCGACGTGGGCACCAGGCGGACGATCGTGGAAAAGGGCTATGCCGCCTTCGATCTGACCCTGAGAAGAATCGTGCATCTCATGGCGGACGACATCGTGTTCCAGCTGACCGGGGACCGGGGTATCGCGCAGACCCGAATCGCTTTCGTATCCCGGCGCAACGGCGCGCCGGAACTGTACCTGTCAGACTACGACGGTTTCAATGTCCGCCAGTTGACCCGGGACGGATCCCGGAAATACTCGCCGAACTGGTCGCCGGACGGCACCCGGATCGCCTACACGTCCTACCGGGACGGTCCCCACGAACTGTATTACCTCGATCTGCGGAGCGGAGAAACCAGCAAGGTCTCGTTCGACGGCAGAACGGTGTTGTCGCCCCGGTGGTCGCCGGACGGCCGCCACCTGATCCTGGGACTGATCACGAAGGGGCTATCCAAACTTTACATCAGCACGCTGGATGGAAACAGGCTGATCCCGCTGGCGACCGGTTACGGGATCAATGTTTCGCCGTCCTGGTCGCCAAGAGGGGACCAGGTGGTGTACATGTCGGATCGATTGACGCGGAAGCACCTGTTCGTTATTAATATAGATGGTTCGAACGATCATCGGATCACCTTCGAAGGCGGTTACAACGGATCACCCGCATGGTCTCCCCGGGGCGACCGCATTGCCTTCGTGGGCGGCGACCTGGTGCCGAGAAGGCAGGGAGGCACCGAGCGGGTCTTCAACATTTACACCTGCGACGTCAACGGCAGCAACATCGTGAAACTAACCGGAGTCCGGGGACTGGAAGGCGACAACGTGAACCCGACCTGGTCCCCTGACGGCCTCCACATCCTTTTCGGTTCGGACCGGGCCAGCCGTGGCGAGTACCGCATTTACCGCATGTACTGGAACGGAGGGGACGTCCAACCCGTCATTACCGAGGGTGATAACCGTCAGCCCAGTTGGGGGCCGAGACCCTGAGGCATCGTATCGGATCCAGACTGACGAGAGAAAGAGATAAGATGGAAAAGAGATTCCTTGCATACCACGGGCGTTGGGTGCTGCCCGCGCTGTGTGTCCTGGTCGTCGCAAGTGCGTGCGGCGTGCAGACCGACCTGACCAACCTGAAGAACGACACGACGCATCTGCGGGCCCAGATGCAGGTCGTGCGCGAGGAGGTCGCCCTCCAGGAAGACATCGACTCGCTGAGGGTCGACATCGGGCGACTGGAATCCCTCGTGCGAGACCAGATGAACGAGCTGTGGGAAATGCGGGCGGACATGGGGCAGCGGGTCGGCGCCCTGGAAAACCAGTTGCAGGTCCTCGCCACGCGGATCACGGAAAGCGACCGGCAGTTCTCGGCCCTGGTTCGCAAGCTGGAGACGCTCCAGGTCCAGTTGAGCGCCGCCGATCGGCCGGATACTTCCTCCGCGGGGCAGAGCCAGTCCGTGGACCCCGGCGAATTGTACGACCTCGCCCTGAGGGATTTCCAGCGGGGGAGTTACGACGTCGCGGTCCGGCAGTTCAACCAGTACATGGAGTATTTCCCGGACTCGGACCTGGCGGACGACGCGCAGTACTATATCGGCGACTGCTACTATACGCAGAGTCTGTACACGCAGGCGCTCGACGCCTACGAGCATCTGTTGAGCGTCTATCCGGAAGGGAACAAGGTACCCGCCACCTTATTGAAAATCGCCTTCATCAAGGTAGCCAGGAAGGAACTGCCCGCGGCGAGGTCCTACCTGGAACGAGTCATAGGCGAGTTTCCCGATTCCGAGGAGGCTCAGCTCGCAAAGATGAGACTGGACCTGATGCCGGATGAGTAAATTCCTTTACATCGGAAACTGAATCTGCGATTATTAACTGGATGCGTGGTCTGGATGCGCGGAAAGATCATAAGTACGAAAAACATTGTTAAACCTTGGGATTATTCCTATACTTGCCGCTCAGGATGAACCATATGTCAAACGGTAAACGGTAAGATCAATCGGATCGGCATTGTATGGGAACCGCACCAATGCGAAAGGAGATATAAATGAAAAGATGGAGCATTATGACTACGGTCCTGACGCTCTCGATTATGGTCGCCGCTACAGCTTGGATAGGCGCCGGTTGCGGCACCCGCGGGCCTTCCGCGGAAGAGCTGGCCGCCATGGAGGCCGCGCGTCAGCAAGCCATAGCGGATTCGCTCAGGGCGGTACGGGCTGAAGAGGAAGCTCGTCTCGCCGCCGAGGAAGAAGCCCGGCGCATAGCCGAAGAGGAAGCCCGTCTCGCCGCCGAGGAAGAAGCCCGGCGCATAGCCGAAGAGGAAGCCCGTCTCGCCGCCGAGGCACGGCACAAAGAGATGATGTCCCTGTCCACCATCTACTTTGATTACGACATGTCCAATGTGCGGGAAGACCAGCGTGCGGCCATGGACGAAAACGCGAGCAAGTTACGGGAGTACCAGCCCGAAGACCTGTTGATGGTCGAGGGCCACTGCGATGAACGGGGTACGATCGAATACAACCTGGCGCTGGGTGAACGGCGCGCACAGGCGGTCAAGACGTACCTCGTGGATGCCGGTGTGGCCGAAGGCCGCATCGAAACCGTCAGCTTCGGTGAAGAACAGCCGGCGGTTATGGGTGACGACGAAGGCGCCTGGGCGCAGAACCGTCGCGCGGAGCTTAAACGCAAATAGTTGTCTCCAGTTGTCCCCCACATCATCCGTATCGTGAAAAGACCGGGGCGGCCGAAAGGTCGCCCCTTTTTGTCACATTTTTACCGCTTGTTATCGCTTTATTGTCGCTCCCTGCGAAACGTTTCTGGTTTTCATCGATCATGTAGTGGATGCCTTTATTCCGGTAATGCGGGCAAGGACGTATGGCAGGATAGATACGCATCATAAAAAAAACATTGTAAGGCGTAGTAGGTGTACATATACTTGCCGCTCAGGATGAAACCAAATTTAAGCGGGATATGGCAAGACTTGCCGGATCCGTGCTGGATGAGTAACGACCCATGTGAGAGGAGTTCTTAATGAAAAGATGGAGCAGTACGGCTTCGGCCCTGGCGCTCTGTGTTTTAGTCGCCGCTCCGATTTGGATGGGCGCATGCTGCGCCGTAACCCGAGGGCCTTCCGCGGAAGAACTGGCCGCCATGGAGGCCGCGCGTCAGCAAGCTATAGCGGATTCGCTCAAAGCAGTACGCGCTGAAGAGGAAGCCCGTCTCGCCGCCGAGGAAGAAACCCGGCGCATGGCTGAAGAGGAAGCAGCCCGCCTCGCGGCCGAGGAAGCAGCCCGCCTCGCGGCCGAAGAGGAAGCCCGTCTCGCGGCCCTGCATAGCGAGATGATGTCCCTGTCGACTATCTATTTCGATTACGACAGTTCGGATATCAGGGAAAACCAGCGTTCGATCATGGACGAAAACGCCCGCAAGTTGCGTGAGTACCAACCTGAAGACATGGTGGTGATAGAGGGTCACTGCGATGAACGGGGTACGATCGAATACAACCTGGCGCTGGGCGAACGGCGCGCACAGGCGGCCAAGGCGTACCTCGTGGATGCCGGCGTGGCGGAAGGCCGCATCGAAATCGTCAGTCTCGGCGAGGAGCAGCCGGCGGCCATGGGCAGCGAGGAAAGCGCCCTGGCGCAGAACCGGCGCGTGGAGGTGAAACGCAAGTAAGTGCTTCTCGCATCTTCCCGCGTCACACGTATCGTAACAAGACTGGGGCGGCCGCAAGTAAGGGCCGCCCTTTTTTTATGCGTCCGGCAGGAACGCCTTCCAGTTTTCATAGATCATGTTGTGTATGGCTTCTTCCGGAAAGGCGGGAAGGGACGTGTTCCGGACTATGTCGTTCACCTTCCACTGTCCGGCGATGACCTGCGCCGGCGTGGCCGAGGGGAAATCGGAGCCGAAGATCAGCTTATGCTCCACGCCATACTCCAGGGCGGACATGAATGCCATGTAATGGCGTAGCGGGCGGTAGTGCAGCGCCGATATGTCCGCGTAGAGGTTCGGGTGCTTCCGGATCAGGACCACGCATTCGTCCTCCCACGGATGTCCCATGTGGGCAATCATCATCCGCAGGTCCGGACACGCCACCGCGATGTCCTCGAGTTGAATCGGATTGGCCCACTTGAGTGGACCGGGACGCACGAAGGAAGCGCCCTGGTGCCAGATGACGGGGATGTCCAGCGCTTCCGCTTTCCTGAACAGCGGTAGATACGCCGGGTCCTGGGGATCGAAGTGCTGGTAGATCGGCGCGACCTTCAGTCCACGCAGTCCGAGTTCGTTCACGTTGTATTCTAGCTGCTCCACGGCGTCCTCGTCATTCGGATCGACCGAACACCACCCGATGAAACGGTCCGCGTTCTCCGTCACGAATCCCGCGACGAGTTCCTGGGGCACGTCCACCCCGCAGTAAGGCGCTTTCAGCCCGAAAACCACCACCTTGTCGCAGTCTTCCGTCGCCTTCAGCAGCGATTCGGGCGTGGAGTCGAAGGCATTCTTGTAGCGGTCTTCGTGGCCGGCGTAGTATACGTCATCGGACAGGCGCATTTTGGCCTTCTTGGCCGAATAGGCGAATTCCACGAACTCATCGGACATGTGGTCCGGGTACCACATCAGGTTGGTATGGATGTCGACTAGCATATCTGGTGTTCCCTGGGGTTGATGTGATCGTTTCCGAGGTCCAGGCCCGCGCGGATCATGTCCGCGGCATCTTCCAGGTCGAAGCAGCCGGGGTCGACGGGAATCCCTGACGCTCGGACGGCGGTCAACAGTTTGCATAAGCCGGGCCGCGGTGGCTGTCCGGGCCGCCCGGGTTGCGCGATATGTCCGGGCCGCGCCGGCTGTCCGGGCCGCGGTGGCTGTCCGGGCCGCGCCGGCTGTCCGGGCCGCCCGTGCGTACTCGCATCCTCGTCGGCCGTCCGGACGGACAGGTCCTCAGGCGTGGCGTCATCCGCGCTGGCGAAAAGGCGTTCCGGCGTGCCGTCCTCCGCGATGGCGCCGTTCTCCATGACCAGGATCCGGTCCGCCAGGCGTGAAATCAGGTCCATGTCATGGGTAATCAGGAACAGGGTCGACCCCGCCTCTTTGCAGGCTTTGAAAATCGCCTCGACCTGTCGGACGCTCTGTGGATCGAGGCCGGACGTCGGTTCGTCGAGGGCGAGGACGGACGGTTCCATGACCAGGATCCCGGCGATCGCCGCCCTGCGTTTTTCTCCGCCGCTGAGCGACAGGGGATGCCGATGGGAAAACCGGTCGGGATCGAGCCCGACCTGTTCAAGCGCGCGGTCCACCATACCCCGGATTTCCGATTCGTCCGAACCGGTTTGCCTGGGGCCGAAGGCTACGTCGTCGAAAACGGTTTCCTCGAACAACTGGGCTTCGGGGAACTGGAAGACGAGCCCCACTTTCCGCCGCAGTTTCCGCAGATCGGTTTCCGGTGAGGCAACGTCCCCGCCCTCGACCCGGACCGTGCCCGAATCCGCTTTCAGCAGGCGGTTCATGTGTTGAATCAACGTGGACTTGCCGGAACCGTTCGGTCCGGTCAGCGCAACGCATTCCCCTGGGCGCACCCGCATGGTCACATCGCGCAACGCCTGGATCGTCAGGGTAGTTCCTGGGGAGTAGGTATGGCACACCCTGTCGTATTCGATAATGGGTGGTGTGGCCGGAATCGACCCGGTCGTCGGTCCGACCGAAGTTGCGGGGGACGTCGCGGTGCGCGCCGAATGATGGGCCGCGGACGGTGGGATGGTCTCCGGCCGTCCGGACGGCGCCGGCTTCGCCTCCCCGCCGGTCGGTGACGCCGGTTTCTGCTCCAATATCCACTGCACCAGGGATTCGGGATGGACCGTACCTTCCGGCACCGCGAGACCGCGTGCGCGCAAGGCGCCGGCCAGCCGGCTGGACAACGGCGCTTCGAGTCCATGCGCTGCAAGCATTTCCGTATCCCGGAACACTTCCGCCGGTGTTCCTTCGGCGGCGATGTCTCCATCCACCACCATCGCGATGCGGTCCATGCGGGCGGCTTCCTCGGGAGACTGCGTGATGAAGACTACGCTCAGCCGGTATTCCTCCACAATCGACAGGAGCAGGTCGAGTATATCCTGCCGGTCGCCCGGGTCCAGCGACGAGGTGGGCTCGTCGCAGATGAGGTAGCGGGGCCGCATCGATGCCACGGAAGCGATAGCCACCCGTTGTTTTTCGCCGCCGGACAACCTGTGGGGCGGATAATGACGGTAGTTGGACAGGTGAAAACGGTCGAGCGCCCACGCGACCCGCTTGTGGATTTCGGCGGTAGGCAGACCGATGTTCTCGAGCCCGAAGGCCAATTCCCGCTCCACCGTGGTCGAAACCAGCTGGTTGTCAGGATTCTGGAAGATCATCCCGGCCCGCTGGTGGACTTGCCACTTGTTCGCGGGTTCGGCCGTGTCCAGTCCGTCCACCAGGACCCGACCGGACTGGGGCACGATCAACCCGTTGAGACAACGGGCGAGGGTGCTCTTTCCCGAACCGTTGGGGCCGATCACGGCCACGCTTTCGGATTCGCCGACCTCGAGGGAAAGGCCTCGCAGCGTGGGAACCGAATTCTCCGGTCCATCCTGCCCGCCCGGCCCACCGTGCCCGTCCGGCCCACCCTGTTCGCCTGGCCCATCCTGACCGTCCTGGCCGTCCTGCCCGCCCGGGCCACCCTGCCCGCCCGGGCCACCCTGCCCGTCCGGCCCGCCCTGCCCGTCCTGCCCGCCCGGCCCGCCCTGCCCGTCCTGCCCGCCCGGCTGGAACCGGTAGCTGAAAGTGACGTCTTCGGCGACTATCACGGCAGGTTATCCAGGCCGATGCGGTCAACGGCTTCGCGGACCGCCGCATACACGTCTGCGAGCGGTTTCCCACTCCTGAGCGCAGCCTCGCGGCAGTCTTCGTACTCGGGGGCAAAACGCCGGCCGTTTTCTTGCTCCACGATCTTTATTCGGATCTCTCCGTAGGGGGTTTCAACGGCGGCTTCGCTGCGGGGCAGCACGCTCCGGGAGACGGGATAGGTTCTGAGCCCTATGGTCGTCGTCTCGCTTAAAATCAAACCGGACAACCGGCCAGCCAGTGCGGGCGGCGCCAACACGGTGAGCAGGACGCCCGGCCGGTTCTTCTTCATGATCACCGGTGTCAGGAAGGCGTCCAGCGCGCCGGCTTCGAGTAGCCGTTCCAGGACGTGACCGTAGAACTCCGGATTCATGTCGTCGATCTGTGTTTCCAGGATGCACACGGAATCCCTATCGGCGGCTTCGCCCATCCCGCCGGCCTTACCCGTGCACAGGCGTACGACGTGCCCGTCGCCCCGGATGGCGTTCTCGCCCTGGTCGCCCGCACCGTTCCCGGCGTCATCGTCATTACCGCCGTCGTTTCCCCGGTCTTTGTCCTCGCCGCGTTTAGCGTCCTCGCCCTGGCAGCCTCCATAGCCCACGTTGTGCAGCGTGAAGCCGGTAGCGGCCATCGATCCCGCCGACAGGGCGGTCAGAACGGCGCATCCCGGCAGGTCGACGGGAGCGCGGCCGACCGGACGAATGACGACGCCTCTCAACAGGGCGGCGGGCAGCGGCGGCGTGGCATCGATGCCCGGAACGAAGGGCAGCGCTTCGTGGTAAAGGGATTCGATCCCGAGCAGGTGAAGGGCGTTGCAGAGGACGACAATGCGCAGGGACGCATGGCGGCCGCCCAGATCCTCCTCCGACGGCGCCCTGTCCCGTGCCCCCCAACACGCCTCTACGTTCTTTTCCAGATGGTCTATCACCCTGCCGATGAGTCTGCCGGCCGGCGTGCCCGTTCCTCGGTCGGGGATGGCCCGGTAGGTCGCGGGTACGGACGCCTCGGAACAGGACGGCGCGGCGTAGGTCACCGGCGTCCCATCGACACGCCCTTTCGAGACGTTCACAACGCAGTCCACGCCATGATGGCGTTTCATGGCCGATTCAAGCTCGTTCGGATCCGCTCCCGCGTCGATCATCGCGGCGAGCAGCATGTCCGCGGTAAGACCCGGTAACTGGTCGAAGTAACCCGTCGCAGCCATTGGACGCGCCGTCCCTATTCGTGTTTTCGGTTGATGAGGCCCGCCGCGTAGCCGGCGTTGAACCCGCCGTCGATGTTGACGACGGTCACGCCCGAGGCGCAACTGTTCAGCATGGCCAGGAGCGCCGCCAGCCCGTTGAAACTTGCGCCATACCCGATGCTGGTCGGCACGGCGATCACCGGCCTGGAGACCATCCCGCCGATCACGCTGGGCAGGGCGCCTTCCATGCCCGCCACGACGATGAGCACCGATGCGTTCATGATGGTCTCATGGTTGGACAGGAGGCGGTGGATGCCCGCCACGCCGACGTCGTAGAGGCTTTCGACGCGATTGCCCAGGACCCGCGCGGTCACCACGGCTTCTTCGGCGACGGGGATATCGCTCGTGCCCGCCGAGACGACCAGCACCTCGCCGGTCCCCATGTCCTGCCAGGATTCCTGGACCACGATCGTCCTCGCCGACTCGTGGTACTCCGCGGAGGGACACCGCGCCTTCACGGCGTCGTACATGGCTGGAGTCGCCCGGGTGGCGAGCAGGTCGCTGCCGGACGCGACGATGCGTTCAGCGATCCCGGCTACCTGGTCGTCGGTCTTTCCCGTGCAGAAGATCACTTCGGGGAACCCGCACCGCATCGCCCTGTGGTGATCCACCCGCGCGAAACCGAGGTCCTCGAAGGGCAGGGACCGGAGCTGGGTGGAAGCCGCTTCCACCGACAGTTCACCCGAACGTACCTGCTCGAGCAGTTGTCTTGTCTGGGATTCGTTCATACCTGGTTTCTTGATTGCCGGAGGTGTGCTTCGCTGCCGGAGTTCCACCCGGCAAGCAC
>CAZZNP010000093.1:0-4905 GCA_964655785.1 uncultured Gemmatimonadota bacterium
TTCGTCGTCTACCAGGGGGGACTGCTCCTGGGATACGGGTAACCGCTTCCGGACCGTGTGGAAGCCGTCGGACCGCTCGCTGCTGTCGGACCGTGTGGAAACCGTCGGACCACTTGGCATTTGGACCGTCCGCCATTATCTTGCTATCTATGTGATAGTCATATCCAGCAGGCGAAGTCACGTATTGCCAACGTGTATGAGCAGGTGTTTGGTGAAAAGCCCAAAGAGGTAGACTTCGATCTCGATGAGGATGGTATCGAGATTATTGATGACGAGGAATAATCTTATGACAGTACGTATGGATTGGGAATTATATACGTAAGTAACAATGAGGGCAATAAAAACCCCCGGCAAGCCTGTATACCGGAGGTTCGGGGAGTTTTACGGTTGGTGGTCTACCACTATGTTCCCCCTTCCAACTGATCCAGCCTTGCTTCCATTAACGGGAGTTCCACCCGTGAAACCGGTTCTTGTTTTTGTCTTGTTCGTTACGTTGACGGCATGTAAGGGGCCTGTAAATCCATCCAGTGATCGACATTATGCCGAGTCAACCACCTTGGCACCTTCGGTTACTGTTGTTGCCCAAGATAATCAGCTGACGGATAGAGAGGTGCTTGTTGCATTTTATCATGCCACAGGCGGGCCTAATTGGGGTGAAGAAATCAGCGGCGTAAATTATGGCCCTAAGAATTGGTTGAGCGATCTTCCTCTTGATCAGTGGGATGGTGTTACTACTGATGCTACGGGGGCCGTAATCGGATTGTCTATCCAATCGTCCCTTGCAGGGTTAAATGGAGAAATACCGCCTGAATTAGGACAGTTGGCAAAACTTGAATTTTTGCTCTTACGTCAAAATCCCGGATTGAAAGGCAAGATTCCACCTGAATTAGGGCAACTTGAAACCCTTGCGCGGTTACGTTTAGACAAGAACGCTTTGACTGGTACGATCCCATCCGAATTGGGACAGTTGAAAAATCTCCAAGGACTATATCTGGGCAAAAACAGACTGACGGGGAATATCCCTTCTGAATTGGGGCAATTGAGCAACCTTGGTGTTTTGAGTCTTCCGCATAACAGACTGTCCGGTTCTATACCAACGGAACTAACTCAACTTCATAAACTCAAGATTTTGGATTTATCCTACAACAGATTGACTGGCACTGTCCCGCCTGGATTAGTGCAACTTCCGGTTATTGAATGGTTGTATCTGGCAGGGAACAACTTCACTGGCGAAATACCGCCAGAGGAAGTGGAACGACCGGAACCAACGGTGGAATATACTCATGTGGTATCCTTCGAAGGAACCCGTATCAAGATCACAAATACCAGCGGTGGTAACAGGATAGCAACGAACAAACTGATGATTTTTCACGCTGACTGGAATATCCGTGCATGGGCAACGGAAGACAGCACTGACTTTATAGACCTGTCCGATGAATCATGGACCGACTATATAGGTGATCATATCAGAATCAGCCTAAATTGTCGTAACCATGATGAGTACCTTGAGTTTATTTCCGATTGGACGAATCCTTTGGGAAAGAAGTTGTTTGCTTACGCTCCCAATGCGAGTTTTCGAGTAAACGACAAAGGTCATGCGATTTACCCCGACTATACGGCGTTTGAGAATTGTGAAGCCCCATATCTTTCTATATCGGATCATACCAGGCGTTTCTGGACCCGCGCCCCAGGGTCGGAAAATGATCCGAGCGCTCCCGTAGATTTCGAAAGAAACACCGGGGGGACGTGGGACATACGCGGCGCAGAGATAAACCTTAGCAACATAGATTTTTTCACCGCCCCACGCTTGTCTATTACTTATCATCCCGTAGTGTCAGATAGTTCTCAAATAGATCGTGAAGCGATTTGGTTAGAAACCATCGTTGACGAACGCATGGGATTTGTAGAACAGATCGACAAGACTCTCCCCTTGGACGCGATACAGGAAAAGCCCATTGCAGACAATCACCCCGGCCTTATCACGGGTGGGGGCAGTGGACGTGGGCATTACTCATCGAGCGTGTTTGGCGTAGGGGAAGCGGTATATGTCCCGCCTGATCCCATTAATTGCAATGATGGGCTTTTCAAGGCTCTTGACGCTCTATGGGACGGTTACAGGGATGGCAGTATGACATGGCCTCACGGTGAAGGAATGGGCATGGTTAAACTTGCTGTAGCGGTCCTGTCCCAACGGGTTGATAAGACATATTGCCATCATAAAGCCGGGGGCGTGGCTTATCTAGGAACCCCATTTAGTGCCCTTGTCTACTTGACAGATAGAAGCGATCTTCAAGGTCAGTTCTATCGGGGTGATGTAGAGGAATACGGGACGCTTCTACATGAAATCGGACACAACCTTGGCCTTGGACATACACCTACGTTTCGCAACCCGGACATATCCTCCCCCGCCCGTGATTATCCGCTTGCAAGCGGTCTGATAGATAAAGACGGGTATTTACTGCATGATATACACTCTCAAGATATTTACGTGTGGGACGCTAACCATACCTACGATTTCATGTCGTACCACGCACCAGTATGGGTTTCAAACTACAACTGGAACAAAATGCTGGATTTCATTTTCAGCGAAAGGTTGCCGCCGTGGTCCGCCCGCGTCGTGGCTGGTACACGCCCGCCCTTATGGATACATGACAAGGACCATTTACACTAACAAATAGCGGGGATTATTAAGGGGTGAATCATGACACAGACAATGGACCTTCAAATCCTGATCCTCGCCATCATCGTGGGGGTCGCGGCCGCGTTTGTCGTCCGCACCTTCACGCGTCAGTTCACCTCCCGGGACTATAAGGGATGCGGAAGCTGCAGTCACGACGGCTCGGGGCTGACCGGGCTGACCAGGCTGACCAGACTGACCGATCAGGCCAGGCAGACCAGGCAGACCAGGCAGACCAGCGCATCGCGGGACGACGACCTTATCCAGGTAGAGCCGATCCCGGTGGAGGAGTCCGCCCGGGAATAGCTGGCACCGAAAGGCAACGGTCGACCTCAAATCACATGTCCGTACTCGATACGATCCGAAACAGACGGTCGATTTACGAATTCAAGCCGGAACCGGTCCCCCGGGAAACGATCGCCCGTGTGCTCGAAACGGCCGTGTGGGCGCCGAACCACAAGCTGACGGAACCCTGGCGCTTCCTGGTCGTCACCGGGAAAACCAAGGAAGCCCTGGCGAACATCTACTGCAGGATCCAGCGGGAAAAGACGAAATCGGACGATTCCGGTATCCTGCGGAAGGCCACGGAGAAGGGTTACGCCAAGATCATGTCCAAACCCGTGATCATCGGCGTGGTCTGCAAGAAGGACGCCGACGCCTTTCGCGCCAGGGAGGATTACGCGGCCACCTGCTGCGCCATACACAATATCGCCCTGGCCGCCTGGGAAGAGGGCATCGGCATGCAGTGGAGCACGGGCGGGCTGATCCGGGATCCTGAAACGCTGGAACTGCTGAAAATCGATGCCCGGGAAGAAGAAATCGTCGGATTCCTCTACACCGGCTATCCTGCGCAGGTCCCCGCACAGAAAAGAGTGCCCGCCGCCGAACGGACCGTGTGGTTCGCCTGACCGTTCCGTCAGCCTGACCGTCGACCCGTCAACCTGTCCAATTCAACCTCGAAACAGCCTGGAGACGCCATGTCCGTAGTTTCCGAAGAACGATTCGCCTCGGGATTCCTGTGGGATGACTACATGCGGAACAGCGAGAAGAACCTCGAGCGGTTCAATGACAATTACGACAAGTTCGCCCTGGAAGAAGAGGTCGCCGGTTGCCTCGCAGCCATCGAAACGCCCCTGAAGGTGCTGATCCTTGCGGAAGACTGGTGCGGCGACGTGGTCCAGAGCCTCCCGCCCATCGTCCGCATGCTGGAGGGCTGCCCGTCCATCACGTACCGGATCTTCCGCCGGGACGAGAACCTGGACATTATGGACCGGTACCTCACCGACGGTTCGAAGGCCATTCCCTACCTCGTCTTCATGGACGACGGACTCAACGAACTAGACCGCTGGGGACCGCGGCCCGAGGCGTGCCAGGCGATCATGCGGGACAACAAGGGCAAGATCCCCATGGATGAGATCTACCCGCGCATCCGGTCCTGGTACAGGCAGAATGGAAACGGTCCCCTCGTCACGGAGATCCGGGACGTCCTCGAACGGATCGCGTAATCATCCCCCATGACCGCCACCGTAACGGAAATCAAGCACAACCCCGGCAAGCCCGACCAGTCCTTCCGGTGCGGCCTGCTCCATCACGGCGGCAGTCGCATGGTCATCTCCTACCGGTCCGACCGGGCCTATAGCCTGGGGGACATCCGGATACCTTCAGGCACATTGACCCTGGCGTACTACGAGGAAGGGCTTCCGTACGTACTCTGGAAGATGATCGGGCCGGACGGCGACCTCGCCGGGCATTACGTGCACCTCTGCGACCGGGTCCGGATCGGGACGGATCGCGTGGAATACGACGACCAGTTGCTGGACCTGTGGTTCTTCCCGGACGGCGATTGCCGCGTGCTGGACGAGGATGAACTGCAGCAGGCCTGCGACGCCGGCCTGATCGACCGGGAGACGGCGGACCGCATACGGACGACCGCCGCGAAAGTCATGGCCGGAATGCCCGGGATCGTAACGGAATTCGACGCGTTGCTCGACAGCCTCGGAATCGGAACCCATACGGGCTGACCCCGTGACATGCCGCAGGTCGCGTCGCTGGAGCGGTTCGGGCAGGTCGCGCCGCGTATCCGCGCAGGTCGTACCGCTGGAGCGGTTCGGGCAGGTCGCGCCGCGTATCCGCGCAGGTCGCGCCGCTGGAGCGGTTCGGGCAGGGCCTGCGGCTTCCGGAATCCGCTTGACACGGGCCGGTTTTTTCGTTAAGTTTCAAATACGGGA
>CAZZNP010000093.1:5005-7187 GCA_964655785.1 uncultured Gemmatimonadota bacterium
CTTCCGGAATCCGCTTGACACGGGCCGGTTTTTTCGTTAAGTTTCAAATACGGGAAATGTGGCGAAAGGCTTTGCCTGTCCGGCGCAATCGGGAACAGGCGCGCGCATCGCACCGTACTTGCATCGGCCTGCCAATCTATGCCATCATTGAAGAACATGGTCACGCAACGTTTATCGGCCAAGGGTATCGATCCCCTCGCGCTCTACGGCCAGTACGATTCCAGGCTGCGTGCCATTGAAAGCGAATTCGACGCGAAAATCACCGCCCGGGGCGAAGAGGTCGTCATCACGGGCAAGGCGGAAGAGGTAAGGCAGATCACCAGCGTATTGCGCGAAATGATCAAGTCCGTCCAGCAGGGCCGGACGCAGGAAGTGGACGACATCATACGGGCAACGCGGACCGGGCGGACCGGGCGGAAAAGCGGAGAAGACCAGGTACCGGCATTCGGGGATCCCATCGAAGTACTATCCCGGCGGGAACGGATCCGGGCGCGGAGTCCGAACCAGCAGCTGTACGTAGACCAGGTTCGCAAGCACGATATCGTGTTCTCCATTGGTCCCGCGGGTACGGGGAAGACCTACCTGGCCGTCGCGATGGCCATCTCGGCTTTGCGCAAGGGAGAAGTCGACCGGATCGTGCTGGCGCGGCCGGCCGTGGAAGCGGGGGAAAGCCTCGGGTTTCTTCCCGGCGATCCCCGGGAAAAGGTGGACCCGTACCTGAAACCGCTCTACGACGCGCTGCACGACATGATCCCGAACCACAAGGCCGGGCTCCTGATCGAAAACGGGACCATTGAGATCATCGCCATGGCCTATATGCGCGGCCGTACGTTGAACAACGCGTTCGTCATACTCGACGAGGCCCAGAACACGACGAAGGCGCAGATGAAAATGTTCCTGACCCGCCTGGGCGCGAACTCCAAGGCGATCATCACGGGCGACATCACCCAGATCGATTTGCCCGAGGACAAGGTTTCCGGTCTGGTACACGTGCAGGAGGTGCTCGCGGACATCCAGGGAATTTCCTTCGTCTACCTGACGGAAACGGACGTGGTCAGGCACCGCCTCGTTCAGGACATCATCAAGGCCTACGAACGTAATGAAAATCCGTAATTTTTCCCGCGACGACGTTTGAATATCGATATCGAGACCGTCCTGCCCGCGCTGGACATTCAGCGCGAGGCGCTTTGGAGTGCAGTCTGCCGGGTACTTCGGGGCGAAGGCCGTGACCATGCGGCCGTGACCGTTATACTGGTCGATGACCCCTATATACGGCAGTTGAATCACAGATACCGCCATCTGGATCGCGCGACGGACGTGCTGTCGTTCAATATGGACGACGGACCCGGATCTGACGAGGAATCGCTCGGCGAGGTGTACATTTCCATCGACCGGGCCCGGGACCAGGCCGACCGTTATCATGTGTCCCTGGACGACGAGTTGCATCGGCTCGTGGTCCATGGGTGTCTGCATCTGCTGGGATATGACCACCACAACGCTTCGGAACGCAAAGTGATGCGGGAGAAGGAGCGGGTCTATTCGGCGGATGCGGCCGCCTGCGGGATTCCGGAAGGTAAAGTGGGAGAAAAGTGTAGTGGATGACGACATTCCCCTATTGGTCGAATGGCTTATCCTCACCGTATGCACCATCTACGCCATGCTCCTTACCGGAGCGGAATCCGCGTTTTCCAGCCTGCCTAAAAACACGCTCCAGGAACTCAAGGCCGCCCACGAGGGCGGGCAGACCAGCCGCGTAACCCGGTGGCTGGACAACCAGGAACGCCTGTTCACCACGCTGCTGATCGGAAAGATCATCACCACGGCCGGCGTCGTAGTCTCCGTGGTGGCCCTGTTCCTGACCCCGCCGATCACCGACTCCTTCGGATCGACACTCACCCTGACTTTCTCGGGTATGTTCGCCATCGGGCTGCTGCTGGTGCTCATCGAATGGCTGCCGAGACTGTTGGTGTCGCACTACTCCGACCCGACCGTCCGCGTCTCCGCCGTACTCGTACTCGCCAGCTACTGGCTGTTCTGGCCCCTGATCACGCCGCTGCTGCTGCTCAACCGGCGCATGGCGCGCGGAGGCCTATTCAGCAGCGGACGCAATCCTTACTGGCTCGACGACGAACTGCACCGGGTGCTCGAACTGGAAGAAACGCACGAGCTGAAGCCCGACGAC
>CAZZNP010000093.1:7197-15329 GCA_964655785.1 uncultured Gemmatimonadota bacterium
CGCGAGGTGATGGTGCCGAGAGTGGACATGGTGTGTGCCGAACGGTCCAGGCCCATACCGGAACTGCTCGAGCTCATTCGCGAGATGGGACACTCCCGGATCCCGATATACGGCGATTCCGTCGATAATATCGTGGGGGTCGTGTACGCCAAGGACCTGCTCCAGCTGAGCGAAGACCCGGATGGAGAGAAGGATCTGGACGCGTTGCTTCGCCCTCCCTACGTCGTGCCGGAAACCAAGAAAGCCGCTGAGTTGCTGAAGGAGTTCCAACAGGATAAGATCCACCTGGCCATCGTCGTGGATGAGCACGGGACCACGGCCGGCCTGGTGACCCTGGAGGACCTGCTCGAGGAGATCGTCGGCGAGATTCAGGACGAGTACGACGACGAGGATCCCATGTACGAGGCGATGCCCGACGGTTCGTACATCGTGCATGCCCGTTTAAATATCGATACGCTGAACGACATCCTGGACCTCGACATCACACCGGACGGCTTCGAGACCGTCGGCGGCCTGATTTTCAATGAACTCGGCCGGGTGCCCGAACCCGGAGAGGAAGTGCCGTTCCGGAATGCCCGGATCGTGGTGCGCGAAGTCGAAGGACAGCGCATCATCAAGGCTGAGGTGAACCGGCTGCAGCCCCGGTCCGAAGACAAGGGCGGCAACGGTGCGATGAAGGACAGGGTGGCCTGACAGAGAGCACCGAAGATCGCCCGTCCTCCCTGATCCCCATTTCAAATACTACCCAGGAGCGCTCGGATGTCCTCGGACCGCCCGAATATCATCCTCATTATGACGGACCAGCAGCGGGTAGATACGATCCGCGGCTGGGACCATCCCCACATGACCACCCCGGCCCACGACCGGCTCGTCTCCGAAGGGGTTTCCTTCCGGCAGGCCTACTGTCCCGGCGCCACGTGCGTTGCCTCCCGGGCCGCTATCTTCACCGGCATGTATCCCCACAACACGGGTGTCTACAGCTTCCAGCCCTGGGGCCGCCACCGCAACTGGGTGCAGGACCTTGCGGAAAACGGGTACTGGTGCGCCAGCATCGGGAAGATGCACTTCATGCCCAGGGACATGCCCGGCGGTTTCCACGAGCGGGTCGTCGTCGAGAACCCGACCAACATGAACCTCGCCGGCGGCGGCGCGGACGACGACTGGGGCCGCTACATGACCTTCCACGGCGTGGAACGGCCCAATGACCGGCATCTGACCGATCCCGACTGGTGGACGAAGCTACAGGGCGTGGCATGGCACGAGGAGGAGCGGTTCCACAGCGACGTTTTCATCGGCGACTCGGCGCTCAACTGGATCCGCAGCCATCGCGGCGAAAAGCCCTTCTTCCTTGAGATCGGATTTACCGGTCCCCACGAGCCCTGGGACCCGCTGCCCCGTCACCTTGACCTGTACGACGATGTCGAGATACCCCGGCCGGTGACCCGGGAGAACGAACTGGCGGAGAAGCCGCCCCAGCACGAAGCGCTCAAGAAAATGTTCTCCACGGCCGGGCACGAATCGGGCATCAACATGTACCTGGCCGACGACGACCGCATCGACCGCATGCGCCGGCACTATTACGCGAAAGTGACCACGGTGGACGAGAAGATGGGCGAGATCCTGGACGCCCTCGAAGAAAGGGGATACCTGGACAACACCCTGGTCGTCTTCTGCTCGGACCACGGCGAGAACCTGGGCGACCACGCCATGGCCTACAAGTGGCTCATGTACGACACCATCACCCACATCCCGCTCATCATCCGCTACCCGGACCGCCGGCGTCGTGGAGACCACGTGAGCGACCTCGTTTCCCTTATGGACCTGGGTCCCACCATCCTCGAAGCGGCGGGCGTGCCGGTCCCCACCTACCTGGAAGGGCGTTCCCTCATGCCCTACGCCGACCCTGACGTACCTGTCGTCCCCCGTGATTACGTGTTCTGCGAGGACAACTACCAGATCATGATGCGAAGCCAGACCCACAAGATGGTCTACTACATCGGGCAGGATGAAGGCGAGCTATACGACCTGGAAGCCGATCCGGGGGAACTGTGGAACCGGTGGGACGACGATGCGTATGCGGGGATCAGGACAAAGATGAAGGAAGACCTGCTGGAATGGCTGGCGGCCAGCAACTACTGGCACGCGGGGTACAAGCGGGACCGATCCGCGCACTATCCCGTGCGCTGGCCCACCGCGGACAACGTGAACCTGCAGGGCCCGGCCGCGGAGGACGCGGAGAAGCCGGGGTTGTAGGCCCTCAATCCCGGACCACGACGAAATCAGCCGTCTTCGTGTCCTTTTTACCGGTATTCAGATCCGTGACGGTCAGCGTCAGGTTATAGGTACCGGGTTCCAGGTCCTTCGTCTCGACCGACGTGTATTTGAAGTCGTCCGCCGACGTTCCGCCGTCTTCGAAGACCACGTAGGCCGACTGATCGTCGGACCGCTGACTGACCACGCGCCCCAGGGCGGTAAGAAACCTGAAGACGATATTGCGCCGGGGTTCCGTGGCTGCGATCTCCAGCTCCGTCCGAAAGCTCGTCCTGCCTTCGTCATTCCGCCCCAGGTTGTAGATCTCGTAGTAGATGAACACCGGAGTCGCATGGGAATAGAGCCGTGCGGGGTGCGGTGTAATGAACAGGCCGTTTCGAACGAGCAATCCCTTCGCATCGGTGGGTACGATGGATGCGGCGAGCTTTATATCACTCAGCAACATCTGGTCTGCGCCATAATCCGAGATTCGAAGCGGCGAAGTGAAAATGCCGAACTTCTGCGAAAGCGAATCCCGAAGTGAAACGGCGGACTGGTACTCCCCGGGCCGTGCGTCGAACCGGAAGGCGCCCGTACTGAGTTGCAGATTGTCCTGCTCGGACGCGGGGCGGCGCAAGGGTCCCATCTTGAACGGCGTACCCTGCACGAAGTTCAGGTCCATGTCCCTGAGGGCGATCCGGCCGGACAGCCAGGTCCTTTCGCCGAGGCCGTCTTCCACGTTGCCCAGCTGGGCCGCGGGAATGCTGTAGGCCACTTCCACGTCGGCCCGGCCGCCCGCGCCCTTGAAGGCAGCCAGTTGGTAAACGAAGGTGAGCGATTCGCCGCCGTAATCGTGCCGGTGGAACTCGGGCACTTTCCGGATGAGCTCTTCAGCCTGTTTCCGAGGCGAGTTCAGGAAGTTGTACGCGAGCCGGTTCGTCACGCCGAAATTGGTCGCCTGGTCGGGCAGGTCGATCACCTCGAGCGGGTAATCGAACACTTTCGAATTTCGCTGATCCGTGAAGAAGATCTCCAGGTTGAAGGGTACGTATACCCAGCTTTCCGTCGGGAAAGCGACCGACTTGGTCTCGCGCAATGCCCGCGCGCCGAATCCACCGAAGCCCTGGATCGGAGCGCCGGTGCTGACTTCCATATTTAAGCGCTGCCGGCTGAGGTCGCGGATCATGTCCACGTCCCTGATTCCGGTCGGGAAAACGGCGTCGACCACATCCTCCGCCGATTTCAGGATGAATTGCTGGCGGTCGTCCGGATGACCGAACCGGACATAGATCTCGCCGCGGCGGTCCCAGGGTTTCTTGCCAGTTGAAAAATGCAACCAGGAGTAAATCACTCTCCGGTAGTGTTCCACCAGGCGTTCGTTGATCCGTGTCGTGGGATCGGGATCGCGGGCCGCCCAGTAGTCGTGCCACAACGCCGTTTTCTCCTGTTCCGATGCTTCGCGAAAGGCTTCGGCTTCCTTCGATGAGGCGGTAATGGAGAGATCCCTGTACAAGGAGACTTCACCGGGGTCGAGTTCAGACAGGACCCTGACGTACCGCTCCATGGCGTGGTACGCGCGTTCATGCTGGTCCAGCGAATGGAAGTGGTAGGCTTCGAGCAGTCCTGTCAGCCCCTGGATCAGGGGATTTACGGCCGGACCCTGTGTCGCGGCGACCTGCTGCAGCAGCGCGTATCCCTCCTGGTAACCTCCTGTCTCGATGGCGCAGACGGCCAGGCGTTTTACCGCTTCGTCATGCGCTGGATTAACGGACGCCTGCTTTACGTACCAGTCTATCGCGTTTGCCGGCTCGTCCCTGATCTCTTCGATGGCGTATCCCAGTTGAAAGAAGGCGTCGGGATGCCTCGGGTCCAGCTCGACGGCCCGCCGGTAGGACGCTTCCTGGATCCCGAATTCCCTTTCGACTGTCCCGGGCCGGAAGAACGCCAGCCTGATCTTTCCATATGTGCGTCCGCGGTAGTAGTATACATCCGCGTTATCAGGCGCCAGTTTCTCAGCCTCTTCCAGGACCTTTCGCGCGTCGTTCTTCTTGTCTTTGAGGATGTAGACCCGGGCCAGTTGTATGAGAGATTCCGGGGATGCGCTGTCGATCTTCAGCGCTTCCTTTACGGCACGCTCGGCCTCGTCATACCTTTCCTGCCGGTCCAGCGCGCGACTCAGCCACAAATGGGCCGGCGACGATACGGGTTGCCGTTCGAGCAGGCTTCTCAGCGTGGACTCCGCACTCCGGTATTCGCCTTGGCCATACAGTGCCCTGGCCCGATCCAGGAGGGATTCAGCATCCTGGGCGGCGGCGGTGGACGGCTGCCAGGTGAAATGCAGCAGCAGGATAAGCAGCGCGGGGAGTATGCTCAAGCCGGACATGTTGCGCCGTTCTTCAGCGCACGGATGCCGGGATATTGCGCCGTCCTTCAGCCCATGGATGCCGGACATTTTATAAAGTCCTTACAGCGCGCGGTTGAAGCAGAACACTATTCCGGATCCGTCGTGAATTCCGCGATTCGGTCATTGGTCACGACGAAGACTTTCGTCCGCGTGGCGGTCTGTCCGGAATGCAGGTCCGTGACGCGGACCGTCATTTCGTAGCCACCGGTGGGCGTGGCGCCCGTATCGATGGAAGTGTAACTGTACTCGTCCGGTCGGGTACTTTCGTTCTCGAATACCATGAGCACGGACTGTTCATTGTCGGAACGGCGCACCAGCCGGTCGATGCCTTTCAGTATACGCCAGAAGAGGTTCTGCGGGCGGTCCTTGTTCCTTATCTCCAGCTCCACCCGGTAGGATGTCCGGCCGGATTCCGCCTGGGTAAGGTTGTAAATCTCGTAGTAGAAATGGACAGGATCGGTGCGTTGGTACAGGCGCGCCGGATTCGGTACGATTTCAAGCCCGTTGCGTATGAAAGCGCTATGGGTCGAATCGACCGGCTCGATCGATAACGCCAGCTTGATATCGCTCAATACCAGCGTGTCGCCGGCGTAGTCCGGAACGGCGTACGGCTGTTCGAATATACCAATGCGCCGGGTGGCTTCGTCCTGTACCTCTATGGTGGCGCGGTAGTTGCCGGGCGGCGCTTCCATCTTCATCATGCCTGTATGGAGTTCTATACCCGCGCCCTTTCCGGTATCCGGTTCATGCGGCCTGTCGATGGGGCCGATTCGCCTCGAGGTCTCGGCTGCGCGGTTGTACGCATCGTCCTGGAACACCATGTGACTGTCGAACCAGGTGCGCATCCCCTGCCCGTCCTTCACCGATTCCAGCTGTTCGGCCGGGACCATGTAGGCGATTTCCACTTCGGCCCGGTCGCCGTCCCCCTTGTAGGACACGATGTCGTAAAGGAACCGCAATGGACCGCCGCCGTAGTCGAATTCATAGAACTCCGGTGTGTCTTCGATCAGGGCGGTAGCGATACGCCTGGGATGATACTTGTCCTGGACGACGGCTTCGGTGATGCTCGTCTCGTGCACCTGCAATGGATAGTCATATTTGCCGACCCCTACCTGGTCGACGAAAAACACCTCGAGGTCGTGCTCGAGGTATACCCAGCTCTCGGCGAGAAACCCGAGCGATTGCGTTCGCGCGGAACTGCGCAGAATGGGGTTTGAATTATCTCTTTGCGTCCTGGTGGTCGAAACGATGTTTGAATTGGATTCCTGCTGTGACACCAGGTCGGGCAGGTAATCTCCCGCATCGGGATCGCGGGTGCTGCGCGTTGACGAGTTGCTCCAGGCCAGGCCGGCGTTGTCGACCTTCAAACGGTACCGCGACATGAAGTTGCGTTCCCGGATCGCATCGATGCGGGCGTCGCCGGTCGGCTGGTAGTTCTTCAGGGCATTCTCTCCGGTCTGCATGATGAAGTGTTGCAGATCATCCGGTTCCCCGAATCGTATATAGATACCGCCGCGGCGATCCCATGGCTGCTGTCCCTTCGAAAAATGCTCCCGCGCATGCATGACCCGCCGGTAGTGTTCCACGAGCCGCTCGTTCACGGCGGTGGCCGGTTTCGGATCGCGTGACGCCCAGAACCTGCGTTTGAATTCAGCTTTACCCGCCTCCGTATCCAACGCCTGGTATTGCCGGTATTCCTCCTCCGACGCCACGTAGGCCAGGTCCATGTAGTATGCGCGTTCCTCCGGTTCCGCCGTGGCCAGGAACTCCTCGTAGGCCCTGTCCGCTTCGGCGAACCGTTTCTGGGACTGCAGCAGCGTGGCCTCGAGTTTGCTGATCAGCGTGTGAACGTATTCCGGTACCGCATTCCCGTGGACTTCGACGACCTGCGTCAGCAGATCGATCCCTCCCTGAAACTGCTTGAGCAGGTAACTGCATCGCTCCAGGTGGTACAGCGCGTCCAGGTGATCCGGTTTTATCATTAACTGCCGGTAGAAGAGGGCCAGCGCCTTCTTGAAATCACGCGAAGGATTCTCGTAGGACAGTCCCAACCGGTAGTAGGCGTCCGGGTGCAGAGGATTCGCCGCGGCTGCCTGGCTGAAGGATCGCCGTGCCTGCATAACGTAAAGCGGCGCCGCGGGATCTCTCTTGCTTTGCTCCATGTAGGAGATGCCGAGATAGTAGTGCACCTCGGAGTGTGCCGGGTCATACCGGAGGGCCTGCTTCAGACTCTTGCGCGCGTCGACCATGCGGTTCTTCATGCGCATGTAAGTCCGTCCAAGGGCGAAATGCCCGTCCGGGTTCTTCTTGTCGTGTCGAACGGCGATTCGCAATTGTTTCGCCGCTTCCCGGTCTTCGCCGAGTTCATAGTGGGATACGCCCAGCCAGTAGCGGGCTTCGCCGGACCTGCCTTTCAGGCGCACCGCTTCCTCGAAGACCGCTTTCGCCTCGTCGAATTTCCGCTGATCGTAGAGGGATCTGCCCTCCGCAAGCAGGGCATCCAGCGTAGGGGCAGACCCGGATGCCGGCTGCGCCATCGACTGCGGCGTGACTGCGACCGCGCTCAGCAGGCAGAGGGACAGGAGGATTCCGGCCAGGACGGCATGAATCCGGTGCATTCGGGCAGACTGGGCGGACATAAGATCAACGGTGGGATCGATTTGGTTGGTTAACAGGCCGTTCCCGTTTGAAGGGAAATGGAAAGCCTGTCCAGACCTGTTTAAATATCCCCGCTTCAGGGCGGACTGTCAAGTTGTAATTCAAGATGGTACGCGGGGGCGGACGGCGGCCTGGACGACCCGCAGCAGGCGCACATACGGGGAGTCGCCTGAAGATGCGTCGTTCCGGGTCGTCGAAGGCTCGGCATGGGCCGGAACGGACGGCGGATCGGCGCCGGTCATCGTCGAAGGCTCGGCATGGACCGGAGCGGACGGCGGATCGGCGCCGGTCATCGTTGAAGGCTCGGCATGGGCCGGAGCGGACGGCGGATCGGCGCCGGTCTCGCTATCGCCGGGGTCATCCGCGAGCTGTATCCGCAGGTTGAAGACTTGCCTGCGTTGCGGATCGTCCAGGCACAGGCGGATCGGCGCGCCGGTACTCAGGCAAAGTACCGCGGGCAACAGTTCCGCCCACGGATTCAGGTCGACGGCCATGCTGAACCGCTCTTCCGACAGCCTGTCGATTATCCTGAAGGACGGCAGGCCGAACAACCACCGGGCGCCGCTGTCCAAAGGCTCCACGCTGACGCGTTCATCCTTCAGGTCGCAATATACGACGGACCGGGGTTCGCCGGCCACCGTAACGGACTCCGCCTCCAGGCACGCGGCCAGCTCCGGGATGATTTCGACCGCTTTTCGGGCTTCTTCAGGATTCGAAGGGAGGCAGATCAGCAACCGGACCGGCCGGTTCCGCATTCCGGACAGGTCGAACGGCACGACGCGGGACCGGGAAAACCAGGTATAGATGCTGTAAATCCACC
>CAZZNP010000094.1:0-9546 GCA_964655785.1 uncultured Gemmatimonadota bacterium
GTTACGATACCGAAACCGGGTACATGGGCTACACCATCGAAAGCGGCCGGCCGCTCTTCAACGTCTCCCTCTACGACCGGGTCGTGATCGTGCGCTCCGGGGGCGTCGCGGGCGTCCACAATACCCTTGACAAAATGTACGTCGACCTCGATATCCTGTACTGCGCCATGGAGGAGCCGGGACGGGTCTTCACCGTGGCCTATCGCGACCTCGAAGGCTATGCCTGCATCAAGCGCTGCACCATGGACCGATGCCGGATCAACCAGCTCTACGAACTCGTACCGGGCGACTCGTCGCTCCTGGCCTTCACGCCGGAACCCGACCCGGAAATCGTGTTGGTTATTGGGGATGCGGCCGGGCCGGAGACTGGTGAGAAAACGGGACAGGAGACCGCGCGCGCGGCCCAGCAGGAGTCCCGAGAGACAGCGGAGCAGGGAAGCCGGCAGGAGACTGGGGAGGAGATCGGCCCGGAGACCAAGCGCGCGGCCCGGGAGTTCCTGAAGGCGGAAGAGTTCGCTATCCGAAGCCACCGGGCCAGAGGCGACCGGATCGAACGATCCGATATCGCGGGCGTTGAGTTTGTGATTCGGAAGGACTAGGAACAACCGAGGGTCGAAGGCCAGTCACTAGATGGCCTTGAGTGGGAGACTCTCTAGATAATGGAGGTTAAGAGAATAGCATCGGGTAAGCTTCAGAAGCGGATCAAGTCCTCTAAGATTATGCACCTCAGAGATTTGTCGACCAGTACATTTAAGATATCATACAGTATCAGAAACTGTGCCATAATCTCTTAAAGGGGCAACATTCGTTCTATTCAGGGAAATAACAGACATAATATGTTATTAAGACACCTACCAATAAAATCAACGGAACAGAATAAAAATGGACAATTTAATTGGAGAGTTGTTTCCAGGGTGGCAATCGTTACAGGTAAATCCCACTGCGCTTGTATTCATTCTGGCCATCACCCCAGGATTTATAATCGTATTTGTAAGGTCTCAGTTTGTATCGGGTAGGATTTTACCATATCCAGCAGGATTTTTGTTGTATGTAACAGTTTCCACTATATACTGGGCAGTGTTGTTTCTGGCTGCAGATGTGTTGATTATATCTAGTTTGTGGTGGGAAGGCTCAACACTGAGCACGCTACGGTGGTTGGTTTTTCTGGTGTTTCTTCCTGTCATTGTAGGTGTTCTCACTGGAGTTGTTTCAAACAGAACGTTACTCTATAAAACGTTAAAGAAAATCAGACTTAATCCCGTTCACCCAACTCCGAGTGCGTGGGATTGGACGTTTTCAGACTTGAATGAACAGTATGTTCTGGTTAAATTGAATAACGGTACCATGTTTGGTGGTTTTCTTGGAGCAAACTCGTTTATCTCTTCTGATCCCGATGAACGAGATTTGTACATAGAAGAAATATATGAGCTTGATGACAAAGACGAATGGATTACCAATGGCCACGGTGTATACCTTACAGGCCGTGACATAAGTTTCATTGAGTTCTTGCCGAGTGCAAACGACGAGGAGGACCCAGAATGAACAAGTCACCCAAAAGCGGTCCTAACCGTAGAGATATAGAAACAAGGGGTTACAGGCCCAAGCCATTAACGAATAGGTCGACAAGACCCAAACCGCCTAATCAAGGCAGTTCCATAAAAGCTGCTGACAACCGTAATCGTTAAGAGAAATTCCTAAGTGTTCACCATTTTGGCGACATAGCTAAACTGTTTTAGGATTTTATGACAAAATCCTCCTCGGTAAAGTGGGTGGATTTTCAGTGAACCAAACCCGGCGCGTTGTCAGCGTCGGGTTTTTTTGAGGAAAGCGTGTCCCGATTTATCAAATGAAAAGCACTAGACATCGATGGGAGAATTGGAACTGATTCTTCGGCAGTCCTCTACCAAAAGTTCCAGGCGCAATAATCCAGGCAATAGTGGAAGGGAGAAACTGATAAACTCCCAATGAGTTAATCCAATTTAAAACTAACCAGGAAGGGTAATCTACATGTCTTCATGGAAGCTGTTGAGCTGGAATGTAAATGGAGTACGGGCGGTAGCGAAAAAGGGATTCATCGAGTGGCTCCAGGGGGAAGCGCCGGACATCCTGTGCATCCAGGAAACCAAGTCCCAGGAGTCGCAGCTGGACGCCAAAATCACGGAAATCGACGGCTACCAGAGCTACTGGTCGGAAGCGGAGAAAAAGGGATACAGCGGCGTGGGCGTGTATACGCGACACGAGCCCATCAGCGTCCACAAGGGCTTCGGCGAGGACCGGTTCGATTCGGAAGGCCGGACCCTGGTGCTTGAATACCCCGACTTTACCCTGTTCAACGTGTACTTCCCGAACGGCAAGCAGAACGCGACGCGATTGCAGTACAAGATGGATTTCTACGAGGCCATCCTGGCGCACTGGGAATCGCTCCGCGCGGACGGCAAGAAGCTGGTCATATGCGGCGACGTGAACACGGCCCACAAGGAAATCGATCTGGCCCGCCCCAAGGACAACGTGAAGATCTCGGGCTTCCTGCCCATGGAGCGCGAGTGGATCGACAAGATCGTCACTCAGGGATACGTAGATACATTTCGCCAATTCGACGAGGGGCCGGACAACTACACCTGGTGGCATCTCATGTCCGGTGCGCGAAAAAGGAACGTGGGCTGGCGGATCGACTACTTCTACGTCACCGAAGATCTGATGCCCGCAGTCTCAAACGCATGGATCATGCCGGACGTCATGGGTTCGGATCACTGTCCGATCGGGATCGAGGTGGGGGTGGGGTAGCACAACACCGATGGCTGATTTTCGTGTCATAATCACGAGAGAATCTGATTTTCTTCGACAGAACTATAGAGGATCTCCAGGGATTTTACAATCTGGTGCTTCAGATTCTGATGGACAGAACTATGGTAGAACCCAAAGTACAGTCCCATCCAACGATACTAATCTGAATTCACAAGAAATCGAAGATTCCCAGAATCGAATATAAAAGAGGATACCAATGAACTGGTTTTCTGAAAAATTCGGTCCATCTGCAAACGTGTTCGGTAACATTCAGAAACTGTGGACCGAAACAAACAATCTCGTAATCGAAATAAAAGGCAGCTTGAAAAAAATCGAATCAGACGTATCGGAGATGAAGTCCGACGTGGCTGAAATCAAGGCAATCTTGCGGGAAAAGTCGTAGATCCAGCGGGATTTTCCAATCGGCCTGCACTGATTGGGGGTTTCGATCCTGGAAATACTTCGATCCTGGAATTTCAAGGTATAAAAACCGTCACGATTCGTCGTCACGATTCGTCGTCACGATTCGTCGTCACGATTCAATTCCGAGCTGATTCATCACTGTCCAACGCCTCAACGCCTCCCGGAGCGCGGCAGCCAGGATCGCCGGCTCGTCCGTGCCGATGCGACAGGTCTTGCCGCTCTTCATCGTCAGTTCCACCGCCTCCAGTCCCGATACGTTGTAGAGCCAGCCACGAGGCGTAAGCCGGATTCCCCATCCGTAAAGCCAGGAGTTTTTTACCGGTTCGCAGGAATCGATCTCATCAAGGGGGAAGCGCTTTCGGATCAGGCCGATGCCGAAGCGGATACGGAGGTGCGCGTCGTCGATCTCGACGGTCAGGTTGTAGAACAGCACCAGGATCCCCAGCAAGAGGATCGCGATCAGCCCTGCGACGGTGTCCGCTCCGGCCAGCCACGCGGGCAGGAAGACCAATGGCAGGATGACGATCATGATGAAGACGTTGACCGTGCCGAACTGGGTGTGGCGATAGGTAATCACAACGCCTTACATCCCTTCACGATGCCGCAATCCCTTCACAATTCCGCATCCCTACACAATGCCACAATCTTCTTCACATCTCCTTCGTCCCCGACAGCGTCCACGAAAATACGACCTGCTCCTCTTTTCACATCTCCTTCGTCCCCACTACCGTATCCGAAAACACGACATGCCCCCACATCTCGGGGATGTGCATGTTGATCTCACCCTGCGGCGACCAGACCCAGTTGTCGCACGGGACGCCTTCTTTCCTCAGATAGCCGTCCTTGTACCGGTCATATTCCCATTCGACCCGCGAGAAGTTGACCCGCCAGGAGTCGCCGGCCTTAGGTGGGCAGTCGACCCCGGCGTACTCGGCCATGCTGGTCCAGGGGAAGGCGATTTCGGTGGACCAGCCGCGGTCCACGTCGTGGGAGCAATTGACCGTTCCGTCGATGTGGACGGCGTGCTGCACGCCCACAAAGTCCCAGTCATGGTCCGCCTTGCCTCCCTTGTTATACGGCTTGGGCAGGTAGAGATCCCAGACGGCGTTCAGTGGGTTGATCTCGAACTCCATGTAGTGGTTGGTGTCCCCGTCGGGATCGATGAACACCTCGAAATCGTTGTCGTGGCAGATGACCGAATCCCGCTTTGTCAGCGTACCCCATACGTCCGGCTCCTCCATGTCCGCCGCCACGTAGAAATACTCGTCGTCCCACAGCATCATGGCGCGCGTACCGAACCGGGGAATGGGCTTGAGGTCGCCTTCGATGTCGACGAAGAGGTCGGTTCGCGGCGCCCGGATCCAGGACGGATCGCTCAATTTTCCGTCGATCGAGATGGGACCGCAGGCACGGTAACAGGTGTAAGTCTTGGGTACGATTTCGGGTGATGTTGATTCAGGCATGTGGATTCTTTCGTTTTAGCGTTAGGGTGAATATGGATAAGGAATAAAGGAAGTGTTCGCTGGCTCATATCCGAATGCCCGATACGTCTGGCTCGTTCCGCTGGCTCGGACACGCAATCCCGATTCGTCTGGCTCGGACACGCAATCCCGATTCCGCTGGCTCAGACGCGCAATCCCGACTGCGATTCGAATCCCAGCAATCGCTTCAGGGTCGGCGTCGCCCGTTCGACAACCTCGGGGTCTGCCAGTCTGTACTGGTCTTGCTGCGGTTTCATGAAGGAGCGGCAGAAAAACCCCAGCAGGATCATCCGTTCTTCCTCTGTGCGATTTTCGCCGCTGCTGTGCCAGGTCGCGCCGTGGATGATAACGATATCGCCTTTGCGCGCGTCGAGCTGGATGACGTCGTCGTACGTTTTCTCCGGATCGGGAGGTGTCCCGCGCTTATAACTGCCCGGCACGAGCCGCGTGGCCCCGTTCTCGGGTGTGAAGTCGTCGAGCACGAAAATCGTGTTGGAGCAGAATGCGAAGGGGGGTGCGGGCTGCGGAAAACGTCCGAGCGGGAAATCGACGTGCAGACCGCCAGCCGGCGCGCCCGGGCCGATGAGATTTACGGTAAAACTGCTCAGGATGCAGTCGTCTCCCAGCAGGTGCTCATGGAGCGCAAGGACCTGGGGCAGCTGGATCATCTCCTCGTAGATACGGCCCTTGTTGACCAGGTTCCACACCCGCTGCGCCTGGCCTTCGAAGTAGATGTGCTCGCCGCTGCCGGCCTTCTCTTCCGCAACCAACTCGGCCGAGCGATCGCGTAGGGCGTTGGCCTGCTCCGGAGTCAACGCCTCTTTAAGCACGACGTAGCCGTATTCGTCGAGATGGGCGATGGCGTTCTCAAGATTCATCTGCGATACTCCGATCAAACGCAGCCTGATCAGGGTGCTCCGATCGACGCGCCCGTTCATGATGCTCCGACCGGCCGCGCCCGTTCATGATGCTCCGACCGACGCGCCCGTTCACGATGCTCCGATCGGCCGCGTGCGGCTACTGCTGTTCACATTACGAACTCTCGTATGGCACCGAGATGCCTTCGACGAATTCGGGCTCATCCATGTCGGCCGTCATGTAGACGTGGCTGCCCTTGCCCTGGTTTGTCGTCCCCGCCATGTGGGCGCCGCTGGCGTCCAGGGAGATGATCTGCACGCCGCCCACGCGCTGGGAGTCCAGTTCGTTCATGTCCCTCAGCCCCTCCGCCGTAGCCTCTTCCAGCGACATGCCCATCTTCATGTAGGTCACCACGTTCCGGGCCGCGCCGGTCCGAATGGCCAGCTCGCCGGTACCCGTGCAGGCCGCGGCGCCGTAGCGGTTGTCGGCGAAACCTCCCGCGCTGATGACCGGAGAGTCGCCCAGGCGTCCGGGGTACTTCCACCCCCAACCGCTCGTGCTGACGCCCACGCATATGTCGCCGTTGCCGTCCTGTGCGATGAAGTTGGTCGTGCCGCCGGCCTTCTGCGGATCGACAGCCAGGTGGCTCAGCTTCCAGAGCTCTTTCGTATGCTGGAGTTCCTCGGGGTCGTCGATGCCCAGTTGCTCGCGCACGTGTTTCGCGTAAATTTCGGGCATTTCGGGGTCCACGTATGTGCTCTTTTCGAATCCCATTTCACTAGCGAACCGCTCCGCGCCGTCACCCACCAGGAATACGTGGATCAGTTTCTCCATGACGCAGCGGGCGATGGATATGGGATGATCGTAGCCCGTCACCGCGCCGACCGCGCCCACGTCGCGCGTGCGGCCGTCCATGATTAGGGCGTCCAGCTGCGGATAGCCCAGGATGTTGGGGTAGCCGTGCAGGCCGACGCTGCGGTCGGCACGGTGCACCTCCACCTCCCGGATGCCGATCTCGATGGCGTCCACCGCGGTCTTGCCTTCCTTGAGCGCGGCCACCGCCTGACGGATGCCCACGTCGCCGTTGTTCGTAGCCATGACGATCATTACAAAGTCCTTGCTTTGAGGTTCTTGCTTAGAGGGTTGGATTGTTGAATTCCAGTGCATTGTAACAAGGAGGATATGAAATGCAAAGTGTTATTATCGAGCGGTCGGACCGTGGAAGCCCGAAAGGTAATATCCCTTGATATTTCCCCCTGTTTCCTTATCGTGATATTCAGATTGGAAAGACCGGGACAGCGCTATACCAGGTCGTTGGTTTCCGGGTTGGCGCGTTTGGTTTCCGGGTTGGCGCGTTTGGTTTCCGGGTTGGCGCGTATAGTATGCGCACACCAGGCATTGCGCGGCGCATCCTGATATCGCGTTCTATGTGTTGCGCGTCGCCGATTAGTGTTGCGCGTCGCCAAATGCTCGCACGCAATGTCTGTGCTTTTGGAAGGCTGGAACCGTTTGATTATCTGGATTCGCATCGGGACGCTGGAGTCCTACAACAAGGACGGACGGGATTTCTGGCTGAAGAGACGGCTCGAAGAGGTATCCGGACAGCCGTGCCTGGTGCTGCACCAGGAGCAGATGACGCCGGAGATCGTCGAGCCGCTCAAGCCGCACGCCATGCTGCTCAGCGGCGCCGGGACCTTCTTCCAGCATTTCAAGCCCGAGACATTCTACGGTTTCGAAGACACGCTGAACGCGATGGCGGACGTGCCCACCATGGGACTGTGCGCCAGCCACCAGCTCATGGGGTTCATGTTCAATGACGGCTTTCGCAACCTGACTAAGCTCGAAGACGAGATGATGCGGCCGCTGCGGCCCGGCGAACCCGACGTGCTCGATCCGAATCCCGATGCGTTGGGCTATTTCTGCGAAGAGGGTTTCTATCCGGTGAGCCCGGTGCAGTCCGATCCCTTGTTCGACGAGCTTCCCGATCCGGTGGTCGTCCGGCAGTCGCACTATGCGGAGATGAAGACCGTACCGCCGGACTTCGACCTCATCGCGTCGAACGAAAACTGCCGGATCCAGGCGATCAAGCACCGGGAGCGGCCCCTGTACGGCACGCAGTTCCACCCGGAATACTATATCGACGTCTATCCCCACGGCCGGAAGATTCTGGAGAACTTCTTTCGGTTCGCCGGGGTGTTGTAGCGGCCCATCCGTTGAAACGACCGGCCGCAACGATCGGTTGAAACGATCCGATGAGACAGACGCTGAAATGATCCGTTGAAACGATCGCCGAAACGATCTGCCGCAACGATCGGTATAAACGATTGGTCGCAACGGTCCGCCGAAACGATCGGTCGCAACGATCGGCCGCAACGATCCGCCGCAACGATCGATCGCAACGATCCGCCGAAACGACGAAGAGGGAGGAGCCCATGTCTATTCCAGAATTCGGTCTGAGCGAACTGTCGCGGTTTGCCGAGGACGGCTACCTGCGCCTGGGACAGGTGGCTTCCAGCGGGCACCTGCAAGCTATGCGCGACCGTATCGACGAGATCATGCTGGGTGAGGTCCGTTACGAGGGTATGCCCATGCAGCGCGATACGACTACGGGAGAATACGGCACGCTGCCGACCAGGACCTTCGAGGGCAGCGAGGGAACGCTCGCTTACCGTCGCATCGACGATCTGCAGCTGGATCCACTGTACCTGGGGTATATGCAGCATCCGTTCTTTCGCGAGATTACGGAGGCACTCATCGGTCCAAATGTCTCCATTTTCCGGGCCATGTTCATGAACAAACCGGTCGAACACGGCACCCACCTGCCCTGGCACCAGGACGTGGGCATCGGGTGGGGGCTTGACTCGAACCCGGAAGTGACGATCTGGACCGCCCTCGATGCAGCCACGGTGGAGAACGGCTGCATGCAGGTTGTATCCGGCAGCCACAGGCACGGTGTCATCAACGAAATGCACTTCCCTTCCGAGGAAGACCAGGCCAGGTACGTGCGTGAGGAAGACTGCATCTATCTCGAGGCCGAGGAAGGCGAAGCCATCCTCCTGAACAACCTGCTCCTGCACCGATCGGCGCGGAATCCCACCGGCAGGCCGCGGCGGGCCTTCAGCATTGCGTACATGGATGCCGCCACGAAGGCGGTCAAGACCGATGAGACTTTTCCTGTCATCTTCGGCGAGGGTGCGTTGACCGGGGGTGAGCTATTGGATGGTGCGCGGACTGAGGTCGTACTCGAGGAGAGCCGGCAGTGAGATTGAAGGATAAAATCGCGCTCATCACGGGCGGCGGAACGGGCATCGGGGCCGCCACGGCGAGGCTTTTTGCCAGGGAAGGCGCCGCGGTCGGTATCACGGGCCGTCGTAAGGAACCGCTGGATGAAGTGGCGAAGGAGATACAGGCAGTCGGCGGACGGGCGTTGGCCGTCACCGGGGACGTAGCCGTTACCTCGGACTGTCAGCGCATGGTCGAAGAAACAACGGCCGCCTTCGGCCAGATCGGCGTGCTGGTGAACAACGCCGGAACGTCGACGTTGACGAGAGCCGATGAGATCAGCGACGAACTCTGGGACGAGACCATCGGGACCAATCTTTCGGGCGCGTTCCGTCTCATCCGGGCCGTACTGCCGGGCATGATTTCACAGGGCTCCGGGAGCATCGTCAACGTCAGTTCCGTGCTCGGGCAGACGGGCATGAAGGGGGCGGCTGCCTATGGCGCTTCCAAGGCGGGGCTAGACCAGTTGACGCGCGTCCTGGCTGTCGAGTATGCCGACCGCGGCATACGGGTCAATTCCGTTGCTCCGGCCTGGGTACACACCCCCATGAACAAATCGGTGCGGGACCACGCGAGCATGTACGATCGGTTGAAAAAGCGTCATCCCATGGGCCGGTTCGGTACGCCTGACGAGATAGCACGCGCAATCCTGCACCTGGCCTCCGACGAAGCGGCCTGGACGACGGGTGCCGTGCTGGCCGTAGACGGGGGATGGACG
>CAZZNP010000094.1:9646-15312 GCA_964655785.1 uncultured Gemmatimonadota bacterium
GCGCCGCTGACTGACGTTATTGTTGCCAACCAGCATTCGGAGAGAAGACATGGGTCTCAGAACGGCGGAACAATACCTGGAAGGCTTGCGGGACGGAAGGACGATCTACTTTCGAGGCGAGCGGGTGCCTGATCTCTTGGGGCATCCGGAACTGCGCGTAGGCGCAGAGCACACGGCGCTGGACTACCACCTGGCCGAGGACGAGGAACACCGCGACCTGTTCACCGCCCTGTGTCCCGAGACGGGTGAGCGCGTCAGCCGCTACTTCATCCCGCCCGCCAACACGGAAGACCTGCTCAAGCGCCGGGAGATGATCGAGACGAGCACCCGCGAGGGCAGCGGCGTGGTCCTGCTCATCAAGGAGATCGGCACGGACGCCCTGTTTTCCATGCGTCTTGTTGCGCGGCAGATCGACGAAAAGTACGGCACCAATTACCTGGAACGCGTCAAAAACTACCACGCCGCATGCCGCGACCGCGACCTGAGCCTGGCCGTGGCGCAGACGGACGCCAAGGGGGATCGCAGCCGCCTGCCGTCCCAGCAGACCCATCCCGATTACTACGTGCGGATCGTGGAACGCCGGCCCGACGGTATCGTGGTCCGGGGCGCGAAAGCCCATACCACGGGTACCGCCTTCGTCGACGACGTGATCGTGCTGCCCACGCGGGCGATCTCCGAGGAAGACAAAGACTATGCCGTGGCGTTTTCCGTGCCCGTCAACACGCCGGGTGTCCGGCTCATCGCCAGTCCCTTCGGGTTCTCGGGCGATAGCACCTATCATCACCCGGTCAGCTCGAAGCACCACCTGGTGGAGACCCTCACCGTATTCGACGACGTGTTCGTGCCGAACGAACGCGTTTTCCTGGCCGGCGAATGGGATTTCGCCGGGGTGCTGGCGAACGCCTTTGTGGAGTTCCACCGGTTCACGGCCGTATCCTACAAGCCGCCGCTCCTCGACCTCTTCATCGGCGCGGCAGCGCTGATCGCCGTGTACAACGGGGTGGAGAAGGCCAGCCATATCCGCGACAAGGCCACGCGGCTCATCACTTACACGGAGACGGTCCGCGCCTTGACCCGCGCGGCGGCCATGGACTGCAAGGTAGTGGACGGCATCGCGGTGCCGGACACGCTCACGACCAACATCGCCAAGTATCATTTCGCCAACAATTACCACGAAGCGGTGCGGGACGTGCAGGACATCGCCGGCGCCCTGCTGGTCACGGGTCCGTCGGAAGCGGACTGGAACAACGAGGAGACCAGGGGCGACCTGGAGCGTTACCTGGGCGGCCGCAAGGGCGTGCCCACCATGGACCGGATGAAGGCCATCAATCTCATCCGCGACCTGACGGCTTCGGATTTCGGGGGGTACCACGAGCTGCTCGCCATCCACGCGGAAGGATCCCTCGAAGCGCAGAAGATCACGATCTTCAGGGGTTACGACCTGCTGCGCTGCATGGATGTCGCGAAGAAGGCCGCGGGGATTGAGTAGAACCTTATGGCAGCCGAATGGCATGGATGTCGCGAAGAAGGCCGCGGGAATTGAGTAGAGCCATATGGCAGCCGAATGGCATGGATGTCGCGAAGAAGGCCGCAGCAATTTAGTAGAGCTTGATGGCCACGGCGCTGCGATCAATCCCTGGTATCAGCTCGGCGAAGGGCAATTCCGAATGAGTATTCCGGTAAAAGAGGTGCGCCAATGAGTTCTGGCAATGGCCCGGTCATCATGAGCGGCCGCAAGCTGGCCGACGAAATGCAGGCGAGGCTCGCGAAAGAAACGGCCGAGATGCGCGAGCGCGGCGTGACGCCGGGCCTGGCCACGATACTGGTCGGCGACGACGGCCCCAGCGCGACCTACATCTCCATGAAGCACCGGGCGTGCGAGGAGATCGGCATCCGGAGCATCCATACCCACCTGCCCGCTTCCACGACCCAGGATGAATTGCTCGCGACGATCAGGCAGATGAACGAAGACCCGGAGGTCGATGCCATCCTCGTGCAGATACCGCTGCCGGATGGTCTCGACGAGGACGAGGCGCTGCTGTCCGTGGCGCCCGACAAGGACGCGGATGGGCTCAATCCCATCAACCTGGGCCGGCTGGTGATCGGCAAGCCGGGACCTCTGCCCTGCACGCCCAACGGGATCCTCGCCCTGCTGGTCCATTACGGCGTTCCCATCGAAGGGAAGAACGTGGCGATCGTCGGCCGCGGACTGACCATCGGCCGTCCCCTGGCCCTGCTGCTTTCGCTGAAACGGCCCAACTGCAACGCGGCGGTCACGGTACTGCATTCGGCTGTGCCCGACATGGCCGCCCACCTGCGTGAAGCCGATATCATCATCGCAGCCGCGGGATCGCCGGGCTTGATTAAGAAGGACATGGTGAAACCCGGTGCGGCCGTCGTGGCCGCGGGGATCACCCGGAAGGGCAAGAAACTTCTCAGCGACGTGGATGAGGACGTGGCCGAAGTCGCCGGCTGGATCACGCCTCGCATCGGGGGCGTCGGTCCCATGACCGTGGCCATGTTGATGGAGAATACGGTGCTTGCGGCGCGGCGGCGGGTCTAGATCCCGCCGTCGATGAACGCGCGTTGGCGAACAGATCTTAAGGAGTAACGGTAAATGAAACTGGAGAGAACCAACTATGAAGACTTGAGCAGCAAGCAGAAGGAGATATTTAACTTCCACAAAGTAGCAAGTAAGCTTGCTGATTATGGATTCAACTGTATCAAGTTGTCAGACGACTGGCAAGGTGCAGATTTCCTGGCATATCACAAAGACGGTGATCAAACGCTGAAAGTTCAACTCAAGGGACGTATGCTAATAGACAGGAAGTACATAGGAAAAAACCTGCATATGTGCTTTAGAGTAGGAGATATCTGGTATCTGATCCCTCATGATGATTTAATGCGTATTGTGGAAGAAGTATCGCCAGAAACTTTTAATACACTTTCATGGGAACGAGGTACCTATTCATGGCCCGGGCCGCCGAAAAGGATCCGTGAGAAACTTTCATACTATGCGCTGAATTCCATATAAAAACTCAAAGCACATAACGCCTGGTTTATAGTACAGCACAAACTTACGTCCGCCACATCCCCCTCCCCTACGCAATCTGCGCCCAGCTTTCCAGGTCCACTTCGCCAGGCACCAGTTCCCGTCCCGAGAAAAAGTGCTCCAGCGCGGCCAGCGTGATCTCGCCGATTTCGAGGTGGCCGAAGGCGCCGGTACCCGAGCTGTGGGGCGTTATGACCACGTTGGGGAGGGCACGCAGCCTGTGGTCGGGGGGCAGGGGTTCGGGCGTGGTCACGTCCAACTGGACCTGTATCCTTCCGGTCTTTGCTTCTTCGTACAGCGCATCGTGGTCCAGGACGGATCCCCGCGAAGTGTTGACCAGTACGCCGTCGTCCCGCAACAGCCGCAGTTGCTCCGTGCCGATCATGCGGTCCGTCTCCGGGATGGACGGCGCGTGAACGGTCACCATGTCCGATTGTTCGAACAGCGTGTTCAGGTCCACCCGTTCCACGTTCAACCTTCCGGCGTCCCAATCGCCCAGGTAGGGGTCGTAGACTAGAATGCGGACGTTGAAGGGCTCGAGGAGACGGATCACCTCCCGTCCCACCATGCTGGCGCTGACGATCCCCACCACAGCGCCCCGCAGGAACTGGTTCGACCAGTTCTTGTCCGGATCCCGCCACATGCCCCGATGCCGGATGTTGAGGGCGTCGTGGACCCACCTGCGGCTCATCATGATCAGCGCGCCGACCGCGTGTTCCGCCACGTTGAGGGCGATGGCGCCCCGTGCGCTGATGACGCGGATCCCCCTGGGCGCCAGGTGGCTCGCGACCATCTCCGGGGTGAACAGGTACTTGACCGACCCCGCGGAGTGGACGACGATTTTCAGGTTGTCCGCCCGTCTCAAGGCCTCACCGCTGATCGGCATGACGCCCCAGCCGGTGACCAGCCCGTCGAAGCCTGATATCCGCTCCTCCACCTCGGCGGCCGTCAACGCGCGGTCCGTTTCGTTCTCCACCACGTCGAAGCCCGCCAGCAACCGCCGGTAGGTTTCATTCTTGAAAACACCGTCGGTGTGGGTTGGCGTTGGCAGGTACCAGATTCGTGGTTTGCTCATGTTTTGCACTCGTGCGTGGTCGATCGCGTCCGCATGGTCGATCGCGTCCGCGTGGTCGATCGCATCCCGGTGGTTGTTCAGATGGATGTAATTCGGTCATCCCCCCGCCGCACATGCGGCCACCGCGGTAACACATGCGACCGTTGCATCGGAGAATAATGAATGACAACACCCGTGTAATGTGTACTCATATTATAGACTGGGCAGGCGTGATCAACAAGAATACGTGCTCGAGGATACCATTATGACCGACGCGATCAGTACGAAACTCCGCGATCCGATCCGGGTCGCATCTGTAGAAGAACTCAAGGGTAAGGGGAGCATCGTCGTCAACGGCAACGACGGACCGATCGCCGTGTTCCACCACGATGACGGGCAGGTGCACGCCGTGGACAACCGCTGTCCCCACATGGGTTTCCCGCTGCACCGGGGCACGATCAAGGACGGCATTCTGACCTGTCACTGGCACCACGCCGACTTCGACCTGGAGAGCGGCTGCACCTTCGATCTCTTCGCGGACGACGTGCCGGTTTACGCGGTTGAGCTGCGGAACGGCGACGTATGGGTATCGGGTTCGCGAGATCGGTCCGGTGACGCCGAATACTGGCGTAACCGCCTGAGGGAAGGCCTCGAGCAGAACATTTCCCTGGTCAACGCCAAGGCGGTGATCGCCCTCCTGAAGTCGGGCGTGTCTTACAAGGATATTACCGAGACGGGCGGCCGTTACGGGGTTCGGTACCGTTCGTCCGGATGGGGACCCGGACTGACCATTCTCACCGCGATGACCAATCTGTGCGCGTATCTGCCGAAAGACGAGCAGATCCTCCCGCTGTTCCAGGGGCTGACGCACGTCGCCCGGGACAGCAACGGACAGCCGCCGAGGTTCGACCTGCAGCCCCTGGATACGGAGAACCTGTCGTTCGAACAGTTGAAGCGCTGGTTCCGTCGCTTCGTTGAGGTGCGGGACTCCGACGGCGCCACTCGGTGCCTGCTCACCGCCGTGTCCATGGGCAGTGATCCCGCGTTGCTGGTGGACATGATGATGAGCGCCGCTACGGACCACGTATTCCTGGACGGCGGCCACGTCGTGGATTTCATCAACAAGTCCACGGAACTGCTGGATCATATCGGATGGGATCACGCCGGCGAGGTGCTGCCCAGCCTGATGAGCCAGCTCTGCGCCGCGGCGCGCAGCGAAGAGCGGAACGCCTGGCGCCATCCCGTCGACCTGGCAGCTATCTTGCGCGAAGCCAACGACGCGTTGCCCGGCGCGCTGGCATCGACGTCCAATGGATACGCGTGGGACGGTCCCGGGGAACTGGCCGAAGTGATCCTGGGGGACGATCCCCAGGCCACGGTGGATGCCATGCTTGATCGTCTGCGCAGGGGCATGACGCCTGTCCAGCTCAGCCAGGCGGTCACCTACGCGGCCGCGCTGCGCATCGCCCGGTTCCACACGCAGAACGAATTCGGCGACTGGATCACGGTGCTGCACACCTTCACCTACGCAAACGCCCTGCACCAGGCCCTGAAACGCAC
>CAZZNP010000095.1:0-1301 GCA_964655785.1 uncultured Gemmatimonadota bacterium
CCCCGTGAAGTGGCTGGAATTCGGTACGAAATGTTTCGTTTCTTGTGTTCTCAACGCACTGGTTACATGTAGTCTATACTTATAATCTATACCTGCAAATGCTTCATGCTCTCCCGCGCCGCTTCCAGAGTATGGTCGATGTCCGCTTCGGTGTGGGCAAGGGACACGAAACCCGTTTCAAGGCGCGAGGGTGCCAGGTAGACGCCCCGGTCCAGCATGTTCCAGAAATAACGCCCGTAGGTGTCCGCGTCCGAAGTGGAGGCGGTGTCGAAATCCGTAACGGCCTGATCGGTGAAGAAGGTACACGTCATGGAACCGACTCGCGTAAGACTGGCCGGGACGCCGGCCGCTTCCGCCGCGGCGCGAAGGCCGTCGCCTAGACGGGCGCCCAGCGCTTCCAGCCGCTCGTAGACTCCGGGCTCCTGAAGCTGCCGTACCGTCTCGTAACCCGCGGTCATGGCCAGCGGGTTGCCCGATAACGTGCCGGCCTGGTAGACCGCCCCGTCGGGCGCCACGGTCTCCATGATTTCCCGCCGCCCGCCATAGGCGCCCACGGGAAGGCCCCCGCCGATGATCTTGCCCAGGCAGGTCATGTCGGCCCGGATGCCGAACCGTTCCTGCGCTCCGCCGAAAGCGATCCTGAATCCGGTAATGACCTCGTCGAAAATCAGTACGATGCCCCGCTTCTCCGTCTCTTCCCGGATGGTTTCGAGGAAACCGGCGGCAGGAGGGATCATGCCCATGTTGCCGGCGACCGGCTCCACGATCACGCAGGCGACTTCACCGCCCCGTTCCGAAAGGGTGCGCCGGACGGCCTCGCTGTCGTTGTACGGCAGGTTGATGGTCATCTTCGCCAGGTCTGCGGGCACGCCGGGACTGTCCGGGATGCCGAACGTCGCGGCGCCGGAACCGGCCTGGACGAGAAAGCTGTCTCCGTGGCCGTGGTATCCCGCCTCGAACTTGACCGCCAGGTCCCGCCCCGTATATCCGCGGGCCACGCGCAGGGCGCTCATGGCCGCTTCCGTGCCGGAATTGACCATGCGTACCAATTCGATGGACGGGAAGGCGTCCCTGACCAGCTCCGCCAACCTGATCTCTGCTTCGGTGGGCGTGCCGAAACTCGTTCCCCGCTCACAGGCCTTCTTCAGGGCTTCGACCACGGCGGGATGCCCGTGGCCCAGGATCAGCGGGCCCCACGATCCCAGATAATCGATGTACTCGTTGCCGTCCACGTCATAGACCTTCGACCCCGCGCCCCGTTCCATGAATACCGGGCGGCCTCCCACCCTTCCAAAATTGCG
>CAZZNP010000095.1:1401-3227 GCA_964655785.1 uncultured Gemmatimonadota bacterium
ACGTCCCGCGCGAAATAAGTGAGGATCATGTCCGCGCCGGCGCGTTTTATGGCGGTCAGCGACTCCTGGACGATCCGTTCTTCGTCGATCCAGCCCATCCGGCCCGCCGCCTTGATCATGGCGTATTCCCCACTCACGTTGTAGGCGGCCACCGGCACTTCAAAAGCCGATTTCACCCTTTGTATCACGTCGAGATAGGCCAGGGCCGGCTTGACCATGACGATATCGGCGCCTTCTTCGAGATCCAGTTCCACTTCCCGCAGCGCTTCGTTGGAATTCGCCGGGTCCATCTGGTAGGAACGGCGGTCGCCGAATTGCGGGACCGAATCCGCGGCGTCGCGAAAGGGTCCGTAATACGCCGAAGCGTACTTGGCGGAATAGGAAAGGATCGGGACATGCTCGAAACGCTCGCCGTCGAGGCCCTCGCGGATCGCCCCCACGCGGCCGTCCATCATGTCCGACGGCGCTACCATGTCGGCGCCGGCGCGGGCCTGCGAGAGCGCGGTCCGGACCAGGAGACGAAGCGTGGCGTCGTTCTCCACGTCGCCCTCCCGGATCATGCCGCAGTGCCCGTGATCGGTGTATTCGCAGAGACACACGTCACCGATGACGGTGAGTTCCGGAGCCGCCCGCTTGATCGCGCCGATGGCCTGCTGGACAATGCCGTCGTCCGCGTAAGCGCCGGATCCGTAGGCGTCCTTGTGCTCCGGGATGCCGAACAGCATGACGGCCGGGATACCCAGGTCCGAGACTTCTCGGCAAACCTCCGCGGCCAGGTCCACCGACAGCCGGTCCACGCCGGGCATGGAATCCACAGGCGAACGGACGCCCACCCCCGGGCAGATAAACATGGGATAGGCCAGGTCGTCCACTGAAAGCCGGGTCTCGGCGACCAAACCGCGCAGGCTTCCGGTCCGCCGCAGGCGACGCAGGCGATGTACGGGAAATGCCATTATGTTATCCTGTCTGACGCCAAGGCAGCAATACCCGCTGCAGTTCGCACATCAGTTCTCGCCGCCGGGCATCAGTTCCCGCCGCAATTGGCGCATCCTCCGGCATCGAATCCGTTCAGGGCGCTGCAGCGCTCGCACTGGAACACCACGTGTCCGTCGTCGATGGAACGAGACGCCATCCACTCGCGCGTCGGCGCCTGGTGTCTCGAAGGCACGATGATCCTCGCCGTTTCGGCCGAACACGCGCCGATGAGCAGTCCCGCGTCCTGATCGGTTGAAAACACCCGGCATTCCACCCCTTGCCGCGCCAGGTAGCGCTGGTATTTCAGTGCTTCCCGGTCTTCGGTTCGATAGAGTATTTCTTCCTCCGGCGGTTTTTCCTCCGATCCGTGTCCTTCACAGAAATACCGGCCCAGCTGGCGGACCCCGCATTCCGCGCACACGTGCCGTCCACATACGACGCACCGTCCGTGCGCGGGTTCGGCCGGATGGGTAAGACAGCGAAGAACGTCGATAAACACAGTTCCGCAGACCGGGCAGGACTCCGCGTCGCCTGGGATCTCCGCTTTACATTCATCGCAAACCCACGACGACTCCTCATTCAGCGCGTCGACCAGGCCTGTAGCGCAGATAGGGCACTTCTCCACGCTGCGGGTGTATTCGCATTCGCATTCCGGACAGAAGGGCATAGCGGATCGCTCAGATCTTCTGGATGATGCCATGCGGGCGCGGCAAAACCAATCGCCTCGTCGCCCGCCTCGCAAGTTCTATCGCGTCGTACTTAACGCCGGTTTGTCAATCGCCTCGTCGCCGGTCGGCCAATCGCCTCGTCGCCCGCCTCGCAAGTTCTATCGCGTCGTACTTAACGCCGGT
>CAZZNP010000095.1:3327-12555 GCA_964655785.1 uncultured Gemmatimonadota bacterium
CCAATCGCCTCGTCGCCCGCCTCGCAAGTTCTATCGCGTCGTACTTAACGCCGGTTTGTCAATTGATCATCGGCCCGACAATATACACTGGCGCGGGTGGTTAAGGCAATCGTTATTCCCCCATTCATTCGCACCCGGCCAGCCGGTCGCGTACGATCGCTTCCACGAGCGCGGGGACGGTAGCCTGTCCCGGTACGATGTCCACGGACAAGCCCGCGTTCTCGGCGGTCGCCGCCGTGGAGGGGCCTATGCAGGCGATGCGTATGCCCCCGGCCAGGCGTTGCAGACCGTCCGTCCCCACGGCCCTGACAAACGCGGTCACGGCCGACGAACTCGTGAATACGGCCAGATGGATTTTCCGGTCTTGCAACATGGACGCGATGCCGTCCGGCAGCACCTCTTCCATGACGGTCCGGTAGACTGTTACCTTCGTCACGGACGCGCCGGCGGCAGTCAGTCCGTCCACTACAGCGGTACCGGCGATATCCGCAGCGGGGAAGAGGATCCGGGCATCTCGCAGGTCGCGGTTGGCGGCCAGGGCTTCCACCAGCTTACCGGCCCGGAATACATCGGGTTGGCAGTCCGCTTCGATCCCGCGCCTGCGCAGCGCGCCGGCCGTAGCCTGCCCCACCGCGGCGACGTGAACCCCGCCCAGTGCCCTGGCGTCCAGCCCCTGTTCGCTCAGTCGCGTAAAAAACGCCTCCACGGCGTTCCCGCTGGTGAATACCAGGTGATCGTAACCGGAAAGGCCGGACAGCGCGGCATCCGCTTCCGACCAGTCATCGGGGGCCTCGAACCGGATCAGCGGCGCCTCGACCGGCTCCGCACCGTGCCGGATGAGCGATTCCGACAGGTCGCCGGCCTGGTCCCGGGCGCGCGTGACCAGCACGCGGACGCCGAAGAGCGGCTTGGATTCGAACCAATCGAGCTGTGAACGCAGCGCCACCACCTCGCCCACGACGATCAGCACGGGCGGAGTGAAGGAAGCCTGCCGGGCCCTGGGAACGATATCTTCCAAGGTACCGACGAGCGTCCTTTGCTTCGGCGTGGTGCCCCACTGGATCAGCGCGATGGGCGTGTCTTTCGGCCGGCCGTGATCGATCAGTCTTTCCACGATATAGGGCAGGTTCCGCGCGCCCATGTAGAAGATCAACGTGCCGATCCGTCCGGCGAAAGCCTCCCAGTCCAGATCCGTTCGGGGCTTGTCCGGGGATACGTGGCCGGTGACGACGGACATCGTCGAAGTGATCTCCCGATGGGTCACCGGTATGCCGGCGTAGGCCGGGACCGCGACGGCCGCCGTGATGCCGGGAACGACCTCGAAGGGGATTCCGTGGCGCTGGAGATGCAGTCCCTCTTCGCCTCCCCGGCCGAACACGAATGGATCGCCGCCCTTCAGCCGGACCACAGTCTTTCCGGCCTGGCTGTATCGCACCAGCAGGTCGTTGATCTCCGCCTGCCGCTCCGGACGCCAGGGAACGCGGATGCGTTCAGCCTGTCGGGGCGCTTCAGCCACCAGCCGGTTATCGGCGAGGTAGTCCGCAATGACGACGTCGGCCCGCCGCACGCAGGCCAGGCCTTTTACCGTAATCAGTCCCGGATCGCCGGGGCCCGCGCCTACCAGGTAAACCATGCCCGGTTGCTGCGGGGCGGATTCGCGCATGCCCGGCGGCCGCGGCGGAGATTCGCGTTTGGCTGGAGACCGCGGGGCGGATTCGCGCTTGTCTGGGGTATCGTAATGGTCTGGGGATTCACCGTTCATCGGGATTCCGTAGTCCGCCTGGTCAGCGCCATCACCGCTTCGGCCAGCCGGAGGCCCAGTTCACGCCCTTCGTCCGGCTTTCCTCGCAGGGAACGGCGCACCATCCAACTGCCGTCGTCGGCGGCCAGCACGGCATCCAGCTCCAGGCAGTCCCCCTGTATTCTTCCCCAGGCGCCGACCGGGGTATGACATCCGCCGCCGATACGATTAAGAAAAGAACGCTCCGCCATCACCGCCTGCCGGGCTGGAAGATGGTCGATACGCCGGACCGCATCCAGGATGGGCAGATCATCCTCACGGGTCTCGATAGCGAGCGCCGCCTGGCCGACGGCCGGCATGCAGACATCAGAAGACAATACCTCGGAGATGCGGTCGGTCCAGCCCAGTCGCTGCAATCCCGCCACGGCCAGCACGATGGCGTCCGGTCCGTCCGGTTCATCCAGTTTCTTCAACCTGGTGTCGATATTCCCGCGAATACCCGTAAATCGAAGGTCCGGCCTGTAATGTTGCAGCTGCGCCCTTCGCCGTGGACTCCCCGTGGCGACACGGGCGCCCGGTGGAAGCTCGTCCAGTCCGGCGCCGCCGCGACTGATCAGGGCGTCGCGCGCGTCCACGCGCTCAGGTACCGCGGCGATCGTCAGGCCATCGGGTAGAGCCGTAGGCAGGTCCTTGAGACTGTGAACGGCCGCGTCGATCTCTCCAGAGACCAGGGCCCGTTCCAGTTCCTTGACGAAGACGCCCTCGCCGCCGAAGGTATCCAGCGAGGCGCCCCTGTCCTTGTCGCCCTTCGTCTTGAGAATGCGCACCTGCACGTCCAGGTCGTCGCGGCCCGCTACCAGGTCCCTGGCCACCGAATGGGCCTGGACGAGGGCCAGCCTGCTGCCACGGGTGCCTATGATGAGTGAAGTAGTCATGGATAGGGGATCGTTGTCCCGGCCGGCAGGCTCGGTACGCTAATCGACGTCCCGGCCGCCCGGCTCGCTACGTTTTTTTTCCGGCCGCCCGGCTCGCCGCGTTAATCGACGTCCCGGCCAGCAGACTCGCTGCGTTAATCGACGTCCCGGCCAGCAGACTCGCTGCGTTATTCGTTCCCGGCACCGTTCTTGTCGTTCCCGTACTCGTCGAGTCCGAAGAGATGGCGCAGGCTGTAGAGGTGGTAGTCCTTGTGCTCCGGATCGGAAGTGTTTCTAAGCTGGACCGTCGGCCGATGCAGCAGCTTGTTCACAATGGCGCGGCTCATCTTTTCCACGGTCTCCCGGTCCTCGTCGGAGAGATGGCCGAGTTGGGCGAAGGCTCGGCCGACTTCCTGGTGCCGGACATCGTCCGCGAAATGGCGAAGCTGGGCGATGGTGGGCGTGATGGAGAGATTCTGGTACCACGCGAGCAACCGCTCCACTTCGGCCTCGACGATCGCCTCCACTTTCAGCGCTTCCGCCTTCCGCGCCTCCGCGTTGTCGTCCACCACCGACTGCAGGTCGTCCATGTCGTAGAGGATGACGTTGTAGAGATCGCGCACGCGGGGGTCGATATCCCGGGGCGCGGCGATGTCGATCAGGAAGATGGGCCGGTTGCGGCGGTCGTGCATGATGTCCGTCATACGGTCTCTGCCCAGCACCGGTTCGGCGGCGCCGGTGGAGCTGATGACGATGTCGACGTCGGAGATCATCTGCAGCCCGTCGTGCAGGGAAACGGCGATCCCGTCGAAGCGATGGGCCAGATCGGCGGCCCGGTCATAGGTCCTGTTGGCGACGATGAGCCGCTTCACGCCCTGGTCGACGAGGTACTCCGCGGTGCGTTCACCGGTCTCTCCCGCGCCGATCAGCATGGCCGTATGCTGTCGAAGGTCCGTGAAGATCTTCCGCGCGAGTTCCACCGCCACGGTACTGACGGAAACCGAGCCCGCCCCGATCTCCGTTGTCTCACGCACCTGCTTGCCCACGGCCAGCGCCTTCTCGAACAGGCGGTTGAGGACCAGTCCCGTGGTCTTGGTGTTCAGCGACTGCATGTAGGCCTCTCGGACCTGGCCGAGGATCTGCTGTTCCCCGACGACCATCGAATCCAGGCTGGAGACGACCCGGAACAGGTGGCGGATGACCGCCTCGTCCCTCCGGTGATAGAGGTAGGGAGACAGCACGCCTTCGTCCACGCCGTGGATCTCGTGGAACCAGGCCTCGATGGGGCCGGGATCAGTATGTTCCTCGTCTGTGGTCGCGTACATCTCGCTGCGGTTGCACGTGGACAGCAGCACCGCTTCCAGGATGCCGCTCGAAGTCTTGACGAAAGAGAGGGCCTTTTCGTGGAGCGACTTCGTCAGCACCGCCTGGTCGCGCACGTCGATGGGCGCGGTATGGTGACTCAGTCCGACGAGTGTGAGATGCATGATTCTACCCTGTCGCGCGCTTCTTCCGCGCGTCCGGCGCGAATGAGATCGAGGAGGTCGGAATCCACCAGGGACTTCCACAACCTCGCGCGGGTATCGATATCTTCGGGGTGCCTGGCCTTCATCCGGGGACGATACGCTCCCAGCAGGTCGAGCAGGACGGCGTATTCGGTCCCGAAGACCCCTTCCAGCTGCCCGCGGATCTTCTTCGCCAGCGCGGGACTCTTTCCTCCCGTGGATATGGCGATGCACAGGTCGCCCTGTCGTACGATGGAAGGAACGATGTACCGGCACAGTTCGGGCACGTCCACCACGTTCGCCATGATGCCTTCCTTCTCGGCGTCCCCGTAGACCTGTTCGTTGGCCTCCGCGGAGCCGGCCGCGCAGATGACCAGCATGAAACCCCGGACGTCGCCCGGTTCGTACCGCCTCGCGATCCAGCGCAATTCTCCGCGATCCGCCCTGCCGCGCAGCTCTTCCGTCAGGTCGGGGCTGATCACGGTTACGACTGCTCCGCAATCGAGTAGCGAACCCGCCTTTTCCGCCGCGATCGCACCGCCGCCCACCACCAGGCACGGCTGATCTTCGATGTCGACGAAGGCGGGATAGTATTTCTTCATGGTCCGTATTCCAGCTTCATGGTCCGTATTCCAGCTTCATGGTCCGACCTCGATCATTCACCGGCCGGTTCACCGGATAACCCATCGGGAATCAGTCGAATATATGCAGATTGGTCCAGAGTCCTGCGCCGAGATAGGCCAGCAGCACGGACGCGAACCCGGCCATGGAGATGATGGCCGCCCGTTCGCCCTGCCAGCCCGCGGTAAATCGAGTAATCAGCTGGGAAGTAAAGATGACCCAGGTCAGCATCACGCAAAGCACCTTCGGGTCCTGCAGCCACGGCGTGATCGAGTCCCACGCCGACGTCGCCCACCAGAAGCCCGTGAGGATGCCCGCGGACAGGAACACCCAGCCGATGAGCGTCGCCTTCAGGTTCATTTCGTCCAGCATGTCCAGTGCGGGCAGCCGCGAGAACACCAGGCCCACGCGCCGGTGGTGGATGTAGTACATCTGCATGACGTACAGCAGCCCGGTTATGAAGGAGAACGAGAACGCAGCGTATGCCAGGAAGCTCGCCGTTACGTGGAAATTGAACCATGGACTCTGCAGGAGGGGCGGCAACGGATCGACGGGGCTCATAAACGCCGTGGAAGCCGACTGCGCCGCCAGGACGAGGGGCAGGACGAATACGCCCAGCGACCGGTCGTGGAAACGGCGCTCCAGGAAAAGGTAGACCACGGCGATGAGCCATGCAAAGAAGCTCATCGACTCGTGCAGGCCGACGAAAGGCGCGTGGCTGGACTCCACCGCCCGGCCAATCAGAAAGGCACTGTGGAAGGCCAGCGCCAGCACCAGGGACAGGCTGGCGTAGAATCCGGACCTGGACTGTCTCGTCCAGAAATGACGGAAATAGATCACGGTGGCGACGGCGTAGCCCGCCAGTATCAGCCCATGTAGAATAAAGGTGCCCAAGGATACAGCCTCGACGTGATGACGCTTCAGTGATTCAGACCTTAAAAGGTACCGTAAAATACCGACTTACCGTGTATTTATCAAGTCGAAAGGGGTGTGGGCAGCGGCCGCGATGACTCGATCCCGCATTTGAAACGGATCCTGGTGCGCGGACCAGCATCGACGATCGGCCGCCGGTTCAGTCCGTGTTTTTTATCTGCGCCATGATGTCCATGCCCACACGCCGGCTCCACGCCTCCATCACCCGCGCGAACACGGGCCCGGGGGCGCCGTCGCCGATGGGCGTGCCGTTGATGCGCGTACAGGGAGCCAGGCAATAAGGCGTACTGGTCAACCAGGCCTCGTCGGCATTGACGGCGTCGTAGGGCTGCAGTTCCTTCGCGACCCAGTCCAGCCCCAACTCCGGCGCCATATCCCGCAGTGTCACCAGGCTGACCCCTTCCAGTATGTTCCGGCTGGTGGGCGTAAAGATCGTATCGTCCTCCAACACGACGAAATTCGCTCCCGAGCACTCTGTGAGGTTGCCGTCCAGGTCGAGCAGCAGCGAAGTAGCCGCGGGGTCGACGGCCTGCGTCTGCCTGTCGGCCAGCCAGTAGTGCAGGCGCGAGCGGTTCTTGGTCTTGGGATCGACGCACTGGGGCGGCACGTGACGGATGGAGGGCGTAACCACGTGAGCGCCCTGTTCGTAGAAGGGACGCCACACGGAGAAGGGCAGCGGAAAGGAGTGGATGCACAAGGTCGGAGAAAGACGAACCGGCCTGCCGGCGCTTCCCGCGTAGATCTGGTTTTCCCCCGGCGTCACGAAATGGACGACGCCCAGATCCTGCTCCGGGCCGATCAGCTTGCCATTGGTCTCTATCAGGCGTCGCGTACATTCAACCAGGCCGTCGTGGTCCAGTTCCAGGTCGAAACCCGCGTATTTGCACGACCGAAGAAGCCGCCGCACATGCTCTTCCAGCCGGAACGGCTCATGCCGGAAAGTCCGGGTCATTTCAGTCACGGTGGCCCCCAGGACGATCCCCAGGTCGTAGATGTTCAGATGGGCCTGGGAAGCGGGGACGAATCCATCGTTGAGATAGACGACCGGCTCATTCATGGCGCTTTTTCTCCTGTGAATACGTACGGTGAACGCGGTCATTCAGGATAACCGATCCGGCCGTAGAGTCAAACAGTCCTTTCTCTTTTTCAATAGTAGTATTACGTATGTGATATCACGTATAGGGAACGCGCAGCGAAAATCACATACCTTGGAGCATACAGGCCATACCTGGACTCGGCATACACCCCTGCCGTCAACAACCGGAGTCTCATGGACCCCACGGAACGCATGGAAAATACGGACGGCGCCGGAAACACGGAAAGCGCGGACGGCACGGAAAGCGCGGGAAGCGCGAACGGCGCCGGACCGCATCGCGCGGGGTTCGTGGCCCTGGTCGGGAAACCGAACGTGGGCAAGTCCACCCTGATGAACGCGCTTCTGCAGCACCGGCTTTCCATCGTCACGCCCAGGCCCCAGACCACCCGCCAACGGGTGCTGGGTATTCTGACGAAGGACAACTGCCAGGTCCTGTTCCTTGATACGCCCGGGCTGCTCGAGCCCGGCTACCGGCTCCAGGAATACATGTTGCAGTCCGCGGTCCACACGTTGCATGATTCGGACGCAGCCGTGGCTATCGTGGCAGCCAACCGTTTCGAACGCGACCTCGACGACCGGGTGGCCGGCTTCCTCGAGCAGAGCCGCGGACCGGTCATCCTGGCTATCAACAAGATCGACCGGACGTCCAGGACTTCCCTGCTCCCCATGATCGACCGCGCCGCGGACCGTTTCCCCTTCGCCGAGATCGTGCCGGTATCCGCCCTCAAGCGTGACGGACTCGACCCCCTGCTCTCCGCGGTCATCCGTTTGCTACCGTCCGGGCCGGCACTGTATCCCGCCGACATGCTCACCGACCAGCCCGAACGGTTCTTCGTGGGCGAGATCATCCGGGAGCACCTGTTCCTGGCCGTGCACGAGGAACTGCCCTACGCATCGGCCGTGATCGTGGAGGACTTTACGGAGCGTCCCAACGGCACGGCCTACATCCAGGCGGCCGTCATTATCGAGCGGACTTCCCAGAAGGGCATCGTCATCGGCAGGAACGGACGCATGCTGAAGCGCATCGGCATGTCCGCGCGGAAGGCGATCGTCGAATTCATCGACCGTCCCGTCTATCTCGACCTCCGGGTCAAGGTCCGGCCCTCCTGGCGGAAGAAAGACCTGGATCTGAAACGGCTGGGCTACACCACGAGGTGAGTGTCGACGCAGAGGCATCAGGATGAGCCCGCGGTGCGGCAGAGACGCCAGGCCGGTCAGCTCGGCGCCGTGCCGAGATGCTCTCCAGCGAACCCGAGGTGCGGCAGAGGCGTCAGGCCGGTCAGCTCGGCGCCGTGCCGAGATGCTCTCCAGCGAGCCCGCGGTGCGGCAGAGGCGTCAGGCCGGTCAGCTCGGCGCCGTGCCGAGATGCTCTCCAGCGAGCCCGAGGTACTGTTCCAGGTCCTCCCACAGCGCTTCCAGCGGCCGGAGTTCATTCCAGGGCTGGACCACCTGTCGGTCGTAGCCTTCGATCAGAGACAGGATCCGCACGCACCACTGCAGGGGAAGTATGGCCTGGTATACCGCCATCTTTCCGCTGGCGCGGGGGTCGGCACACCGTTCGCAGTAGTCCGCGATGGCCGCCTCCCGCAACCCCGCCTCCATGCCCACGCTTTCCGGATGCCAGAAAAAACCTGCCACCTCGTAGAACGGGTCCATGATCCCCGCGTGTTCCCAGTCGACCAGGGCAACGAGGTCCGGGTCGGCTTTGATCACGTTGGCCGGCCGGAAATCGCCGTGACACAGGCGGGGCGGGGCATCTGACCAAAACGCGGGCCGGAGATCCATCATGGCCAGAATCCGTCTCAGGTCGCGCAGGCGCTCCATGGCCCGGCGGAAAGACGGGGCGGCCATGGCGGGGGAAGAGGCTATGGCCTGCATGGTTTCGTCGATGTAACCGAGGCAGTCCGCGGGGCCGGCCGGACCCGCGGGCCGTGCCAGGCGCGGATCGCCGGGATCCGACATGCCATGCACGGCAATCATGAACTCCAGGAGCAGATTGAGATCCTCCCGGCTCATGACGGCGGGTTCCACCGGTGAACCCGGGAGTTTTTCGTAGATCAGCACGGGGGCGTTCAACCCGGCGGCCACTGCATCCGCAAAAACGGCCTTTGGCACTTCTCTCATGAAGGAGAGTCGTTTCATTGCGGCGTGTTCCCGTTCCAGCCGCCACGCGCGATCGGCGGGATACACCTTGAGGAGGTAGATACCGGTGTATGTATCTACTTCGTATATGCGGTTATTGAAACCGCCCGTCAGAGAACGGACGCCGCGCCGGCCCATGGCGAACCCGTGCCCGTTCTCGGCCAGGTTCGACAGGCAATGCGTAACGGCAGCCAGGTCCGGCGATACACCGTCCGGGCGCTGCGGCGCTCCCCGGCCGTTCGGGGCATCCGCCATCTTTGAATGGTATGTCGGTCG
>CAZZNP010000095.1:12655-15198 GCA_964655785.1 uncultured Gemmatimonadota bacterium
GCGGCGCTCCCCGGCCGTTCGGGGCATCCGCCATCTTTGAATGGTATGTCGGTCGATACATGAACGGCTGATTCCTTCCGGCTTTTCCGATTGCCCGGCGGGCTGCCTGTTCGTATCTTCAATACTCGGAACCCATCTGTCGGCGCGCCCTGGAACGCGGGTCTTTAGGCGCTCCGTACCGCGCCCAGCTTATCCCCGATTCCGTTGTGATACGCGATGAAACCCCACGGGCTGATACGAAATGCACTAATGGGCCTTTCCCGGTTCCTGTCGCTCAGACCGGCCGCCGCGTCGATCTCTATCCTGTTGCTGACGACCCTGGGCTGCGGAAGTGCCTTCCAGAACATCAACGTCCTCAGCGAGTCGGATGAGATCGCACTCGGCCGCGAGTTTTCAAGACAGATAGAAAGAGAAATCAAACTGTTCACGGACCCGGAGGTGGTCCGCTACGTCGACGAACTGGGCCAGACCCTCGCCCGGCATTCCAGGCGTTCGAATATACAGTACTACATAAAAGTCGTGGATACGGATGAAGTCAACGCCTTTGCCCTCCCCGGCGGCTACCTCTACGTCAACCGGGGCCTCATCTCCGTTGCCGAAACCGAATCGGAACTGGCGGGGGTGATCAGCCACGAAATCGGGCACGTCGTGGGTCGCCACGGCGCCAAGGCGCTGACCCGGCAGCTGGGGATGGAGATCGTCCTGGGCATGATATCGGGAAACAACCCCAGGGGCGTTCAACGGGTCGCGTCGCAAGTGGCAGGAATCGGCGGCATCCTCTCCATGCTGCACTACTCCCGGCAGGCGGAACGGGAAGCGGACGCTCTCGCGGTCGTAAACCTCCGGGAAGCCGGCTACGATCCCCGGGGTGTCACGGCGTTCTTCGAAAAGCTCCTGGAAATCAATGACCGTGAACCCGGCGTGCTGGACGCCATATTCGCGAGCCATCCGCCAAGCAGGGAACGCGTAGCGAATACGAGGGAGCAGATCGCCGGATTACCGGCCCTGGACGGACTGACGGTCGATTCGGAAAGGTTTCACCAGGTAAAAGACCGGCTACCACCGCTCAAGAATAATCCGTTTGAGAAGGACCAGGAGGAGGACCAGAGCCAGGAGAAGGACCAGGAGGAGGGCCACGAGAAGGACCAGGAGGAGGACCAGAGCCAGAAGGAGGACCAGAGCCAGGAGGAGGACCAGGAGGAGGGCCAGAGCCAGGAGAAGGACCATAGCCAGGAGAAGGACCTTGAAAAAGATACGGAGGGATAACCAGTCAGCACATGCCGCCATCCAACACTAAAAACCGCCCCGGCCTCCTGCTTCGCGGAGGGACCGTCGTGGACCCGTCGCAGGGTCTGAACCGGGTATGCGACGTATCCATCCGCGACGGGTCGATCTCGGCCGTCGGCGACGGACTGCCGGACGATGGCCGCCGCGTCATCGACGTGACCGGGCGATATGTCTTTCCCGGCCTGGTCGACCTGCACGCCCACATCTGCTGGGGGTTCACCGACATCGGCCTGGTGCCGGACGACGTCTGTCCCTCCACCGGCGTGACGGCCATCGTAGACGCCGGAAGCTCGAGTTGGCCCAGCCAGGAAGCCTTCCGCCGCCTCGTGGCCGAGCCCTCCAGGACCCGGGTCTTCGGCTTCTCCAATATCTCCAGCGTGGGCATACCGACGGCGGGCACGCCCGAACTGGCCAGCCTGCGATTCGTGGACGTGGACCGATCCGTGGCCGCCGTCGCCGCAAACCGGGACCTGATGACCGGAATCAAGGTGAGGCAGGGCCGGCACCTGGTGGGCGACAACGGCATTGAACCGACCCGCCTGGCGGTGGAGGCGGCGGGACAGCTCGGCGTCCCGGTCATGGTCCACGTGGGTAATACCCCCTGTCCGCTGAGCGGCATCATGGACCTGCTCCGGCCGGGCGACATCATCACGCACGCCTATCACGGCCACCCGCACGGGATCCTGGACGACCATCGCGCGATCTGGGAGGACGTCATCGAAGGGCGTTCCCGGGGCATCCTGATGGACGTGGGACACGGCGCCGGCAGCTTCAGCTTCGACGTGGCCAAATCGGCCTTCGAGCACGGGTTCTTCCCTGACGCCATCAGCACGGACCTGTACACCGTGAACGTCGACGGGCCGGTCTACGACCTGCCGACCACCATGTCCAAGATGCTGAACCTGGGCATGCCCCTCGCGGACATCGTGGCGAGTACGACCTCCATACCGGCCGCGGCGATCGGGAGAAACGAACTGGGTACGCTCCGGCCGGGCGCGGCCGCCGACGTGGCGGTCTTCGAATTGGCGGAGGGCGATTTCGAATTCACCGATTCGCACGGGAACCTCCGCAGGTGGCCGCGGCGTCTGAACTGTGAAAAGACCCTGCTGGGGGGAGAAATCGTGTTCGACCGGGAACGCTCCGAACGTCCGTTTGTCGACCGGTCACCGGGCAAATCGAACGGCAACCAGGGGAATAACAGGCCATGAAAGCCAGATACTGGGTGGGCGGGTGCCTGTCCGTGATCATTCTGCTCG
>CAZZNP010000096.1:0-1203 GCA_964655785.1 uncultured Gemmatimonadota bacterium
CGCGTAAACTCCACCGGCGGGAACTGACTGGCATAGGCGTGGATGGCCGGATTGCCTCCCAGGTGCATCAGCAATACGCGGCTCTCCGGTTCGAATCGTCCCAACTCCGCGAGGTTGAGCAAGCCAAGGACCGCCTTCCCCTCGTAAACCGGGTCGGCCATTATCCCCTCGCTGCGCGCCAGGAGGTGGATCCCATGGAAAACGTCTTCGGAAGCAACACCATAGGGGTCGGCAGTTGCCGCGACGATCTCAACGTCGTCGGTACTGACCCGCGATGACAGGCCCAAGGTCGCCAGCGTGTCGTTCGCCAGCCTGAGCACACGCTCTTTCTTGATATCGACCTCGTCATCATCCGACACGCCTATCACCCGCGTGCCGGCTTCCAACGCGGCGAAACCTGCGACCAGCCCGGACTGCGTGCTGCTGCTTCCCGTGCAATGCACCACGTAGTCGAAACAAATGCCCAGGTCCCGGGACTGCCGGGTGATCTCCGCGGCGCAGGCGACGTAACCCAGGCTCCCCAGGCGGTGATCCGACGCGCCGCCAGGGATGAGATAGGGTTTGCGCCCCTCTTGGCGCAGGTGTTCGACCAGGCCATCCAGTTGCCCTTTATCCTCGATAGGCCGCTCGCGATCGTCGAGAAACAGTTCCGCGCCCAGTATATTGCTTAACAGGATGTTCCCGACCTGCCTGTATCCGGGTCCCGCGTCCCGGGTCCACCCACAGTGCAGCAAGGCGCACCGCAATCCGCATTTGGCCGCTGCCGCCGCGGTTTGCCGGGTGTGATTCGACTGGATTGCTCCTACCGTAACCAGTGTATCGGCGTCGGACCGCAGCGCGTCGCCCACCAGGAACTCCAGCTTGCGGGACTTGTTACCGCCGCCGGCCAGTCCGGTCAGGTCATCGCGCTTGATCCACAGTTCCGGCCCCCCTAGGCGTTCGCCGAATCTGGCAAGCTTATGGATCGGCGTGGGCAGCTGAACCAGTGGCGTGCGGGGAAGGCCGGGAAGTCGGAACAGCCAGTCGGTGAGTTTGTCTGAATCTGTCATTTTGCCATCCGATTTCATGTTTGTTCAGGGTGCGGTCCATTCGGTTATATCAGGCCATACGACGCAGTACAATTCTTCTCCTTAATATTGTTTTTACAAATTGATGAAGATGCTTGTTAAAGCCGGGCGCTTGTGTTATTTTGGGCGGTGTTTA
>CAZZNP010000096.1:1303-4202 GCA_964655785.1 uncultured Gemmatimonadota bacterium
ATGATCCCCCGCGACCACTGGCTCATCGGCTCCAAAGGCGTTTACCACGGCACGATCGGCGGTTCCTGGACGCGCATCGGCGCACAGGAGTACGGCATTTCGAGCCTGATTCGCGAGCCGGAACGCCTGGTGGCCGGCGCGAGCTGGGGCAGCGGTCTCTGGGAATGGTCGAACGGGACGGACCCGGCCGGCCAGGCAGGCCAGACGGACCGTTGGAAGCAACTGCAGGACGAGACGCTCACCGAAGTCATGGCCATCGCGTCGATCGAAGGTTCTCCTGGCGTCGTGGCCGGATCCCCTTACGGGATCGCCACGGGTCGATATGACGACGCCGGCGCGGTCCGCTGGACGCACCACTCGGATGAGCTCCGCGTCAATGAACGGTTCACCAACGCCATTCTGGTGCATCCTGATGAGCCCACGACCTGGTTGCTAGGCACCGAAGGCGGCGTCCTGATCGCAGACGACTCGGGCGCGTCATGGAGACGGACCAGTATCTCGGGCACCGCGGTTCGCGCACTGGCATTCATTTACGGACAATTCTGGGCGGGTACAGACGACCGGGGTATCTGGCGCAGCCAGGACGGCCAACGCTGGGATTCGGCGGGCCATACGCCGGACGGCGGCGCGATTTTCGAACTATCGCTGGCCGGGGACGATATCCTGGCCGCCACGGAACATGGCGTGGCCGTCGGGGATGGTTCTGGCCACTGGGACCGCAGGGGGCCCAGGCACCTGTGCGCGGCCGTGGCATGTCATCCGGCATCGACGTCGACCTGGCTCACGGGCGCTACACCGGGCGGCCTGTGGTACACGGAAGACGGTGGCCACACCTGGCAGCAGATACCGGGATTCGTAAACGTACGGGCAATCGTCGCGCCCGAAGCATAGTCAAACGGCAGCACTCGAAGCATAGTCAAACGGCCGTACCCGAAGCATAGACAAACGGCAGCGCCCTAAACATAGACAACCCGCGGGATGCAGCAAATGGACCAGGCAACTTTCAACAAACAGGTTGACGAACGGGCCGATCGAGTCGTCCAGCACTGGTCGAAGCGGGACGGCGGCGGCCTCTGGGACCTGAACGCCTTCCTGGCTACCGGCATGGATGACGCGAAGGTCGTCGAAATCGTTCGTAAATCCCTCTCCGATCAAACCGACGGATGGGGCGGACGCCCGGCCGGCGGACCGTTCCACGTGTACCCCTGCGGCGCGCTCATCGCCAGGTGGCCCGACCGGCTGCCGGAGGAAGCTCTGGAGATCATCCGGGATTTCATGATGGACGGCGTGCTCGAGCGTGGCAACACGGAGAACCACTGGCTCATGTTCTACGTGGGCAACCTGCTGGCGGCGGAAAGGTGGCCGGACGCGAAATGCATGTGGAACGGCCTGTCCGCGGAGGCCAACCGGGCCGAAGCCATGCGCTGGATCCTCGGCATGATCGACCGGACGGCCGTCAACGGCCATCACGAATACGATTCGCCTCAGTACCACGTGGAGCACATGGTACCGATGGTCACGCTTGCCGATCACGCCGCCGATCCCCACCTGCGCCACCAGGTCGAGCAGGTGCTTTCCCTTTACGTGGCGGACATGGCGCTGGAATACTACCATGGCTCCTGGGCGGGCGGGCACAGCCGCGAAGGATACCGGGAAAACACCTGGAGAAAATCCGGTGCGATCTCCGCGCTGCAATACCTGTACTTCGGCGACGAGGAATTCGATCCTAAGCATCACGTACATGGGTTCTGCATTCCGCCGGCCACAGCCGCATACCGACCACCCGCACTTTTCGCGGAGATGGCGGTGGACCGTTCCGAAGCGCATGTCGTAAAGAAGACCAAGGCGCCCAGGACCATATACCGCTGCGTGGAACACGAAGCCCGGTCGGTGCGGAAGTACACGTACATGAGCCCGTCCTTCGCCCTGGGATCGTCGCAGCTGGGGCTGCCGGGTCCGGGGTCCGGTCCCATCGACCTGATATCGTGGGACCTGACCTGGCGTGGAGAGAACCACCAGGCCAAGATCTGCTGCAACCACCCCTATCGCAGTTCGGAACGATTCAGCGCGTTCCTCGTGGGCTATCCGCAGCAGATCCGGCGGCAGATCGGGTCGGACAAGCCCTACCTGCAGTGGCCTGACCGGCTCTTCGGCGCGTCGCCTTACGAGCGGATGATGCAGCACGAGGGCACGGTTATCGTCCTGTACAAGATCCCGCCCGACGATGAAGCGCCCTTTATCAACATGTTCCTCCCCCGAACGATAGCCTGGGTTGAAAGGGATGGCTGGATCATGGGTGATACGGGTAACGGCGCCCATGTCGCCGTCTACCCGATCGGTCCCTACGAGTGGACGGAGATCCGGGAAGAAGGATCCATGCGTCACCTGGCGGCGAATCCCGACCAGATCGACGGCTGGCTGCTCAGGATCCCGGATGTGCACGGCGGACTGATCCTGGAGGCGCGAGAGGCCGGCGACGAGGACTCGTTCGAGGCGTTCTGCGTCCGGCGCGCCACATCGAAGCCCGACCTGTCCGGCTGGCCCGGGAGTGACCGCGTCGCCGTGGAAACGCTGGATGGCAATCGGATGGAGATGTACTACGATGGCCAGCACAGGGTGGACGGCACAGTCATCGACTACGACGCCTACCCGCTGTATGAGGCACCCGGCGTGGACGCGCCGATGGGCACAGGCAAGATGACCTTTCGCCATGGCGACCAGGAAGTCAGGCTGGACTTCGAGGTCGACCCCGACAAACCCCTCCTGCCCATCCGGGTGATCGGCTAGGGCCGGGCCCAGATCCTTGCCGGAGCGCGCAGATCCTTGACAGAGCGCGCAGATTTACCGGAGCGCGCAGATCCTTGACAGAGCGCGGATCCCTTCCGCCTTCTCTTATTCC
>CAZZNP010000096.1:4302-5843 GCA_964655785.1 uncultured Gemmatimonadota bacterium
GAGCGCGGATCCCTTCCGCCTTCTCTTATTCCCTTAAGATGCACGGGCTTTGGATTAGTCTTTCAGACAATCTCAGTTTTCATCCAGCCCGTCCCACGACACCTCGGCACCGAGCGCGCGCAGGTTCTCCACGAAATTCGGATGGGCCCGGCGGATGGATTCGGCGCCGTTGATGACGCTGGTGCCCGGGATGCTGGCGGCGGTCATGTACAGGGCCACGGCCGCCCGGATGATGTACGGCGCTTCGACCGTGGCGGGCTGAAGGGGACGGTTCCCGAAGACGATGACGCGGTGTGGGTCGTTGATGACCACGTGGGCGCCGAACTTGACCAGTTCCGAGATCCAGAAGAAGGCGCCTTCGTACACCTTGTTCCAGAACATGATCGATCCTTCGGCCCGGATGGCCAGGGGGATCATCAGCGGCATGAGGTCGGCGGGCAGGTAGGGCCAGGGCGCGGCCTCGATCTTGGCCAGGATATTGGACGTGAAGGGGTTCTCGATCCGGTGGGACTGGCTGCCCCGGACCAGCGCGGTATCTCCCTCGTATTCGATGTTTACGCCGAGTTTACTGAAGCAGCGGTTGATCAGGTCGAAGTGGTGGGGTATGGCCTGCTCTACACGCACTTCGCCGCCCGTCATGGCGCCCACGGCCAGGAACGTCGTGATCTCGTGATGATCGGGCGTGATCTCGACCGACCCGCTGCCCAGGCGGTCAACGCCCTGGATGTGCAGGACGTTCGCCCCGATGCCTTCGATCCGCGCGCCGAGCGTGTTGAGAAAACGACAAAGGTCCTGCACGTTGGGTTCGCAAGCGGCATTGACCAGGGTCGACTCGCCCTCGCCCAGGACCGCGGCCATGATGAAATTCTCGGTCCCGGTCACCGAGACGTAATCCTGCCAGATCCGGTCTCCCCTGAAACGGCCGTTCAGTTCAAATTCGATGGGATCTTCCGATACGAGGCGTCCCCCCAGCGAACGAAGTACGTCCACGTGCGGATCGATCTCCCGCACGCCCAGGGCGCATCCCTTGACATTCGCGAACCGGATGGACTTCGTTCGGTGCAGCAGGCCGGGCAGCAGCAGCAGGGCCGAGCGCATGCCTTCCGGCAGGGCCACCTCGCCGGTGTCGTCGTGAAAGCCGGCGTTGTTGATCCGGAGCGAACCGGCGTCACGGTCCCACTCGATCCGGGATCCCAGTTCCTGGAGGAAGGTGACGATCTTCTGAACGTCGGTGATGTCCGGCACGTTCCGGATCGTCACCGTCTCGTCGGTCAACAGGGTGGCGCAGAGGATGGGCAGCACGGCATTCTTGTTGCCGGACGGTACGACCGTGCCGGAAAGGGGCTTTCCTCCCTCAATGATCAGACTGGCCATGGATTTCCTTGCGAATACGATGAATAACCATCGTAACATGGAATGAATGACACAGGATGAAAGTTCATTCCTATATGTATGTTCTTTCCAATTAACCTGATACGTGTAAAAGTTAACCTGATACGTGTAAAAGTTAACCTGATACGTGTAAAAGTTAACCTGATACG
>CAZZNP010000096.1:5943-8175 GCA_964655785.1 uncultured Gemmatimonadota bacterium
TTAACCTGATACGTGTAAAAGTTAACCTGATACGTGTAAAAGTTAACCTGATACGTGTAAAAGTTAACCTAATACCTGTAAGAGCTAACCGAGTTTATGCGTGCTGAGTTCCTTGACGGGGCGGAATTCGATCAGGCCGATCTCCTGAAACCGTCCCTTGACCGGCTGGAAGACTTCGCGACAGTATCCAACAGCCTCCAGGATTTCGGCAGGCGCCAGATCGATGGCGACCGTACAGTGCGGTATCCAGTTACCGGGCTGGTAGTGTGCCACGACTGAATCCTTGTTTTGTGAAAACGCCTCGTGGAAGCGCTCCTGCACGGCCAGCAATTGCCGGGTAACCACGGGTGCAAGGAACACCACCCCATCCTGGCGGGTGAAGACGCTTACACTGCTTAAGCAGAAATCAAAAGGGTTGATGGACTGCGCGAATTCGTGAAGCTGTCCCGGGAAACCGGTCGTATCGAGGTCGTCGGTGTAAACGGCCAGTGATATATGAGGCCGGGCGCCAAGGTCCGAAAGGGACGGCTTTCCAAGCTTCACGCCAATGCCGTCCCAGACCTTTCGAACGGCCTGGTCTGCCTCTTCATCGTAAAACAGTACAATCGCGTAACCCATCAAACCAAAATACGTAAAGGAATGTGCAAGTCAACCACACCGAATGGTTATGACTGGCGGCCATCGCAGCCCAGGCTGCCGCTCGATCGCGAAGGGTCTGCCGGCGACAGTCCCCCCAGCCGACCGTGCGATCCCGAAGCGCCTGCCAGCAACAGTCCCCCAGGCTGCCGCTCGATCGCGAAGGGTCTGCCGGCGACAGTCCCCCCAGCCGACCGTGCAATCCCGAAGCGCCTGCCGCTCCTTGACAGTCCGAATCCACCCTTCTATCTTGCAAAAACCTGTCTGAACGATTTCGTCACTTTAACATAACTGGAAGCCAACCACGGACGCGGGAGTCCAACACCCAGGTCGTTCCGGAGTATATACATATGAAAATCACCGCCATCAAAACCTACGCCGGCACCTTCGGAAACCGCTCCCGGGGTCTGATCAAAGTAGAGACGGATGAGGGGCTTTACGGCTGGGGAGAGGCCTATTCGATCGGGCCGGACAAGTCCGTGGAGCCGATCGCCGACTACATCTTCGAGATGATCAAGGGAGAAGACCCGCGCCGCATCGAGTACATCATGCTGAAACTGTTCCAACAGTTCCGTTTTCCGCCCGGCGGGACGGGTCTGGCCGTCATGTCGGCCGTGGATCATGCCCTGTGGGATATCAGCGGCAAGGCGGCGGGCCTTCCGGTCTACATGCTCCTGGGCGGGACCGTCAGGGACCGGGTCCGAGTGTATCACAGCGTCGGCGGCAACGCCGCGGACACGTCGGAGCGGGCGCACGAACTGCACGAAGCGTGGGGATTCACGGCGTTCAAGACGAGCCCGTACCAGTTGAATATCGAAACCGAGCGATGGGGCCGGGTCTGTAGCGCCGCCACGGAGTTTTTCGAGGATGTTCGAGACAGCACGCCCGACAACTGGGAGTTCGCCTTCGATCCCCACGCCCGGATTTTCGAGCCGATCCTCGCGCTGCAGCTCGCCAATGCCCTGGCCCCCTGCGATCCTTATTTCTACGAGGAGCCGCTTCGTCCCGAACACCTGCCCGCCTGGTCCCGCCTGCGGTCGCAGATGCAGGTCCCGCTTGCCACGGGCGAGTCCCTGTACACCCGGTTCGAGTTCCTCGAGCTCATGGTCGCGCAGGGCGCCGATATCATCCAGCCTGACATCTGCGTGTGCGGCGGTCTGCTGGAGATGCGCAAGATCGCGGCGATCGCCGAGGCGCACTACGTCACCATCGCGCCGCACAATCCCATGGGGCCTGTGGCCACGGCCGTCAACGTGCACTTCGCGGCGGCCACCCCCAATTTCAAGATCCTCGAATACGGCCTGCCCGTGGGCACGGAATGGGAGCAGTGCATCAACGACCCCTACCTGCCCGAAGACGGGTACCTGCAGCTTCGCGACACGCCCGGACTCGGTATCGACGTAGATGAAGAAGCGGTGAAGGATAACGAGGTAGTGCACTGGCAACGCACGTGTTACGTCCGCCCGGATGGATCTACGGGGTATATTTGATGGTGCGGCAGCAAGGCCACATACCGGCGGCATACCACGCGGCATGATTTATGAGCGCGGCAGCGCGACGGCATACCACGCGGCAGCACGGCGGCGTGACCTGCGG
>CAZZNP010000096.1:8275-15064 GCA_964655785.1 uncultured Gemmatimonadota bacterium
CCGGCGACGCTTCCGAGGTAGCATGGCGCGCATACGCGGGAGACCACGCGAGCACCAAGTACTCGCCACTGGCCGAGATCGACAAGCAAAACGTGGGTGACCTGGAGGTCGCGTGGCGCTGGGATTCCATCGACAATGCCGTCCTGGAGGCCGATTCCAGCCTACGCGTATTCGTCAACGAAGCGACGCCGCTCATGGTCGACGGCGTGCTGTACACGAGTACGGCCCTCAGCCAGGTCGCGGCTATCGACGCGGCCACGGGCGAGACGATCTGGTCGCATGATCCGAAGACCTGGGAGGACGGGACGCCCGCCAACGTGGGCTTCGTCCATCGCGGCGTGGCTTACTGGGAGGAGGATGGCGACCGGCGAATACTGTATGCCACGGGTGACGCATATCTCATCGCGCTGGACGCCGGTACGGGCGAACCCGTTCCGGGCTTCGGCGAGAACGGCCGGGTGGACCTGACGAAAGGGCTGCGACGTCCCATCGACCGCAGCCTGTATGCCGTATCCAGCCCGCCGGTGATCGTCCGCGGAGTGGTCGTGGTGGGCGCGACGGTGCTGGACTCCTTCGCCGTGTTCCGGATGCCGGACGCCGTCATGCCGCCGGGCGACGTGCGCGGGTTCGACGTGCGAACGGGGGAACAGAAGTGGGTGTTCCAGACCATTCCCCAGGAGGGCGAGTTCGGCAACGAGACCTGGCTGAACGAGTCCTGGAAGACGACGGGCAGCACGAACGTGTGGACGTGGATGAGCGCGGACGAGGAACTGGGTTACGTCTATCTGCCGGTCAGCACGCCCACCAACGATTTCTACGGCGGCCATCGCCTGGGCGACAATCTCTTTGCCGAGAGCCTGGTCTGCCTGAACGCCGAGACAGGCGAACGGGTATGGCACTTCCAGATGGTGCATCACGGCATCTGGGACTACGACCTGCCCGCCGCGCCGAACCTGGTGGACCTAACGGTGGACGGCCGCGAGATCCAGGCGCTCGCCCAGGTTACGAAGCAGGGATTCACCTATGTCTTCGACCGGGCTACGGGCGAACCGGTCTGGCCCATCGAAGAGCGGGAAACGCCGGCGTCCACGGTGCCCGGCGAGTCCGCGTCGCCCACGCAGCCCTTTCCCTCGAAACCCGCGGCCTTCGAGCGCCAGGGCCTGACCGAAGACGATCTCATCGACTTCACGCCCGAACTGCGCCAGGCGGCCATGGACGCGATCGCCGAGTACGACTACGGTCCGCTGTTCACGCCGCCGACGCAGAAAGGCATGGTCGCGGTACCCGGGCTGGTGGGCGGCGCGAGCTGGTCGGGCGCGGCCGTGCATCCGGAAACGGGCATGCTGTACGTACCTTCCTACAGCCTGCCGACCATCATGACGGTGAATCAGTCGGAGGAGGAAGACGCACCCTACGCATACACCGGCCGGTTCGCTTACGGACCCAACATCATGGACGGCCTCCCGGTGATCAAACCGCCCTACGGCCGGATCACTGCCATCGACCTGAATACGGGCGAGCACGCGTGGATGAGCCCGGTGGGCGACGGGCCTCGCAACCACCCCGCCCTCGAAGGACTGGACCTGCCCGTCCTGGGCTGGGACCGCCGGACGTTTCCGCTGCTGACGGAGACGTTGCTGTTCGCCGCCCAGATGGGGATCGTGGCGGACCGGAAGGTTTCGGACCGCGGTAACGCCATGACCTATGACTCGGAGAGCAACGAGGCGTTCCTGCGGGCCTTCGACCCGGATACCGGCGAACTGCTCGCGGAGATCCCGCTTCCGGGCAACGCCACGGGCAATCCCATGACCTACATGACGGGTGGAAAGCAGTTTATCGCGGTGCCCATCGGCGGGGCGTCGGAGCGGGCGGAGTTAGTGGTGTTGGCGTTGCCGGAATAGTAGCTGCGCGCTGCCTGACGGCCGCCGTACGCCGTACGCCGCTCACTGCAGGAGCGCGCCGTTCGCGACTGGAGCCTGCCCGGATCGTAGCCGACACGGTCCTTACTGCTGGTTTGGCAGAACGCGACGTCCAGTGACGCAAGGTACGCCGATCGGTATGTCGAGAAAACTCCGGCCGAATACGGGCGGCCGTTACAATCGATTCAGCAACCGCAGCATGATGGCCTTCTGGGCGTCCAGCCGGTGCTCCGCCTGGTCGTAGATGATGGACCGCTCATGCTCGATCATGTCCTCGGCAATCTCGTAGCCGGGGTGGATGGGCATGTCGTGCATGATCTTCGCGCGGCTGCCAGCGAGCAGGGCGCTGTCGATCTGGTAGGGCATCATGATCCCGCTCCGCTTCTCCTTCTCGGCCGCGTAGGCGGGATCATTGAAAAGTTCCATGTCGAGCCAGGTGTCCGTGTAGACGTAGTCGGCCTCCCCGACCGCCGCCTCGGCGTCGAGCGTCTCCGTGAGCAAACCCCTGTCCAGAAGCTTCCCCCGGCTGTCCTCGTCGATACTGGCCACCTCCCGGATCGGACAGACCAGCGTCAGGTGCACGCCCAGCGGCGCGGCGATGGAAACCAGCGAATTCACCACGTTGTTGTACACGCCGATGTAGGTCAGCCGCGCGCCTTCTAAGCCCGCCGGACGGTCTTCCGCGATGGTCAGCATGTCCGCCAGCGCCTGGCAGGGGTGGTACAGGTTGCAGCACCCGTTGATGACCGGAACCGTGGATGCCTTTTCCATCTCCACCAGGTCCCTGTTGTCCTTCAGCCGGGCCATGATGATCGCCGCGTTGCGGCCCAGGTACCGGGTCTCGAATCGGACTTTGCTCAGGGTGAAATTGGTCGCCATCCAGTCCAGGTTGATGGCGTGGCCGCCCATTTCGGTCATGCCCGCCTCGAAGGACACCCGGGTACGCGTCGAAGTCTTCTGGAAGATCATGACCAGCGTGTTGCCCTGCATGTGGCCCTGGTACTCCCAGCGGTAGTGCTTGACGCGCCGGGCCAGGTCGAGGAGCTCCACGATCTCGCCGTCGTCCCAGTACTTCCAGTCGATCAGGTGCTTGATTTCAGCGGACATGCCTACGTCCTTTCAAAAACCCGCTATTCCGGCGCCGCGAAGGCGTCAGGCGGTATCTCCGGATTGATTTCGATGGTCTTGGTCACCGACTCGCCACCGGGCTGCCCGTTCTGTACGATCGTATGCTTGTAGGGCAGCTTGAGACCGCCCACGTCGCGGTAATCGCTCAGTGTCGTCTCAATCTCTGTCGGACCCTGCTGGGTTACTGTCTGCCCGGCCTTCTTGACCGGCATCATAGTCTCCGCGTCCAGGTAGAGCCTGAAAGGGCTGAGTCCCGGCGGCGTGATGAGCAGCGCGTCCACGGCATTGCCGTCGCTCTCTTCCTGTCCCAGATGTTGTATCGCCAAACCCTCCGCGTCCATCTGGCTATACAGGAAGACCAGATTCCCCCACATTTCTTCGATCATCGCATCGCGCATCTGCGGCGGCGCGGGTTGCGCGTCGCCCATGGGGTTGACCATCCAGATCTGGTCACCGTTCAGCAACTGCGTGATCTCCCCCATCGGGGTCCGCATGGTAGACTTTGCCTTGTCGGGGAAAGTAACCAGCGATACCACGTCGATGGACATCTCGCCCATGGGCCGGATGAGCGTGAGCGTGGCCGTCTGCTTCATGGATTGAACCGCCGCGAAGGCCTCGCTGCCCCCGAGGGCCTCCGCGGACTGCGCCAGCAGTTCCCTGCCTCTGGCCACGTCGTCCTCGGTGGCTTCCGGCGCTTCCACGGTGGGAACCGCGATCGTCACGTCGATCTCGTTCACCTCACCCAGCACGGACAGCGGCTCTTCGAAGTCCTGGCCGTTCCCGACGACGACCAGGCGCACCTTGTCGGGCTGCAGGTACTTGCGGGCCACGCGCTTTACATCTTCCACGGTTACCTTTTCGACCTCGGTCTTGGTCTTCTCCAGGAAGTCCTGCGGATAACCATAGTACTCGTAGGTCATCTGCCGGTTGATGATCTCCCGCCGGGTATCGAAGTTGAAGACGAAGGAATTCAGGAAACTGTCCTTGGCCAGGTTCAGTTCCTCCTCCGTGATCTCGTCCGTCTTCATCCGCTCGACCTCATGCAGCAGGGACCGGGCCGCCTGGATCGTGGTTTCCGATTTGGTCATGCAGGCCACGTAGAAGATGCCGGGGAAGTTGTAGTTGGCGCTGTAGGTGCCGAAGACCGCATAGGCCAGGCCCTGCTCGGACCGCACGTTGCGAAAGAGCCGTCCGGAGAACCCGCCGCTGAGGATGTCGTTCATGACCCGCAGGGCGAAGTAATCGGGATTGCTCATCAGGCCGCCGATGTGGCCGAGTACGACCGTGCTCTGGTTGATATCGTCTTTTTCGATGTAGTTGACCGAGCTATCGAAGGCATAGTCGACGTCGGGCAGTTCGGGCCGCTCGAAACCGGCATTCTTCCATCCGCCGAAGACATCGGAAATCTTCTTTACCATCTCGTCCGTGTCAAAGTCTCCCCACACGCCGAACATGGTGTTATCCGGATGCACCCAGGCCTGGTGAAAGGCCACGAGGTCGTCCCGGGTAATGGCGTCGATGGTGGCGTATTCCGCCTGGCGCGGCCCGTAGACGCTCTCCGCCCCGTAGATGAGCTTTCTGAATTCCCTGAAGCCCATGCCGGTCGGGTCGTCGTTGCGACGGGCAATCGACGACCGCGCGGTGACCTTCTCCAGTTCGATCTTGTCTTCCGGAAAGGCGGGATTCATGAGTATGTCCGCGAGAATGGGCAATACAATATCGGCGTTGTCCTTCAGGGCCGACATGAAAGCGAAGCCGGAAACCAAACCAATTCCGGTTTCGACGGACGCCCCGATGCCCTCGAGCGTTTCGTCGATCTCGTCACCCGACATGCTCGTGGACCCACCCGTGCGCATAACCGCGCCGGTGATCCCGGCCAGGCCGATCTTGTCCGACGGTTCGTTGACGGCGCCCACGCCTATGCGGGCGCTCAGGTTGATCATAGGCAGCCTGTGGTCTTCCACCAGGTACAGGATGATCCCGTTGTCCAGGACGACCCGCGTAGGCGTCGGGGTTTCGATATCGTTGAGCGGCGGGAATTCCAATTCCCGGTAGTCCTTCTGGGCCGCGGCCTGCATGGCCGATGTGAGCAGGCCGGCCATCAACAGGCCGGCGAGGGCGATCTTCAGACGGGTACTGCGCATGAGTTCAACTCCTGTGTTCAGGACAGAGGACGTTCGTGTCGGTCCGCGATCATTCAGTCACGTTTCTGGGCGCGTAGTTTCTGGGCGCGTATCTATTCCGTAGATTCATCTTCCGTGGTCACTATCGAAGCCACCGTCCGGTTCTCAGGCACCAGGTACTGATTCGCTACGCGTTTTATATCTTCGGCGGTCACCTCGTCGATGGCGTTTATACTGTGGAACAGATTCCGCCAGTCGCCCGTGAGTACATGGAAATAAGCCATTTGAAGCGCCAATCCCATATTGGAGTCGAGTTGGCGGATCAGGTTCACGCGGGCCCGAACCTTCGCCCTGGAGAGTTCCTCCTCGGTAACCTCTTCGTTCCGGATCCGTTCTACTTCCTCGTCGATAGCCTTCTCGTTATCGGCGGCGGTATGATCCTTGCTCGGATAGGAGACGAATACCATCATGTTCGGGTACTTGCTGCCGGGGAAGTCCGTAAAGGAATAGGATTCGATCGCGCTCTTCTGCTCCTTGACGAGTGATTTGTACAAACGGCTGGTGCGGCCGTTTCCCAGGATATCCGACAGCACGTTGAACACCACGTCGTCTTCATGGTTGATGTCGACCTTGTGGTAACCCATCAACAGCACCGGCTGAGACTTGTCTTCCATGATCACCCGGCGCTCCGCCTGTTGCGGCGGCTCGACCGTTTCGACCGGTTCAATCGGAGGACCAGCCGGAAGGCGATCGAAATACTCGTGGGCCAGTTCCTTTACGTGTGCGGGGTCCGCGTCGCCCGAAATGATGATCGTCAGATTGTCGGCGCCGTAGTACCGTTTGAAGAAATCCATCGCTTCCGTGCGGGTCATGGAATCCAGGTCCGACATGTGACCCAGGGTCGGTTCACCGTAGGGATGGGCCTTGTAGGCGATACTCAGCATCTCCTCCACCAGGCGTCCGACCGGACTGCTTTCGCTCATTCTGCGTTCTTCCTTGACGACGTCCCGTTCGATGAAGAACTCACGGAGCACGGGGTCCAGGAAGCGGCTCGACTCCAGCGAGAAGAAGAGTTCGAGCTTGTTCGAAGGAAGACTGTAGAAATACCTCGTGGCGTCCCGGCTGGTGGTGGCGTTCAATCCGGTACCGCCCGAACGATCGATCGCTTCGTCCATGGCGCTCGATTCGCCGAGTTCCCTGGCCACTTTCTTGGCGTCCTCGAAGGCCTGCTCAAGGCTCGCCAGACGCTCGGGATCGGCCTGGTGGCCCTTGTGCCGTTCACTCCGCAGTTCGTCGAAGATTTCGTCCACCTTCTCCATGGCCGCGTATTCGGCCTCCAGGTCCATGGCGCCGATTGTGGTGGTGCCCTTGAAGGCCATGTGCTCGAAGACGTGGGCCAGGCCGGTGATGCCTTTGACCTCGTCCACGGAACCGACGTCGGCGTAGGTCAGGACCGTGACCACGGGGGCGTCATGGTTCTCCACCACGATGAAGTTGAGCCCATTATCGAGCGTGAACTCGGTCACGTTCTTCTCGAAGGCGGCGAGGTCCTGCGCCTGTGCCGGACCGGACAACGCCAGGACCGAGATCAGCAGGGGGATGTACCGTGTCAATCGGGT
>CAZZNP010000097.1:0-13666 GCA_964655785.1 uncultured Gemmatimonadota bacterium
GATCGTGCCGATGTTCACGTGGGTCTTGGTACGCTCGAATCTTTCCTTCGACATGCTGCAGATCCTCCAGGTAATGAACCGTTATGCGCCGCCGCGTATCTTTTCCAGAATCTCCTGCTTGATGCTCTCGGGCACTTCCGCGTAATGCGAGAACTGCATCGAGGACAAGGCCCGTCCCTGCGTGGAGGAACGCAACGCCGTAGCGTAGCCGAACATCTCGCTCAGGGGAACGGTGGCCGCCACGACCTGCGCGTCCGTCCGGGGAATGATGCCGCCGATGCGCCCCCGCCGGGCGTTCAGATCGCCGACCACGGTGCCCACGTATTCGCTCGGAACGGCCACTTCCACATCCATGACCGGTTCCAGCAACGCGGGATCGGCCTTGCGCATGCCATCCTGGAACGCCATGGAGGCCGCGACCTTGAAGGCGACTTCGGATGAATCGACATCATGGAAGGAGCCGTCGTACAGGGTGACTTTTACGCCCTGTACCGTGTATCCGGCGAGTACGCCGTTATGGGCGGCTTCCCGGACACCGGCCTCGACCGACGGGATGAACTCCCGCGGGATAACGCCTCCCACGATACCGTTCACGAATTCCACGCCGTCACCGTCTTCGTCCTCGTTATCCACGGGCTCGATCTCGAGCCATACGTGACCGAACTGACCGCGGCCGCCCGACTGCCGGACGAAACGCCCCTCGCTCTTCACGGCCTTGCCGATGGTCTCCCGGTAGGCGACCTGGGGACGTCCCACGTTCGCTTCCACGCGGAATTCCCGGAGCATGCGGTCTACCAGGATCTCGAGGTGAAGTTCGCCCATGCCCGAAATGATCAACTGGCTGGTTTCTTCATCGGTATGTACGCGGAAAGTAGGATCTTCTTCAGCGAGCTTCTGTAGGGACTGGCTAAGCTTTTCTTCGTCCGCCCGGGTCTTGGGTTCGACCGCCACGGCCATCACGGGCTTGGGGAACTCCATTGCTTCGAGGGCAATAGGCCACTCGGGGTCGCAGAGGGTGTCGCCCGTCACCACGTCCTTCACGCCTACCAGCGCGACGATGTCGCCCGCCTCGGCGGCCTTGAGCTGTTCCCGTTTATTGGCGTGCATCTGCAGGATCCGGCTGATTCTCTCGCGCCGGTTGGTCCGGGTGTTCAGCACGTAACTTCCGGCGGGCAGCGTGCCGGAATAGATCCGGTAGAACGCCAGCTTGCCGACGTGCGGATCGGTCATGATTTTGAAGGCCACCCCGGAAAGCGGCGCATCCGGCAAGCTCTCCCGCGTCTCCTGTTCGCCGGTCAACGTGTTCTTGCCCGTAACGGGCGGCACGTCCTGCGGCGAAGGCAGATAGTCGATCACGGCGTCGAGCAGCGCCTGGACGCCTTTGTTGCGGAAGGAGGACCCCACCAGTACGGGGATCAGGCTTACGGAAAGCGTGGCCCGGCGAATGGCGGACTGCAGTTCCGAGACCGTGGGCTCCTCGCCGGCCAGGTAGGTCTCCATCAATTCCTCGTCCACTTCGGCGAGGCTTTCGATCAGGTGGTTCCTGTGTTCCGCGGCATAATCGGCCAGATCCATCGGTATGTCGTGTTCGTCATACGTGGCGCCCATGTTGTCTTCATGGTAGCTGCGCGCCTTCATGGCGACCAGGTCGATCGAACCGGTGAACATGTCGCCGGCGCCGATGGGCAGCTGGACCGGTATCGCGTTGGCCCCGAGGCGTTCGTGTATCATGGAGACGACCTGGTGGAAGTCCGCCCCGACGCGGTCGATCTTGTTCACGTAGGCGATACGGGGAACGCCGTACTTGTCGGCCTGCCGCCAAACGGTCTCGGACTGCGGCTCGACACCGCCCACGGCACAAAAAATCGCCACGGAGCCGTCAAGCACACGCAGCGATCGTTCCACCTCGACCGTGAAGTCGACGTGACCGGGCGTATCGATGATATTGATCCGGTGGTCACGCCAGAAAGACGTCGTGGCCGCGGACGTGATCGTAATGCCCCGCTCGCGTTCCTGCTCCATCCAGTCCATGGTCGCGGCGCCGTCGTGGACTTCGCCCATTCTGCGAACCCGTCCCGTATAGTAAAGAATACGTTCCGTGGTGGTCGTCTTCCCTGCGTCGATATGGGCCATGATTCCGATGTTCCTGGTTTTTTCCAGGTTCGATTCGGAAGGGGCGTTGCCGGATGCAGCGGACATTTTCTCTTTCGGTTTGATCGTTGTCTCAGTCACTTAGCCATCCACCTCATAAATTACGGATCATCGTGAGAGATGATCCGTTTTTACTGTTTCGACTTGCTGTCTATACGCTTCTACCACCTGTAATGGGCAAAGGCCCTGTTCGCTTCCGCCATTCGGTAGGTCTCTTCCTTGCGGCGGACAGCGGCCCCTTCCCCCCTGGCGGCGGCGGTAAACTCTCCAGCCAGGCACTCGTGCATGTTCTTCTCGGAACGGGCCTGCGCGGCTTCAATGATCCAGCGAATCGCCATGGCCCGCTGCTGGTCGTCTCTCACTTCCACGGGAACCTGGTAGGTCGAACCGCCCACCCGGCGGGACTTGACGTGCACGACGGGGCCTACGATCTTGATCGCCTTCTCGAACACGGGCAGCGGTTCCTGGCTCGTGCGCTCTTCGATCAGATCGAGCGCCTGGTAGAACAAGCGTTCAGCGATGCTCTTCTTCCCTTTGCGCATCAATCCGTTGATGAACTTGGACACCAGGACGCTGTTGTATTTCCAGTCCGGTTCCGGTTCCCGTCTTACGACTTCTTTCCGTCTTGCCATCTCGTACTCCCGACCGTCCAGCTCAGGTTTTCTCCGGACTACTTGGGTTTCTTGGTACCGTATTTCGAACGGCTGTTCCGCCGGTCCGGCACCCCGCTGGCGTCCAGCGCGCCGCGGATGATATGGTAGCGTACGCCGGGCAGATCCTTGACTCGGCCGCCCCGGACCAGGACGATGTTGTGCTCCTGCAGGTTGTGGCTTTCACCCGGTATGTAACACGTGGCCTCGATGCCGTTCATCAGGCGGACACGGGCGATTTTCCTAAGCGCCGAATTCGGCTTCTTGGGCGTCTGGGTCTTCACCTGCAGACAGTTGCCCCGTTTCTGGGGACTGCCGCGCAACGCAGGTGATTTCGTCTTTCGCTGCGCCTTCTTCCGTCCGTGGCGAATCAGTTGATTTATCGTGGGCATTTCCGCCTAACCTTCCCTGTTGCATCGACCCGGACAAGACAGTGAAACACAGGTTTTCGGGGTCCGGTCAACACGTATTTCCCCCAAAAGCCATAGGTCAGGAAATTTAATCGGTTTCACTAATGGTGTCAAGCGTTTTTGTAAAAAAAACGAGCGCCGCCAGCATCCCGGCGGCGCCCGGTCATACCTTCTTCTGCCGGCGTCAGACCGTTTTCACGGGCGGCTGCTCGGTCTCGGCCACGTTCGGCAGGGTTTCGGCGGTTCCGGAGGCATTGGTCTCCGCATCGCCATTCACCGATTCGGGGTCGAAAAGAGGCTCCACCTCTATCTCCGGCGGCTCGATCTCGTTGCCTGCTTCGTCTACGAGCCGCATCTGCCCGTAACGGTCGAGACCGGTACCCGCGGGAATAAGGTGACCCATGATCACGTTCTCCTTCAGCCCGAGCAGCGAGTCTCTCTTGCCCTCTATGGCCGCCTGGGTCAGTACGCGGGTCGTTTCCTGGAAAGCCGCGGCAGAGACGAAGCTCTCCGTACTGAGCGCCGCCTTGGCAATGCCCTGCAGCAGCGGCTGGTTCGTCGCCGGGTCGCCTCTTTCGCGGAGCACGCGGTCGTTCTCCGCCTGGAAGCGGCTGCGGTCCACCTCTTCGTCCTTGAGAAACTCGGTGTCGCCCGGGTCGTCCACTTTTACCTTCTGGAGCATCTGACGCACGATGACTTCCACGTGCTTGTCGTTGATGCTCACGCCCTGCATGCGGTACACTTCCTGGATCTGGTTGACCAGGTATTCCTGTACGGCGTTCACACCCTGGATTTCGAGAATGTCATGCGGGTCGATCGATCCTTCGGACAGGGGCTCTCCCGCCTGTACCCGGTCGCCGTCGCGAACGCTCAGGTGACGGCCCTGGGGGATCAGGTATTCCTGTTCCGATCCGTCGTCTGCGTGAACCAGGAGGCGATGGGAACGCCGGACGATACCCGCGACCTTTACGACGCCGTCCACTTTCGCCACCGTGGCGGGGTCGCGGGGCTTGCGGGCCTCGAAGAGTTCGGCGACGCGCGGCAGGCCGCCGGTGATGTCCCGGGTCCTGCCGATGGAGCGCGGTATGCGCGCCAGGACCGTGCCGGGCTGCACGCTGGTGCGTTCGGTGTTGTTCTGGTCCGTGAACTCGGTGACGAGCAGGTGGGCGCCGGTGGGCAGGTTGTATTCGTCGAGTTTCTTGCCCTCCTCGTCATTGATGTAGATACGGGGATGAAGGGCCTGCTGGCCCCGGTTCTCCGTGATCACCTTCTGGCGCATGCCCGTGGTGTCGTCCAGCTGTTCGCGCAGCGTTTCGCCCGCCACGACGTCTTCCAGCTGCACTTGACCGGCCTGTACGGCGATGATCGGGATGTTGTAGGGGTTCCACTCGAACAGGCCCTGGTTTTCCTCGACGGCCTCCCCATCCTTCGTGAGCATGACCGCTCCGTAAGGGATGAAGAAATGGGCTCTCCGGTTGCCGTCGTCGTCCAGGATGGTGATTTCCCCGGCCCGGCCGATGACGACCGGCAAGCCGTTCTCCTGGATGACGGTCTCGACCGCGGTGAAGACGGCCTTGCCCGCCTGCTTCGTGGTGATCTTGTTCTGCGTGGCGTCCCGGCTCGCGATCCCGCCGATGTGGAACGTGCGGAGCGTAAGCTGCGTCCCCGGTTCGCCGATGCTCTGCGCCGCCATGACGCCGACGGCCTCGCCCATTTCCACCAGCGAGCCCGTGGCGAGGTTCCGGCCGTAGCAGTGGGCGCACACGCCGCGCTCCGACTCGCAGGTCAGCACGGACCGGATGCGCACGGTTTCGCTCATCTCCGCTTCCGGATCGGGGGCGTACTGGACGCCCCCGCGCTGCTCGATGAGGTCGGCGACTTCCTCATTGATCTCTTCGCCGCCGGCCGTCAGCAGTTCCCGCGTGATGGGATCGTAGATGTCGTCCAGCACGACCCGGCCCAACACCCGGTCGCCCAGCGGTTCCATCACGTTCTCGCCTTCTTTGAGGGCGCCGATCTCGATGCCCCGGATCGTGCCGCAGTCCGTCTCGTTGATGATCACGTTCTGCGCCACGTCCACCAGCCGCCGGGTCAGGTATCCGGCGTCCGCGGTCTTGAGGGCCGTATCGGCAAGTCCCTTTCGCCCGCCGTGGCTGGACGTAAAATACTCGAGCACCGTCAGTCCTTCCTTGAGGTTGGACAGGATGGGTGTTTCGATATACTCGCCGATCTGACCGACAACCTTCCGCTGGGGCTTGGCCATGAGTCCGCGCATGCCGCACAACTGGCCCACCTGGTCCAGCTTGCTCCTTGCGCCGGAGGCCATCATCATGTAGAAGGGATTGAAGCCTTCGTCCGATTCCTCCAGCGTGGTCTCGACGACTTCGTTCAGTTTGGTTCGGGTGTGCTGCCACACGTCGATCACCTTGTTGTACCGCTCGCCCTCGGTGATGGCGTGGCCCTCGTACTGATCCTGGATGGACTTCACCTCGGACTCCGCGTCCCGGATCATCTGTGCCTTATCGTCGGGGATGACCACGTCGTCGATGCCCGAAGTCAGGCCGGAAAGGGTCGCGTAGTGGAAACCCAGCCGCTTGACTTCATCGAGAAGCACGCAAGTGCGGTAATTGCCCAGTCGGCGGTAGACGTCGGCCACCATGTTGCGAATGGCCTTGCTGTCGAACACCTCGTTCTGGAATCCGATTTCCGGCGGCAGTATCTGGTTGAAGATGACGCGGCCGACGGTCGTTTCGATTATTTTCCCCTCGAGGCGGAGCTTGACGATGGCATGGAGATCCACGAGGTCGTTGTCGAAGGCGAGCATCACCTCCGAAACGCTCGAGAACATCTTGCCTTCACCCCGGCAGCCCGCGAGTTCCTTGGTCAGGTAATAACAACCCAGGACGATGTCCTTGCTGGGCGCGCAGATCGGCTGGCCGTTCTTCGGATCGAGGATGTTGTTGGAGGACAGCATCAGCACCCGCGCTTCAATCTGTGCCTCGAAGGACATGGGGACGTGCACCGGCATCTGATCCCCGTCGAAGTCCGCGTTGAAGGCTTCGCATACGAGGGGGTGGATGCGGATGGCCTTGCCTTCCACGAGCACCGGCATGAAGGCCTGGATACCCAGCCTGTGCAGGGTGGGCGCCCGGTTCAGCAAGACCGGGTGGTCCTTGATGATTTCTTCCAGGATGTCCCAGACTTCGGGCTCTTCCCGCTCCACGATCTTCTTCGCGCTCTTCACCGTCTGCACGAAGCCCTTGTCTTCCAGCCGCTGGATGATAAAGGGTTTGAAGAGCTCCAGGGCGATGTTCTTGGGCAGCCCGCACTGGTGGATCTTGAGCTCGGGTTCCACCACGATCACGGAACGGCCCGAGTAGTCGACCCGCTTGCCGAGCAGGTTCTGGCGGAACCGCCCCTGCTTGCCCTTGAGCAGGTCCGAGAGGGACTTCAGAGACCGGTTCCCGTCGCCCCGCACGGCCCGCGATCGCCTGCCGTTGTCGAGCAGCGCGTCCACCGCTTCCTGCAGCATACGCTTCTCGTTGCGCAGGATGACGTCGGGCGCGCGGATCTCCAGCAGTTTCTTGAGCCGGTTGTTCCGGTTGATGACGCGCCGGTACAGGTCGTTGAGATCCGAGGTGGCGAACCGTCCGCCTTCCAGGGGCACAAGCGGCCGCAAGTCGGGGGGGATGACCGGCAACACTTCCATGATCATCCATTCGGGCCGGTTGCCGTCGGAATCCGGTCCGTTGGAATTCCGGAAGGCCTCGACCACCTTTAGCCGCTTAAGGGCGTCGTTCTTCCGCTGGACCGACGTTTCCATCCGAACCCGGGTCCGCAGGTCGATGGACAGCTCTTCGATGTCGATCTCCGAAAGCAGGCGTCGCAGGGCGCCGGCGCCCATGTCCGCCTCGAATTCGTGCCCCGCCTCCTCGAGATCCATGAAGGTGTCCTGGTCGATGATGTCGCCCTTCTCGTATTCGGTGTCTGCAGGGGGATCCAACATGACGTAGGACTCGTAGTAGATCACCCGTTCCAGGTTCCGTATGGAGAGGTTCAGCAGGTTTCCGATACGGCTGGGGGGCGACTTGAAATACCAGATGTGGCAGACCGGTACGGCCAGCTCGATGTGCCCGAGCCGTTCCCGCCTCACCTTCGCCTGCGTGACTTCCACGCCGCAACGGTCGCAAATGACGCCGCGGTACCGGATCCGCTTGTATTTACCACAGTTGCACTCCCAGTCCTTCACGGGACCGAAGGTGCGCTCGCAGAACAGGCCGTCGCGCTCCGGTTTGAAGGTCCGGTAGTTTATGGTCTCAGGTTTCGTCACCTCCCCGTAGGACCATCTGCGGATCGTTTCGGGGGAGGCGAGCTGAATCCGGATCGTGGCGCGGTTTTTGGGCTGCTTGTGCATTAGATCGACCACTGGTGACACCTCCTGATCATTATCATGTCTGCAAGCCTCGGGCATGCATGTCGGCGGACGGAGTCCATCCGGGACTCCATGGGTGAGGTGTTAACCGTTCATTCTTCGAGCTGGACGTCCAGGGCCAGGCTCTGGAGTTCCTTGACGAGGACGTTGAAGGATTCCGGAATCCCCGGTTCCGGCGGATTGTCGCCCTTGACGATAGCCTCGTACAGCCGCGAGCGGCCGTTGACGTCGTCCGATTTCACGGTCAGCATCTCCTGCAGCGTGTACGAAGCGCCGTAGGCCTGCAGGGCCCAGACCTCCATTTCGCCGAAACGCTGACCGCCGAACTGGGCCTTTCCTCCGAGCGGCTGTTGCGTAACCAGGGAGTAGGGCCCGATCGACCGGGCGTGGATCTTGTCCTCTACCAGGTGGTTCAGCTTCATGACGTACATGTAGCCGACCGTGACCTCCTTGTCGAACGGGAGGCCGGTCTTGCCGTCGTAGAGCGTACTCTTTCCGGACTCGGGGAGGCCGGCGTTGGTCAGCGCACCCTTGATCTCGTTGATGGACGCCCCGTCGAAAACCGGCGTCGCGATGTAAGTGTCCTTTTCCTTCGCGACCCATCCGATGTGGATCTCCATGATCTGGCCGAGATTCATCCGGCCGGGCACGCCGAGCGGATTCAGGATGATGTCGATGTGACGCCCATCCGGCAGGTAGGGCATGTCCTCTTCCGGGACGATCTTCGACACCACGCCCTTGTTCCCGTGCCGTCCGGCCATCTTGTCGCCCACGGACAGTTTCCGCTTCTTGGCCACGTATACCTTGACCAGCTGGATTACGCCAGGGGCCAGCTCGTCTCCGCGCCGGATCTTCTCCTGTTCGCGTTCCAGCTGATTCTCGATTTCCCGGATGTTCTTGGACGAGGCCTGGATCACCTTGCCGACCTGTTCGTTTATGGCCGCGTTGACCACCCACCGCTCGCTCTGGATGACCCGGTCGAAATCGAGTTCCGCCAGCCGTCCGTCCGTATACTTCCGCTTGGCCGGCACCACGACTTCGTCTGTCTCGCCGTCCCGGAGTTCGACGGACACCCGGCCCTTGAGCAGTTCCTTGAGCTTCTCGTTGCGCGTTTCCTTGGCCTGGTCTACCCGCTGGCGGTAGTCGCGCTCGAGCTCGCGCAGGGTTTCCTTTTCCTTCTCCCGGGCGACGCTGTCGCTGTCCTTCCGGCTGTAAAGGCGGGTGTCGATGACGATACCCTGCATGCCGGGAGGCGCCTTCAGAGAGGCGTCCCGCACATCGCCGGCCTTCTCGCCGAAGATGGCGCGCAGCAGGCGTTCCTCCGGCGACAACTCCCTTTCGCCCTTGGGCGTCACCTTGCCCACGAGGATGTCGCCAGGTCCTACCTCGGCGCCGATGCGAATGATGCCGGATTCGTCCAGGTTGCGGACGGCGTCCTCGCTCACATTGGGGATCTCGCGGGTGAATTCCTCGGTGCCCACCTTCGTCTCACGGGCGGGAAGCTCGAATTCGGTGATGTGAATGGACGAGAAGATATCCTGCTTGACCAGTCTTTCGCTGACGACGATGGCGTCTTCGAAATTGTATCCTTCCCAGGACATGAAGGCGGTCAGCACGTTGCGGCCCAGTGCAAGTTCACCCTTGTCCGTGGCCGGGCCGTCCGCGAGTACCTGCCCCGCTTCCACCCGGTCGCCGGTCCGCACGATCGGCTTCTGGTTGATGCAGGTTTCCTGGTTGGATTTCTTGAACTTGGTGAGCGGGTACACGTCGGGCGGCGTATCGTAGAGATCCGAATCGTCGGTGTCATCGGGCGTCACCGTGATCATGTCGGCGGAGACCTGCGTGACGGTGCCGCTCTGCCGGGTGACCACCACCGCTCCGGAATCCACGGCTACCTTCCGCTCCATGCCGGTGCCCACCAGGGGCGCTTCGGTGCGCAGGAGGGGTACCGCCTGCCGCTGCATGTTGGAACCCATCAGGGCCCGGTTGGCGTCGTCGTGTTCCAGGAAGGGGATCAGGGCCGCGGACACGCCCAGGATCTGCTTGGGCGAAACGTCCATGTAGTCCACCTCGCCAGGGTCGACCAGCTTGATGTCGCCCTTGTTCCGCGTGGGAATGCGGTCGATGAGCCGTCCTTCTTCGTCCAGCGAAATGGCGGCCTGGGCGATCATGAAGTCCTCTTCCTGATCGGCCGACAGGTAGTCGATCTGCTCGGTGATCCGGCCGTCGAGGACCTTGCGGTAAGGCGTTTCGATGAAGCCGAACCGGTTGATCCTGCCGTAGGTGCCCATGTAGGCGATCAGGCCGATGTTCGGACCTTCGGGCGTCTCGATGGGGCAGATGCGTCCGTAGTGGGTATGGTGCACGTCGCGTACTTCGAAACTGGCGTGCGACCGGTCCAGTCCGCCCGGGCCGAGTGAACTGAGCCTCCGCTTGTGCGTCAGTTCGGCCAGGGGGTTGGTCTGCTCCATGAATTGCGACAACTGGCTGCTGCCGAAGAACGCGGCGATCACGGATGAGACCGTCCGGGCGTTCACCAGGTCCTGCGGCGTGATCGAATCGGCGTCGTGGAGGCTGATCCGGTCCCTGATGGTCCGCGACATGCGGGTAAGGCCGGTATTGAACTGCTGGGCGAGGAGTTCGCCCACGGAACGCGTCCGGCGATTGCCAAGATGGTCGATGTCGTCCGTGACGCCTTCGCCCCGTCGCAGTTTCAGCAGGTATTCGATGATGGCGATGAAGTCCTGCGCCGTCAGGATGGTCGTTTCGATCGGCACGTCCAGGTTCAACCGCTTGTTGAGCCGGTGGCGTCCGACGGCCGCCAGGTTGTACCGTTTCTGGTTGAAGAACATGCGGTCCATCAAAGCCTGGGCCGTTTCCAGATTGGGCGGGTCGCCCGGCCGCAGCAGGCTGTACATCTTCGACAGCGCCTCTTCCGTCGTCGAAGTGGTGTCCTTCTTGAACGTGTTGGCCAGGACGTCCGGCTCCCGGGTGGGATCCATCCGGACTATCTTGACTTTGCTGGACTGCCGGGACCGCCCGGCATGGCCGTTCCCTTCGGCCAGCCGTTCCACCAGCGCCTCCGTCAGCGGTTCGCCGCTCTCGGCGACGATCTCGCCGGTCTCCTTGTCGACGACCGGTGAGCCGATGCTCCTTCCTACCAGCTCGATGGCCTTGTTGGCCCGGATTTCGTCGAATTCGTAGAACAACCGGTAGATTTCTTCATTGCTCTCGTAGCCCAGGGCGCGGAGCAGCAGCGTCACGGGAAACTTCCGCTTCCGGTCGATGTGGACGAACAGCACGTCGTTCACGTCCAGGCTGAATTCCAGCCAGGTGCCGTGTTCGGGAATGATGCGGCCGGAATAAAGCTGCTTGCCGTTGGGGTGGGTTTCCTCGGAGAAGAACACACCGTAGGAACGCTGGAGCTGGGACACGATGACCCGCTCGGCGCCATTGATGATGAACGTGCCCTTTTCCGTGATCAGGGGGAGCTCGCCGAGGAACACGGTCTGCTCAATGATGTCCTTGACTTTCCTGTCGCCCTTGTCGTCGTTCCCTTCCTCGCGTATCACCAGGCGCAGCCTCGCCTTCAGGGGGATCGCGTAGGTCATGCCCCGTTCCTGGCATTCGAGGACCGTGTACTTGGGCTCGCCGAGGATGTACTCGATGAACTCGAGCGAGAAGTGCTCGTGGATGTCCGTTATGGGGAATATGTCGAGGAAAACGGCCTGAAGGCCCTGGTTCGCTCGCTCGGAAACGGGTACGTCGGCCTGAAGAAACGCGTTGAATGAATCTATCTGTATCGCCAGAAGATTCGGCATTTCGATGACGGAGGGCAGTTTGGAATAGTCATGGCGTGTGATCTGAGTATTATCCATCGGCTGACCACATCCTTTCGACAGGAAGGTTAATAGTTCCCGCGTACAAACGCGCGCCGACCCCGTGTGCGTCACGGGATCGGCGCTTTCGCCACGCGGGCCCGATCAGGTTTACCGTCCCGCCTATTTGAGTTCGATCGTTCCGCCCGCTTCTTCGATCTGCTTCTGAAGGTCGTCGGCTTCCTCTTTCGTTACGCCCTCCTTGAGCGCGCCGGGAACGCCGTCAACCAGCGCTTTCGCTTCTTTCAAACCCAGGCCGGTGATCGCGCGCACGACCTTGATGACCTGGATCTTCTTGTCGCCGAAACCGGTCAGCACGACGTCGAAGGAGTCCTTTTCCTCTTCCGCCGGTGCGGCTGCGTCGCCTGCGCCTGGCGCTGCGACGGCCACTGTCGCGGCGGCTGAGACTCCGAACTTGTCTTCGAGCGTCTTCACGAGATCATTCAATTCCAGCACGGTCAGCTGTTCAATCTGATCTACGATATCGGACACGGCCATGATTCGTACCTCCATTGGATTTTAAAGGTTACTGCGTTTTTCGGTTTTGACGTTCTTCCCACGATGCTAACACTCTAATGTTCTAACGCTTGTTCGACTGCGGGCGGCGATACCTAGAAAACCGGTCGCGGCCCCTATCCGGTCGCGGCCCCTATCCGGTCGCGGCCCTTATTCTGCGCCGCCTTCCTGCTCCGCCTTCTGCTGAGAAACGGCGGACAGGGTGCGGACCAGCCCACCCAGTACGGCGGAAAGGGTGAACACCAGGCCCGTGATCGGCGCGGCGATGCCGCTGACGGTCTTTGCCAGCAGTTCATCCCGGCCGGGCAGCCTGGACAGCGTCCGGGCCATCTCGGCATCAATGATCTCTCCGGTCAGGAGTCCGCCCTTGATGCGGGGACGGTCGTCGTGTTTCGCGCCGAAATCGAAAATGATCTTCGCCGGAGCCACCGGGTCGTTCGACATGACGAGCGCGGTCGGTCCGTCCAGGACTTCCCCCAGGTCGGGCAGGCCAGCGCCTTTGACAGCGAGCCGGGTCAGCGTGTTCTTGATGACGCGGCATTCCACGGATTCCGCCCGTAAATTGCTTCGAAGTTCGGTAACCTCGCCGACGTCCAGGCCGGTGAGGTCCGTCAGGTACACGCTCTCGGATGCTTGTAATCGCGTCGTCAGATCCTGGACGATCTGCTCTTTTACGGCACGCGGCTGGGGCATGGTTTCAAGACTCCTTTACGGCCGGCGGCTTCCGGCCCTGGATGAGGCTATGCCTCTACGGCCGCCGCCTGGCGGTCGACCTGTACGCCGGGACCCATGGTGGACGAGACGGTAAGACGCCTGATGTATTGCCCTTTGGCGGATGCAGGCTTTGCCCGCACGACCGCGTTGATGAACGTCGAGGCGTTCTCCGACAACTGCTCGACGGAAAAGGACACCTTCCCCACGGGACCGTGCAGGTTGCCGTCGCGGTCCACGCGGTATTCGATCCGTCCGGATTTGACCTCCCGGACTGCCGGGCCGACGTCGAAGGTTACGGTTCCGCTCTTCGGATTGGGCATGAGCCCACGCGGTCCCAGCACGCGGCCCAGCTTGCCCACGTCACGCATGATATCGGGCGTGGCGATCACGACATCGAAATCGGTCCAACCTTTTTCGATCTGCTCGATGTACTCGTCGGCGCCGACGTAGTCCGCGCCGGCTTCCCGGGCGTCCTTCTGCACTTCGCCCCGCGTCAGCACGAGCACCTTGGTTTCCTTCCCCGTTCCGTGGGGCAGCGCGATAGCGCCCCGTACCATCTGGTCCGCGTGGCGGGGGTCCACGTTCAGCCGAATGGTCACCTCGACGGTCTCGTCGAATTTCGTCTTCGATGTATCCTTGACGATCGACAATGCGTCATCGAGGGGATAGTCCCTTCCCGCTTCCACTTTCTCGCTGGCGTCCAGATAGCGCCTGCCTCTTTTCATGGCCCGTCTCCTTGCGACTTTATCCGGTTAGCCTTCCACTTCGATGCCCATGCTGCGGGCCGTGCCTTCAATCATGCGCATGGCCGCCTCTGTATCGGCGGCGTTCAGATCCGGCTTCTTGAGTTCGGCGATCTGCCTGACCTGGTCCCGCGTTACTTTGCCGACCTTCTCCCGGTTGGGTTCGCCCGAC
>CAZZNP010000097.1:13676-14743 GCA_964655785.1 uncultured Gemmatimonadota bacterium
ACGCCTTCGCCAGGCCGGCCTCGCGTTTGAGCAGCACCGCGGCCGGGGGCGTCTTCGTGATGAAGGAAAAGCTGCGGTCGGCGTAGACCGTGATCACGACCGGGATGATCAGGCCCATCTGGTCCTGGGTCTTCGCGTTGAAGACCTTGCAGAATTCCATGGGATTGACGCCGTGCTGGCCGAGGGCCGATCCCACCGGCGGCGCCGGATTCGCCTGGCCGGCCGGTACCTGGAGCTTGATTACCGTAGTTATCTTCTTTGCCACAAATCCCTCCTACGTGACGTGGGAAACCTGGAGGAAATCGAGTTCCACCGGGGTCGCGCGTCCAAAAATACTCACCATGACCTTCAGTTTCTGCCGGTCCGGGTGTATCGCTTCCACCACGCCCGTGAAGTCGGTGAAGGGGCCGTCCGTGACCTTGACCTGGTCGCCGGTCCGGTACGGGATTTCCACGCCTTCTCCCTTGTCCTTCTGCGGTTCGTCCCGGTGCAGAATACGGTTCAGTTCACTCTCACGCAGGGGTTGCGGCCTGGGTCCGCTGCCGACGAAATGGGTGACGCCCGGCGCGTTGGTAACCAGGTGCCAGGAATCGCGGTCCATCTCCATTTCCACGAGGACGTAGCTGGGAAACAGCTTGCGGGTGGTAGACGTTTTCTTCCCCTGCTTCATCTCTACGATTTCTTCGGTAGGGATGAGAATCTCGCCGATCTTCTCTTCCAGCCCATCCCGGACCTTCAGTTTCTCCAGGTGGGTCTTTACCTTATTCTCATGACCCGAGTAGGTATGAATCACATACCAGCGCTTGTCCATTGCACTCCTCGTTATCTCTCGCTACGCATCAGGCCCCGAGCAAACGGCTCAGTATGATGGACAGAATGAAATCGATCACTCCGGTGAAGGCGGCCAGGATGAGTGTGATGATAATGACCACGGTCGTCGAACCGATCAGTTCGGCCCGGCTCGGCCAGCTCACCTTGGAGAGCTCCGTCTTTACTTCCCGCAGAAAATCCACCGTTCGTTCGTACATGATCCCTGTTTCGTATTGAATGACCGCCTGACTTCCGTC
>CAZZNP010000098.1:0-4089 GCA_964655785.1 uncultured Gemmatimonadota bacterium
CGCGGGCCTTTCGTTCTGGCTGATCTGGCGCAAGACGCGGGCCTTCCGTTCTGGCGATCTGGCGCAAGACGCGGGCCTTCCGTTCTGGCTGATCTGGCGCAAGACGCGGGGGCAGGTCAGGTACCAGTGTCACCGCGAAAGACTTCCTCCCGCAACATGTTTCGTCAGGTGTGATTCGTCGTGAACGCGACCGGCCAGGGGCCAGTTTTCCCTTTACTGAATCGCCTGTACATTGTATATTCAAACGTTCCATATGAGTCGCTATTCCCAACGAAACCAGCCGGGATGTGGCGTAATTCCCAACGAAACCAGCCGGGCCTGACAGGCCGGAGACATCGGATGAGCTACCAGCTGACGGACAGTTTCGGTCGGACGATCAACAATCTGCGGGTATCCGTGACGGATCAGTGCAATTTCCGCTGTATCTACTGCATGCCCGAAGAGGGGATGATCTTCCAGCCGCGGGAAGAGATCCTGACTTTTGAGGAGATCACTCGTTTCGTCGGTATCGTCACCGGACTGGGCATCTCCAAGCTGCGTCTGACCGGCGGTGAACCGACCGTTCGTAAGGATCTTCCCGTGCTGGTGCGCATGCTGGCCGAGTTGCCCGGGGTCCAGGACATGGCCATGACGACCAACGCCTTCCTGCTGAAGAAAATGTCGCGGGACCTGTTCGAGGCGGGGCTGCCGCGGATCAATGTCAGCCTGGATACGCTGGACGAGGATAAATTCAGGCAGATGACCCGCCGGAACGTCCTCCATAAGGTACTCGACGGACTGGAAGAGGCGACGAGGTACTTCAGGCTGCCGATCAAGATCAACGTCGTGGCCATGAAGGGGTACACCGAAGACGAATTGCTGGACTTCGCGAAAATGGCCCGGACGGGTCTCTACCAGGTGCGTTTTATCGAATACATGCCCCTCGACGCGGACCGATCCTGGACTCGTGACCAGGTGCTCGACGGCGCGGAGATCATCGAACGGATCGGTGCGAAATGGCCCCTGGACGCGGTGAAGCGTCCCGACCAGCGTGAACCGGCGGACTTGTTCCGTTTCCGGGACGGCAAGGGTGAGATTGGCCTCATCGCGTCGGTCAGCGAACCCTTCTGCGGCAGTTGCAACCGAATACGCATCACCGCGGACGGAAAGCTCCGGACCTGCCTCTTCTCGATCAACGAAACCGATATCAAGGCCCTGTTGCGCGGCGGTGCGTCGGACGCGACGATCGCCGAGACGGTCATCGAAGCCGTTCGAAACAAGGAACCGGGGCATCACATCAACGAACCCGATTTCGTCCAGCCGGAAAGGACCATGTCCTCCATCGGCGGATAGCGTGCGATGGGCACATGAGCGCAACAGCTGGCGGCACATGAGCGCAACTGCCGATCGAAGGCGTAGAGAATCTGTGATAGTGCGAAGTAACATAAGAAGAAACTTGAAATGAATGTTCGGGCGCGGCTCTGCGGCTATCGCGCCCGTTTATCTTTTCCCCAAGTTTGCAGGAGTTCATCATGAGTCAGCGGTTGTCATCTCAGGAGCTTCTCGCCCAGGTCAAGGGCGAAGTCAAAGAGATGTCCATGGAAGAACTAAAGGAGAAGCTGGACCGGAAGGACGACCTGGTCCTGATCGACGTCCGCGAGCAGGACGAGGTCGACCAGGGCGTCATCGTCGGGGCGACCCATATTCCGCGCGGCTTTCTCGAACTCCGGATCGAAAACACCGAGAGCGACCGGGACAAGGAAATCGTGCTGTACTGCGCGGGCGGCAACCGTTCGGCGCTGGCGGCGCAGTCCCTTGAGGCCATGGGATACACCAACGTCATCTCCATGCGGGAAGGCTATACCGGCTGGAGTGCAGCCGGCCTGCCCACGGTGCAGGAGCGGGGTCTGAGCAAGGACGAGCGCCTTCGGTATTCCCGCCACCTGATCGTGCCCGAGATCGGGGAAAAGGGCCAGGTGAAGATCCTCGAATCGAAGGTGCTGCTGGTGGGGACAGGTGGACTCGGATCCCCGTCCGCCTACTATCTCGCGGCCGCCGGCGTGGGCACGATCGGACTCGTCGACTTCGACGTGGTCGACGTGACCAACCTGCAGCGGCAGATCATCCATGGCACGTCCGATATCGGCCGTCCCAAGGTGGTTTCCGCGCAGGAGACGATCAATGACCTGAACCCCGACTGCAACGTGATCCTTCATGAAACCCGGCTCATGGCCGAAAACATCATGGACATCATCAAGGATTACGACATCGTAGTCGACGGTTGTGACAACTTCCCCACCCGGTACCTGGTGAACGACGCCTGCGTGCTGTCCGGCAAGCCGAACGTGCACGGCAGCATCTACCAGTTCGACGGATACGCCACGGTATTTCATCCGGACAAGGGGCCCTGTTACCGCTGTCTTTATCCCGAACCGCCGCCGCCCGGCGCCGTACCCAGCTGCGACGAGGCCGGCGTGCTCGGCGTCCTTCCCGGGACGGTGGGGCTCATCCAGGCCACCGAGGCCCTAAAGCTCATACTCGACGAGGGCGATTCGCTCATCGGGCGTATCCTGATGTACGATGCGCTGGACATGACCTTCCAGACATTCAACGTCCAGAAGGATCCCTCCTGTCCCTTGTGCGGCGAGCACCCCACGGTCACCGAATTAATCGACTACGAAGCCTTTTGCGGCTTCGCGCCGGCCGCCGGCTGACAGAGGATTGGCGTGCTTAGTCTCGGCCGCGCGGAAATTCTGCCGGCACGATTTGCGCCCTACGGCCGCACGGAAACCCTGCCGGCACGATTTGCGCCCTACGACCGCACGGAAACCCGCCGGCACGATTCGCGCCCTACGACCGCACGGTCAGCGGGATGCACACCGGACGGCCGTGCGGCAACCCGGTCCGGAGGGATGGCACCGTACAGCAGCGCGCACCAGGAGATTTTCATGTTCGTAGAGACTGTTCGTTAGCGTCTACTCATTGTAGTCTGTAGTCCATCCAATCCGTTAACCCATAAGGAATACTCACCATGGCGGAAAGAATCGGTTTCATCGGCCTCGGCATCATGGGAGAGCCGATGTGCCGCAACCTGATGAAGGCGGGATATGCCTGCACGGTAAACACCCGGACGAAATCCCGGGCAGAGAAGCTCCTGTCAGAAGGCGCGGAGTGGAGCGATACCCCGAAAGATACGGCAGGCAAGTCGGACGTGATCATCACCATCGTGACCGACACGCCGGACGTGGAGAAGGTCATTCTGGGTGAAAACGGAATCGTTGAAGGCATCCAGCCGGGTTCGGTCGTCATCGACATGAGCACTATTTCTCCCTCCGCCACCCGGGACATGGCCGCGGCGCTGAAGGAAAAGGGCGCCGATATGCTCGACGCGCCGGTCAGCGGCGGGGACACGGGAGCCATCGCCGGGACCCTTTCCATCATGGTGGGCGGCAAGCAGGACGCCTTCGACCGGTGCCTGCCGGTCTTCGAGGCCATGGGCAAGAGTATCAACCTGATCGGTGATCACGGCGCGGGGCAGATGACCAAGCTCTGCAACCAGGTGGCGGTGGCCGTAGCCAACCTGGCCATGGCGGAAGCCCTCCTTCTGGCTGCCAGAGCCGGATTGGACATGGAGAAGATGCTCGCAGCGATCAGCGGGGGCGCCGCGGGCTCGTGGCAACTGTCTAACCTGGCGCCACGCATCATCAAGCGGGACTTCGACCCCGGTTTCATGGTGAAACTGCAGCAGAAGGACCTGCGGCTCGTGATGGGCGCCGCGTCGGAACTCGGCCTGGAACTCCCGGGCGCCAGCCTGGCGCACCAGTTGTTCAACGCCGTCGAAGCCGCCGGCGAAGGCGACGAGGGCACGCAGGCGCTGGTGAAATCGCTGGAACGCATGTCCGGTGTGGAAGTGCGCGGATAGACTGGGACGACGCGCGCGGTTCGACGGAGTGGTTGTATGCGGCAAGGCGGGGTGGTAAAACGTCGCTAGGCTGCCAGGTAGCGCGCGGTTCGACGGAGTGGTTGAATGCGGTAAGGCTGCCAGATAGCGCGCGGTTCGTCGGGTACCCAGGTACCTTGAAGGAGATTGATGCGTTTCAGCCTTTTGGT
>CAZZNP010000098.1:4189-8163 GCA_964655785.1 uncultured Gemmatimonadota bacterium
GTTCGTCGGGTACCCAGGTACCTTGAAGGAGATTGATGCGTTTCAGCCTTTTGGTGACCCTTTTCGGCGTTGGTGCGATCCTGATGGCGGTCGCTGTGATCTTCATGTACGGGACGGACGGATCGGGCGAACCCAAGACGCCGGAAGAGCACGGCCGCAGACTCTTTCGCCTCCAGGGATGCGCTTCGTGCCACGCCATCGGCGGGGGCATCTCCCGCGGTCCCGACCTGGCCGGGTTGATTCCCCGGCTTTCCGCCCGATTGGCCGACGAAACGTACCGGGCTCACCTGGACTCGCTCAGTGTTGCAAGGCCGGACGTATATGCCTTCTTCGCTCCCCGTTACGAGGAGATCTTCAACGCGCAGGGCGATGATCGGATCCGCGCCTGGTTCGTCGAGCATTTGAAAAACCCGCGTTTCGATCATTTTTCGGGGTTGATGCCGGTCTACACGCACCTGTCCGATGAGCAGGTGGAGCAGTTGACCGCCTTTATACTGACGCTGCGATAGGAAACGAAGTCACCGCTTAAGTTTACGAAGTCACCGCTTGAGTTTACGAATTAACCGCTTAAGTTGAAGTACAGGAAACACTACTTCGCCAGTCCAGGAGCCGAACGAGTGCGATGCCCTGTTGACGTGCTGCTCGAAAGAACTCAGATCGCAATACAAGACCGTAATTCACAATGGAGACTGGAACATGTCAGATGCTGGAAAGAGACATAGCCGTACGATAACGGATGGTCCCTCCAGGGCCCCGGCCCGGGCCATGCTTAAGGCATCGGGGTTCACCGACGCGGACCTGTCCCGGCCGATCATCGGGATCGCCAACACGTGGATTGAGATCGGGCCCTGTACCTACCACCTTCGCGATCTCGCCGAATACGTGAAGGAAGGCGTCCGCGAAGCCGGCGGCACGCCCATGGAGTTCAATACCGTCTCCATCTCCGACGGGATTACCATGGGCAGCCAGGGCATGAAGGCGTCGCTGGTGAGCCGCGAGGTGATCGCCGATTCCATCGAGCTGGTCACGATCGGGAACATGTTCGACGGGCTCATCGCCCTTTCAGGGTGCGACAAGACCATCCCGGGTACCGTCATGGCCCTCGGTCGCGTCAACGTGCCGTCCCTGATGCTCTACGGCGGCTCGATCATGCCCGGCAGCTTCCAGCAGCACGACGTCACCATCCAGGATGTTTTCGAGGCGGTGGGCGCTCACGCATCGGGGCGGATGACCGACCTCGAGCTGAAGGACATGGAAGACCACGCCTGTCCCGGCGCCGGCGCATGCGGCGGCCAGTTCACGGCAAACACCATGGCCATCGCCTTCGAAATGCTGGGCATCTCGCCCATCGGCAGCGCGAGCGTTCCCGCCACCCATCCGGACAAACCGGAGGTGGGGCGCGAATGTGGCCGGCAGGTCATGGAACTGGTGCGAAGGAACATTTGCCCGCGCGACGTCATGACCCGGAAGGCCTTCGAAAACGCCATTGCCGCCGTGCTCACCACCGGCGGATCGACCAACAGCGTGCTGCACCTGCTGGCCGTCGCCCAGGAATCGGGCGTGGACCTGCAGATCGAGGATTTCGACCGTATCAGTGAGAAGACGCCGCTGCTCGCCGACCTGAAACCCGGCGGACGCTTCGTGGCCAACGACCTCTTCGCCGCGGGCGGCAACCGGCTCGTGGCCAAGCGCATGCTGGAAGGCGGCATGCTCCATGAGGACGAGATCACCGTTTCGGGAAGGACGATCGCCGAAGAAGCAGCCGACGCCTCCGAGACGCCCGGACAGGTGGTCGTCCGCGATCTCGAGGAACCGCTGAAACCCACCGGCGGCTACGTGATATTGAAGGGAAACCTGGCGCCCGAAGGCTGCGTCCTGAAGGTCGCCGGCCACGAGAAGACTCATCACCGTGGTCCCGCGCGGGTATTCGACTGCGAAGAAGACGCCATGGCGGAGGTGATGAAGGGTGGAATCAAGGCCAATGACGTGGTGGTCATCCGCTACGAAGGACCGAAGGGCGGTCCGGGCATGCGGGAGATGCTGGCCGTCACCGGCGCTCTGGTCGGCCGTGGGCTGGGAGAATCGGTGGCGCTGATGACCGACGGCAGGTTCTCAGGCGCGACCCATGGCTTCATGGTGGGTCACGTGGCGCCCGAAGCCGCCGTGCGCGGTCCCATTGCCGCGTTGCGAGACGGAGACACCGTGGTCTTCGACGTGGCGTCCCGGCGGCTCGACGTGGAGTTGTCCGACGATGAGATTGCCGATCGACTTTCGGAATGGACCGAGCGGCCATCCCTCTTCGGCAACGGGGTCATGACCAAGTACGCCCGGCTCGTCTCATCGGCGGCCAGGGGTGCGATCACCCGGGCTTGAGTGCAGGTTGGTAGCGCGTTGGATTCGCCCGGCTCGTCTCATCGGCGGCCAGGGGTGCGGTCACCCGGGCTTGAGTGCAGGCCCGGGGTACGTACAGCCGGGTTTGAGTGCAACCCCGCGGCGCGATCGTAAGGACGCCCGGCTCGTCCGGCCCAATCGACTTAGAGGATACCGCGTCCAAGCGCGGACAGCAGGAGTTCCACGCCCAGTTCGGCCGTCGTGTTGCCCATGTCGAGGATGGGGTTCAATTCGACCAGGTCCAGCGCGCGCAGCAGTTCACTGTCGGCCACCGTCTCCATGAGCAGGTGGGCTTCGCGGTAGCTCAGTCCGCCCTTGACGGGCGTACCCACGCCGGGGGCAATGCCCGGATCGCACACGTCGAGGTCGAAGGACACGTGCACCCCTGCCGTTCCGTTCCCCGCCAGTTCCAGCGCCTTCTCGGCAACCCGGCCCATCCCCAGTTGGTCCACGTCTTTCATTGTGTAGACATGTATGCCGGACTCGAGCACCTGGTCGCGTTCGGCGGGATCCAGGTTCCGCACGCCGACGAGGACGGTGTTCTCCGCTTCGACGGCCGGACCGGCCGGGCCGAAACCCGTCAGTTCACCTGGCTCTCCGCCAAGCAGCGCGGACAGGGCCATTCCGTGGACGTTCCCGCTCGTGCTGGTCGCCGGGACGTTCATATCCCCGTGGGCATCCACCCAAAGCAGCCCGATGCGCTCCCCGTCGTCCCGCGCGCGGGTGGCCGTAGCTACAACTGAGCCAGCCGCAAGGCTATGGTCGCCGCCCAGGACGATGGGCACCGCGCCATCCCGGTGCGCAGCGAGGGCCGCATCGAACAGGCCACGGCAAACCTCTGAGATGTCTTCGATGTATTTCCGTGAGGAATCGCCCGGACTGCACATTTCACGGATGGGCGCAGAAAGGTCGCCACGGTCGGAAACCGTCCTCCCGAGGGCGGAGATGCGTTCATCCACCCCGGCGATGCGCATGGCGGATGGTCCCATATCGACTCCCCGTCGTCCAGCGCCGAGGTCCAGGGGTACTCCGATGATGTGAATGGGATCCATCGTGGCATTCCTTCACCGATCAGAACAAATCGGCGGATCAGTCCCGCACAGGCAGTTCACCGGGCGGCGCGATGCGGCATCCCGGCAAGGTTCGCAGAAAGGCTTCGGGGCCGGGTGGACAGTAGATCGCGATGATGCGCATGGGTTCCCAGCCCGTGTTGATCGTTTCGTGGTACATGTCGGCGGGAATGTGGCACATCATGCCGGGTCCGACTTTACGGCGAATCTCCTGGCCGTCCTCCTCGACCATCTGCTCGCCCTCGCCCGAGATGTAATAGAGGATCTCTTCCACGCCGGGGTGGTTGTGCCGTTCGTGTCCCTTGCCGGGTTCGAGCACGACAAGGCCCATGCTGAAGCGTTCCGTCTCGGTCACCCGGGGTTCGCTGAACCACTTGATGTTGCCCCAGTCGAACATCATGGTCTCCACGTCGTCCGGCTTTACGAATCGAAGTCCCGGTTCCGGCATACCTGCCTCCTGAGTCTATGCTGAGTGTTAGGCGCGTCCGCGCTGGGTGCTTACCGCACCGCGTT
>CAZZNP010000098.1:8263-14549 GCA_964655785.1 uncultured Gemmatimonadota bacterium
CCGCGATGGATGGCCGCTGCACGGCTCACCCATCCAGCGATCCATCATCCCACGAAAGCTATACCTGGATGGTCAACCCTTTGAAATGACGGACCTGTTCCGTCAGTGCCCGTTCCACGGGTAGGCGCTCGATGCTCGACGCTCCGAAGAAGCCGACGACCCCGGTGGTGTTGCTAAGCACGTATTCGGCGTCATCCGGCTCGGCAATGGGTCCGCCGTGGCACAGTACCAGGATGTCCTCCCGTACCGATACAGCCGCGTCCCGGATGGCCTGAACGCGCTCGGCGGCCTCCGGCAGCGTCATGGCCGTCTGCGCGCCGATCGTTCCGCTCGTGGTCAAGCCCATGTGAGGTACCAGCACGTCTGCGCCAGCCTCCGCCATCTTCACCGCCTCTTCCTCGTTGAATACGTAGGGGCACGTCAGTAAACCGGCCTGGTGGGCCTCGGCGATCATCTCGACTTCCAGGTCGTATCCCATGTTCGTTTCTTCCAGGTTCTGGCGGAACAGGCCATCGATGAGCCCTACCGTCGGAAAGTTCTGCACGCCGGAAAACCCCTGGTCCTTGAGCTGCTGAACAAAGACGCGCATGATGCGGAAGGGATCCGTGCCGCATACGCCCGCCAGCACGGGAGCGTCCTCCACGATGGTCAGGACTTCCTGGCCCATCTCCACCACCACCTGGTTGGCGTCGCCGTAGGGCATCATCCCTGATAGCGATCCGCGCCCGCCCATGCGGTAGCGACCGGAGTTGTAAATAATGATGATGTCGGCGCCTCCGGCCTCCGCGCACTTGGCGGACAGCCCGGTGCCGGCGCCCGTGCCGATGATGGGTCTTCCTTCGGTTACCTGCGCCCGCAACCGCCGCAGGCATTCGTCATAGGGTATGGCCATGTTATACTCCGGTCCCTGAACTCGTTTATACGTAAAGGTGAGATCTCCCTGCGAACGGGGGAATCGCAACCGCGATCATCTGATGCACTCGCATCCGCATAGTAACCGCATTGTAACCGCTCAGCGGTATGATTCGAGTATAGGAATACGCCGATCCAGCGTCAACGAAATTGGCGTCACAGGCGCGCGGGGCGGCAATCTGATTGTATCGGATTCGGCGGCACTGTATTTTCTCGGAAGAAAGCGCCCCGCGTAGACTCACAGAACCCGTAGTCCGTTCCCAACGCGCGAAATGGACCGTCTAAATGATCAGCAACGAGTTCCTTCGTATTCGACCGATTCAGCACGGGGAGTTCCAGATCCTTCGTTTCGAGGTCAGGGATCCAAAGACTGGCTGGCGCACCGTGCTGTCCCACCGGGCCGAAACCCGGCATCGCCCCTGGGAAAAGGAGGGGGCTGTTTCGGTGGAAGACCTTGAAGTCGCCCCGGCCGGCGTCGGGGATCCCGAACCATCCGCTGTCTTCAGGGAGATTGCCCAGGTAGATGAGGCTACGCTGCTCCGTCGCGGCACGACCGGCAGCCACTGGGTCGAGGAATGCATTTCCATCGCATCTGACAATCGGTTCAGGGTCGAAGTGCGTGATCGCCTTACCCGCCCCGGCGTCCAGCTCGCTCGCTTGATGAATCACTACTACTTCGTGCCTGACGACCGGGCAATGGGCTATGCTCTGCCCCTTGATTTCGCCTGGCTTCCGGGCTTGCACGATAGCGCGGAACATGTGGCCGGCGAGTGGTTTTTCCGGTCCCCCTGTGCCATTGTTTCCGCTCACGGTGTCTACGCGGCGATTGTTCCCGATCTGGATAGAATGGACGCCCATCCCGACCTGCCCCACGCACTGGACCTGCGTGCCTGGCATCACCGGGGAAGCGGCGAGACCTACGGACTCCCTCGTATCTCCTATGGTATCTGCCGGTGGAAGCCGGACGGTCATGTGCTCACGGCTCGTGACGAGGCCGCTTCGGTCGAGGAGACTGAGATAGACTATGCCTTCGATCTGTTGATCGGGACAACCGACGATCCAGGACAGATCGTGGCCCTGGTTACTGAGCTCTTGTGGGATAAGTACGGGACACGCTACCTGGAGAACGTCCGGCCCCAGGTCATGCCCTTTGAGGAGTATGGCAGGAAGTATACCTACAAACATGAACTGAAACTTTGGATAAAATCCGTAACCTGCGGTGATAAAGAAGGTTACGGAATCGAAAACACCTGGCGAAGGGGTGTCAACTACCACGCATGGGAGAATGACTTCCAGGCGGGTTTCGGCATACTGCATTACGGGCGGAAATGGTCGGATGACGATCTTGCTACTATCGCCGAGGGCATGATCAATCTGCGCTTGTCTTCGCCCCGGCGAGGCGGGGCTTTCCCCTGTATATACAATGTAGACACAGCCGACTGGGAAGGCGCCATGTACTGGACCTCATGGCCCGCGCACCCCATGGATGGATACGACCTGCAGTCCATGGGCGTTACGGCATGGTGGATGCTCTACTGGTATGAACAGTTCCCCGATCTTGAACGCAGGGATGATATGCTGAACTGGATCATCGATTTCTGCCGGTTCCTGGTGGACGCCCAGCTCCCGTCCGGCGCGATTCCCACCTATTACGACAGTCGGCTCGACCCCACGCCGCAACTGAGGGAGGACGCCCCTACGGCCATCGGCGGCGCGGTACTTGCGAAGACCGCCCTCATCGTGGGAGATCCCGAAATGGAACGCGCCGCGATCAAGGCCGGCGCGTTCATGAACCGGGAAATCCTGCCGAAACTGAAGTTCCACGATTTCGAACTCTTCTATTCCTGCGCGCCGAGACCATTGTACTGGGTCGATCCGCTCAACGGAATCCCCCCGATCAACACCCTGGCCGTGCAATGGGCCGCCGATCACTGCCTGGCTCTGTACCGGCTTACGGAAGACGCGCGGTGGTTACGGCAGGGAGAGTACTGCCTGGGGCTGTTGTCCCTGTTCCAGCAGGTGTGGGCGCCGAACCGGTTCGGCAAGGCATACATGTTCGGCGGCTTCGGGGTGATGAATTGCGACGGGGAGTGGAACGACGGCCGGCAGTCCCGCGTGGTGCCGAGTTACGTGGACTACTACCTCGCCACGGGCAAAATCGAATACCTCCAGCGGGCCGTGGCCGCCAGCCGCGCCGCTTTCGCCGCCATGGACATAGAGGAGAACCACGCCAACGGGATCAACGATTACCGGATTACCATGGCGGAACGCCTGCACGTAACGCCGGGAATGGGGCTGTCGCCGGAGAGCATCATGCACGGCGACCCATGGATACATACCGGCGAAGGCGGTGGTTGGACGGGCTTCAACTGGGGGCCGGGAGGCGGGCTCAGCGCCACGGCGTACCTGGAACGGCACTTCGGTGGTGTCTGGGTGGATGGGCGAAACCAAGTGGCGATGGCAATCGACGGGGTCAAGGCGGCCGTAAAAGGCTGGTCGGATGATCGAATCGAGCTGTCCGTCTCGAACGCGCTGCAACACCTTGATTTGCCTTACGTTGGGCGACGAACGATCCTGGTCAAGTTCGGCAACCTGGTTGAAGATGAGTACGGTATCGTGGTGAATGGACAGGAGTTGGGCACGATGTCTCGCGAGAGGCTGGAGCAGGGGCTGGATGTAGAGGTATGATGGAGAGCAAATTCGAAATGAAGCTGGATTAGAGCAGACGATTAGGGCCAGATCGGAGACTTGGTGGTTAGCGATTTCAAAAAGGACGACAGATTTGCGTAGAGGGCCAGAGCCGAATCTGAGATCTGGCGGATAGCGGTTACAAAAATGACAACAGATTAGAGCAGACGACCAGAGCTGGATTAGAGCAGACGACCAGAGCCGGGCTGAAACCGGCGAACTAAGGAATCGACCGTGCGACTAACACCGACTGAACTAGAAGCATATCACCGCGATGGATACGTCGTCGTGGACTGCCCCTTTCCCGCTGAACTCACCGAAACCTGTATGAGCGCCGTGGACCGCGTGGCAGCTGACCCCGTGACACACGACATCGACACGCGACGAAACCATTTCCGGCTCACACCGCAGATGCCGGGATCTTACTGGTGCGCGCTCGATCATTCGCTGCCGTTCCTGCAGGTCATTCTCCATCCAGGCACCCTCGAAATAGCCCGGCAGTTGACCAGAAGTGAGGATATCTACCTGCGAAACGGATCGATCAACGAACTGGCGCCGGGCAAATCGTTCTGGTGGCATCGCGACAGTGAAATGGTCTATACCGAGTTCATGCACTACTTCTCGGGGGCTTCGGTGGAGCAGGGATGCCTGCGGGTCATTCCCGGCAGTCACATAGGTTCCGCGGAAGCGTTGAAGGAGGAAGCCGAGCGGAGACGGCGCGACCAGGGATATCCCGAGGAATACTGGGTCGACGGCCTGGCGGACGTGGCGCTGCCCGGAGAAGTACCACTCGAAGTGCGGTCGGACCAGCTCATCGTTCGCGATTCACGGATCTTTCACGCGACCGGGCTCAATACCTCGAAGGAAGCCCGGCTCATGAGCCACTGGCTCTTCCGTGACGGTGCGAGTGACGACCACCGGTTTCGTTTCGAGGACGTGTTGACCGAGGACCTGATCGAGGCGCTGTCGCCAGAGCAACGGGACGCGCTGTGGCTGGGAAAGGAGTTTGAGATTGCCAAGGCGTATCGGGAGGAACGGGAAAGGGAGAAGGGAAAGGTGATGTGGGGGGTGGTCTAGGGCGATTGTCAGCTATCCTCGACTTCGATCAATATCCGGCAGTGGTCGCTCGAGCCCCATTCTTTTCTCTTTTTGCTGTTCAGGGCGCGAGCACTGACGCTGCTATGGAAACCCCGAGAAGCGAATACGAAGTCGAGTTGATTTTGAGCTTTTTCAGGGGATCCTGCCCGTACCGTGTAATAGGTTGGAACGTTTCGGGTATCTTTGGGGAAACCGTGGGGTGTTGGAATTGAAACTCTCCCACCATCCGGGGCTTGGGGACCCATGAATTCCAGCCCCAGCGCGGTCATCCGGTCGAACACCGTCCGGGCCCGATCCGCGATGACTAGTTTATTATCATCCGTGGCGCCGTAGAAGGTATTAAGATCTCCCGCCGCCAGAATTCGATGCTTTCCGGGGTCACGATGGCCGATAAATTGCGATAGATCAGATATGATTCGATGCGCCGAGACGTCGGAGTTGCCCGTTTTCCACGGAGAGTTGGTTGTAACGTGGGGCCTGACCCATCGCGCGTACATCGATACCGCTATGAATGGATCGCTATTGACGGGAATCACCCGAGCGGCCGCGATCGTGCCGACACCACAAACACGCATCTCGTCGTCGGCCACCTTGCTGTAAGGAAATACCCGCTTGAACCACTCGACTTCGACCCGATCAGATAGCTTCGCAACGACCGGCCAACGATCGTATTTGCTATGTTTCCAGGGGTCCTTGAGTTCCCCACCTCCAACTTTAACTACGCCGGGCAAATCAGTCGGTACCTTGTCCACCTCCTGAAGAAGGGCAACGTCCGCACCCATCGCGAGCAGTTCGTCCCAGCACGTCCGGTTCGTGTTAATGTTCCAGCAAACCACTTTGGTCACGGTCACAGCCCCGTAGAAGATAAATGAGTCGAAAAATAAGCGTCGCTGTCCAGTATACTCCGTGTACAGGCTGAATCGAACCCCAACACGTTATTGCCCCATCTCAAAATGCGTAGCGTACCGACAGAAGGAGCCCATGGCTGGATAGTCTCGCTCGCGTCTCAGCAAGTTCGATTTCCAGCGGCTCCCGACTACCGTCGCGCCAGACTACGCGTCCCGTTTCCCTGCCTGTCTTGACCAAGCCCGAATCCAAATAGCGCCAGACCAGGTCAACCGTAATATCCGACCAAAGCGCCGTCGCGAAGCCGGTCGTCATCATCACGGCGAAATCGACGCGCCGTCCACTAGGGACGATGGTGGTCGTATTCGGGAATGTCAAGTGCATTTCGTCGATATCAACGACGTTGAGACCGGCGCCGCTGCCAAGGAAAGGCCTGAAGGGACCGAATCCGGGCAGGTCCAGATAGGCGGCCAGCATGCCGGATACGGAGGAAAGCTCGGCTGAGACTTCCTGGCTCGCCGCGGTCTGCACGAAATTTGCGAATCCTTCGAAGGTAAAACCTGGGCGGTGCTGAAAGAGGGCTTCGAAGCGCAGTAGGGGCGACGCGACGTAACCGACTCCGATTTCAAAGCCCGTCATCGTTCCAAAATCGCCCTTCGACCTCAGAGACGCGCCATCCATGCCCTTGCCACAGCCGTAGAGAGCCGCGGGAGAGACGCTCAGGCAGTCCGCGTCACTGAAC
>CAZZNP010000099.1:0-1322 GCA_964655785.1 uncultured Gemmatimonadota bacterium
GTTCAGATGGCCGGTCTCTTCATCGTTGAATTGCCCCCAGGTGGAGGGATCGCCGCGCTTCATGGCGGGCAGATGCGTTGCCACCGCGTCCCACATGGCTTCCCTGGCCCGGCGGCACAGCTCGGGATCGAGCACGGCGGGCAGCACGAGGAAGCCGTCGCGCTTGAACCGGGCGATCTGGCCTGCTGTCAGCCGGGGGACTTGTTTCACTCCTGGTGTGGCTTGCATTGATTGCATTATCCGCCTCCTCCGTGCTCGCCTTCCCCGTCCTCCGACACGGAATCGGGGTTTTCGGATCCGGCATGCTCGGACTGCGATTCACCGGTCACGTTCTGGTCTTCGCCGTGGTCGCCGGCGCACCCGGCCAGCGCCCCCAGGCCGATCATCGCGCCCAGGCAGATCGCCGTCCCCAGACCGAACGCCGCGGCACGGCCAATCAGCGTGCGGGTGATTGATCGATTGGTGGGTGCTTTACGCTCCATGCGCTTCGTACGCGCCGCGCGGGCTTTATCCCTTCCCATTCTACTTCTCCTCGATCACATGATCCCGCAGCATCGAGATGGCCCCGACCGGCCGGAACGTGCGGGGTTCCAGGTCGATCTCTTCGCCGGCGATCATCTTTCGGAGCAATTCGGCCACGCCGTCCACCGCCACGGGCGCGAGGGCTTCACCTTTTTCCTTCGTCCCGAGCTTCGCGGAACTTTCCATTTCCATGTCTTCTGCGTGCACCCGGTGGGGAAAGAGGGCCATGGCCATGGAGGTTTCATATTCGTCCGCATGGCCGGGCAGCCGCTTCTCATCCATGTACTGGTGGACGACGTCGGCCGGGTAGGTGTCCCAGTAGGAATTGAAACGCAGGTTGACGCCGAGCCGCTCCCGGTATTCTTCGATCCGGTTCATCATGGGGACGACGTTGCCGCCGTGTCCGTTCAGGATGAGGATGTTCGTTACGCCGCCTCGCTTGAGTGCGTCGCACACGTCGTATACGTACTCGGTAAAGATCTCCGCGCGGACGGTCAACGTGCCCCGGTGCTCCATCCAGTGTTCCGAAACCCCGATGGCGATGGGCGACGCGACCACGACGTGGGGAAAGTGCTTCAGCGCAGCGTGTTCGGCCATGTAAGCGACGCTGGCCGTGTCGTGGATCATCTCCAGGTGTTCGAGGTGCTGCTCCGTCGCGGCCGTGGGCACGATGGCCGCCTGGATGGTGCCGTCATCGATCCCTTCCCTGAACTCCTTGCGGGTCAGGTCTCCTATGAAAACACGCTTTCTCGACATGAAGCCGCTCCTGTTGGGTACGGTTGCTAGTGAATCTTTGTTAT
>CAZZNP010000099.1:1422-3944 GCA_964655785.1 uncultured Gemmatimonadota bacterium
CCCGGCCGGCGTTCCGATCGCCCGGATCCCAGCGTCCCCTGCGAGCATTCCAGACCGCCCGGATTCCAGAGCACCATCAATCCAGGGCCTGCTCAAGGTCCCGGATGATATCCTCGGTGTCTTCGAGTCCCACGGACATCCTGATGCGCTGGCCCGCGGGGTCGCCGGTGACGAGGGAGCCCACGTCCCCCAGGCTCACCCAGGGCCGGCACAGGCGTACGCGGTCGAGGAACCGGCTGACGGTCCCTTCGGCGATTTCGAAACTGATCATCCCGCCGTATCCGGCCCACTGCGACCGGGCGATTTCGTGGCCGGGCGTGGAGGGCAGGCCGGGATAGTAGGTCCGTTTCACCCGGGGGTGGGATTCCAGGAAGTCCGCCACGGCCCCGGCGTTCTCGACGTGGCGATCCATGCGCATGGACAGCGTCTTGATCCCGCGGAGCAGCAGGAAGGCATTCAACGGGCTGAGGATGCCGCCGTAGGTGTTCCGGCTGCGCAGGACCTCTTCGCCCAGTTCGGGGTCGCGGGTGGTGATGATGCCGGCCAGCGCGTCGCCGTGGCCGCAGAGGTACTTGGTGGCGCTGTGCAGCACGACGTCGGCCCCGTGGTCCATTGGACGAAACAGATAGGGAGAAAGGAAAGTATTGTCGATCACTACCTTCGCGCCGGCTTCGTGGGCCTTACGGATCACCGTGGGCGTATCGACGATGTCCAGGGTGGGATTGGCGAGCGGTTCGAAGTAAACGACGTCGGCAGGTCTCTCCAGGGCCGCGTCGAGTTGACTCGGGTCGCGCATGTCGATGATGTCGACGTCGAACCCCAGGCGGGGCAGTTCTTCGGCCATGAAGTGCCGGGTCCAGACATAGGTCATCTGGTGGCAGACGATTCTGGATCCGGCCTTGATAAGGGTCATCACGGCCTGGGAGACCGACGCCATGCCACAGGCGGTGGCGATGCTCCGTCCCCCGCCTTCGAGGGCGCACATCTTCTCTTCGAAAGCCGTGAACGTGGGATTGCTACCCCGGAGATAGGCGCCGTCCACGGTCGTAGACTGGTAGATCGGCGTCGCCGACGTATTTTCCGCCTCGCCCGCGTGAATGGAGCGGGTGACAAACCCGTGTTCTTCGTCCATAATCATTTCCTTTCCCTACAGGCGCCGCTCAATGGCCGGGATCATGGTTTTCTACAGGCGCCGCTCAATGGCCCGGACCATGCGGTCGATCTCCTCCCGGCTGTTGTAGAAGTGGGTAGAAATCCGGAACACGGGCACGTCGTTGAGGTGAAACGCGACGGTTTCGATCTTTTCGTCGTCCCACAATTCCTGGCGGATCTTCTGGAGATCGGCCCCTTCGATGGTAAAGGTCGTGATGAAACCGGACATCTCCGGGTCCCGCGGCGTCAGGAAGCGCACGCCCCGGATGCGGCCGAGTCGTTCGCGCATGTAGTTCACCAGGCCGCGACAATAGTTGCGGATATGATCCCAGCCGATCTCCTCCTGGAAATCGAGGGCCGTTCCCAGTCCTATGAAGGGGGTCTGGTCCCGGGTGCCCATCATGTCGAACCGGCTCGCGTTCGGATTGGGGTGGGCGCTGGAGCCCAGGATGAGGGGTTCGACGTGGTCGTGGGCGTCGTCCGATACGAAGAGCATGCCCGTGCCCTTGGGTGACAGCGTCCACTTGTGCAGGCTGGACGCGTAGAAATGGGGATTCCATTCATCCAGGTGCAGGGGCACCATACTCACGGCGTGGGCGCCGTCCACGACTACCCAGATGCCGCGCTCGCGGCCGATTTCCGTCAGTTCCTTCACCGGCGTCACCATGCCAGTCGACCAGTACACGTGACCGAAGATCAGGGCCGCCGTGCGTTCGTTCATCCCGCTCTTGAACACGTCGATGATCTGCTGCTTGTCGGTGATCTCCATGGGAAGGTGTACCCGGCGAACGGTCATGCCGTGCCGCTCGGCCACGTAGTCGAAGCAGGCGTTCACTGCGCCGTATTCCTGATCGGTCATCAGGATCTCGCCCCCCACCTTCCAGGTCACGCCCTGGGCGAAGACGCTGAGCGCCATGGTGGTGTTCTGGACCAGCGCGATGCGTTCGGGGCGCGTGCCGACGAACCTGGCCAGCTTCTCCCGCGATTCCTCGACGATCGGCCAGTACTGCTGTTGGTGCTTAAGGGGATCGCTGTCGAATGCCCGGATGGCTTCGGTTATACGGTCCACGACAGGTTTGGGCGATGGTCCCACCGAACCGCCCTGCAGAAAGGCGATATCGGGTTCCAGGTAGAACTGGTCCCGGCGAATGCCTTTCCAGAAGGCGTCGTTCGGTGGGGGAAGCGTTTCGGCCGTGGCCGGACTCGAATCGTCGTTCATGGGGTTCTCCCGTGGTTGTCAACAGTGGTCATACAACGATTGTAGTAAATCCGCGCGACCTTTCGGCCCGCGGCACACTGTAGGTCATTCTTTAAAGTACGGCCCACGCTGCCTTTCGGAATACCCGGAACGCCCGGACTGGCTCACAAAA
>CAZZNP010000099.1:4044-7962 GCA_964655785.1 uncultured Gemmatimonadota bacterium
GTACGGCCCACGCTGCCTTTCGGAATACCCGGAACGCCCGGACTGGCTCACAAAAAAAGTTCGCGAGACCTTTCGGAACGCCCTGATCACGTCGTCCACGTCTTCATCGGTCAGCTGTGCGGGCAGCGGCAGGATGCGTGCCCGGTCCAGCAGATCGTCGCTACGCGGCAGCATGCCGGCCTGGTATTCCATCGGACTTTCGGCGTTGAACGGGCACGTCCAGGGACACCCGGCCGTCGTCACCGGCGCCTTGTTCAGCAGGTTGGACATGTACCTGTACTGGTGAATGCCGCCGTGAGGTTCGCCGGCAGGGATGCCTTCCGCCCGTATGGCCGCGGTGAACCGGTCGGCGGCTTCCGCCGAGTCGTGGATCCAGGAGAAATAGGCCCCGCTGTCGCCATCGGGATCCGCGATGCGGCGGAGCTGGATGCCCGGGGTTTTGCCGAGCGTCTCACGCAACCTGACCTGGTGGCGTTGCATGCCTTCCAGGATACCGGGCAGTCTGCCCAGTTGCACAAGGCCCACCGCGCCGCGGAGTTCGTCCATGCGGACGCCCATGCCGAAGGTCTCGAAAACCGAATGCTCGCCGGTCGAAACGCCTTCGATATCCCGTTCGAATCCCGTGTCGTGGAAGCAAACCGCCCGGCGGTAGACTTCGTCGTCGTCCGTCGTAATCATCCCGCCTTCGCCGGTGGTGAAATTCTTGTTGTACTGAAGGCTGACCGCGCCCGCCTTGCCCATCGAACCCACGGGGCGCCCGCCTATGCGCGCGCCGGCGGCCTGGGAGCAGTCCTCGAGGACGGGGATCCCGTGTCGGTCCGCCACCTCCAGGATGGCGGGCATGTCGGCGACCGTCCCGGCCATGTGCACGGCGACGATGACCCGGGTGCGGGGGGTGATGCGCCGTTCGATGTCTTCCGGGTCGAGATTGAGGGTTTCATCGATGTCGGCGAGAACCGGCACGGCACGCAGATGCACGACGGCGTTGACGTCGGAAATCCACATGAAGGCCGGCAGGATGACTTCCGTGCCCGGACCCACGTCCAGTGCGGCGAGGGCCACGGAGAGGGCCGTGCTTCCGCTGTGGGTGGCGAGGGCAAAGCGGGTGCCGACGTAACGGGCATAAGCCGCTTCGAACCGGTCCACCTTGCCCAGGGATTCGATGCCGTAGTAACGAAAGGGCGACCGGGCCTCGATGACCTCGATGGCAGCCTGCTTCTCCTCTTCCCCGTAAGTCGATCCACCGGGTATCAGCGGAGGCCATTTTTCAGTGCGGACCGGTTTTCCGCCGTCGATTGCCAGGGATTCCGCCATGGACGTCCCGCTTCAGGGCTCGAACTGAAGAGAAGCAATAAGAGATTCGGTCGGTATGGTTAAATTGAGATGGAGGACTATAACACGGCGCGCCGAACGATTCAAGTACAAATTACCACGAATTTACCCGGCTTGGCGCAGGATGACACGGCCCGCAAGGACAGCCGAGGTCAGGTTTATCTGCTCGTCAATCTGTCCGCCACATCCAGCAATGCGGATCGAGGTCAGGTTTATCTGCTCGTCAATCTGTCCGCCACATCCAGCAGGCGATCCTTCCATGCTACCCGTTCCAGCCAGTCGGCGGGAATGCCATTCTGGCCGTAAAGCGCCCCCGCCAGCTGTCCCGTCACCGCGGCGACCGTGTCGGCGTCGTCGGCCAGATTAGCCGCGAGCAGCACGGCGCTTCGGAAATCCGAGGTACGCGCCACCGACCAGAGGGCGGCTTCCAGGGTGTCTATCACATATCCGCTCGAACTGATATCCTCGCGCGCCCTGCCTCGCCAGCTGCCGCCCAGTATCCGTGCGACCGCCGGCGCCCCATCGAAGTGACCTGGTGCGAGTACTTCCGCCCGCGCTTTGCCCGCGATGGCGTCGGCCAGCAGCGACGCGAAGGCGCGGCAGGCGTCCACCGCGTCTTCGGCCGCGTGCGTAGACCGGGACTGGTCTGCCGCCGCGGTGTCGAGCGCTGCGCGGTCGTCCCAGTAGCGCAAGGCGACAGGTGAAAGCCGCATCAGCGATCCATTGCCCGCGGCGCGCGAGTCGGTCGAACCGGCCATGGGATCTCCGGTCCGCTCATACCGGGCAAGGGCCGCGCGCGTGGTATTCCCTATGTCGAAGCAACTACCCGTGCAGGAGTATTCGCCTTCTTTCCACCAGCGGACGAAGCGATCCATCAGGTCCCGGCAATCGAGTGTACCGCGTTCGGCAAGACTCTCGGCAAGAGCCACCGCCATCGTGGTGTCGTCGGTCCATTCGCCCGGCCGCAGACCGAAGGGGCCGCCGCCGACCATGTCCTCCAGCCGATCCTGCCCGTCGCGTGACCTGAACTCAAGTGTCGTGCCGACGGCGTCCCCCACCGCGAGCCCCAGAAACGCGCCGGCCGCGCGGTCCCGGATGCGCTCAGGCGCCGTGGAGGGCGCTGGTTCGGCAGGTATTGCGCATCGTGCGACATGGCGCTCCTGGTCCCGCGTTTCGAGAGCGTTTTTGGAACGGGCTGCTCGCACGCGTTCAATCGCATCGCCTGGGTTTTCACCTAACTCCACGAGGAGACGCGCGGCTACTGTTCCGGCTCGGCCCAGGCCGCCCTTGCAATGAACGAGCACGTCGAAACCAAGCCGCAAGCGGTCCCGGATGGCGGGTCCCGCGATGCGCCAGGCCTCTTCGAAGTCGGGGCCGGGCGGCCGCACGTCAGGGATCGGCAGGTGCCACCAGTCCATGTACCGGTCCGCAACCGCCCTGGAGAGGCCCTGAACCTTCAGGTCCCGCATTTCTTTCTCGGTGATCAGGCTGACGACCGCCGTCGCGCCCCATCTTCTGATCCTTTCGAGGTCCAGGTCCAGGTCGCGCTCCCAGCTTCCGGTGTAACCGCTGGGGTCAAACTTTCCCGGACAGAAGGTGATGCCGATGCGGCCGTAGCCGTCCTTCGGACGTACCGGGTTGACGCAGAGTGGATGGGTTCTGCTGGTTTTTACTTCGGTCATGGACCAATTTCCTTTCGATGATCATCGAGGTTTGGGCTGTTGCCCGGAAACGATCACGACTGCTCGTGCGCTCAGCCTGGTAGCGACCGGGATCTTTCACTTTATCCGATGAAGATCCGGCGTTCGGACGTCGGCGCCCGAGGCTCGTATCCGGCACCTCGACGTTAACCCTGATTCTCTTCGACAGCAAGCGATATTCGCGTTTACGATTCCCGCGTTGCGCCCGCGTTCTGACACGTTCTGAATAGGTCGGCACGCTCGGGCGTTGCGCACGCGCAAGGTTTCACTTGACAGCCAATAAAACAGTTCCTATTTTGACCGGCGTCAGGGGCTGTAGCTCAGCTGGGAGAGCGCATGAATGGCATTCATGAGGTCAGCGGTTCGATCCCGCTCAGCTCCACTACCCGAATGTGGCGACCTCATCCTGAATGACAGTCCCTGGTGGATTGTCCGATGTTTCGGCCAACCCATCGAAACGTGAAGATCCACCAAACGCCGTCGGAATTTCGTATACAGCGCGCACTATGCTCAGTACCATCTGCACAGTTAATCGCAGTATACCGACCAGCCGTTTGTGTAGTTTGAGACGGCTGACGTTCTCTCTGTTATTCCTGGTCGCGTCTCCCGTACTGCTCGGAGCGGCTCCCGTTGCCGCCGTGGATTCGCCAGCCGACGCTCCTTCCCTTGCTGCGTCGGTTTTTTATTTTGCTCCGTTCCATGCCCCGGATACGAGCGCTGCGTCGCCCATTGGCGATAGTCAGCGCATTTTCAAGGATCCCGACGGGAGGGAGTACGACATCTCGCCCGGTCCCGCCGGGACGGATACAGGCTCGTCGTCCGGCCCGGGTACTTCGGCGGGCGCGTCGAAGGACGCGTCGAAGGACGCAGGCTCGTCGTCAGATTC
>CAZZNP010000099.1:8062-14445 GCA_964655785.1 uncultured Gemmatimonadota bacterium
CTTCGGCGGGCGCGTCGAAGGACGCGTCGAAGGACGCAGGCTCGTCGTCAGATTCGGACACGACGTCAGTCACGGACACGTCGCCAGACGCATACTTCGAAGAGAAGTCCGGCGCCGCCGGGTTTACGCTCCTCGCACCCTACCTCGTTGGATTTGATCGCGTTCCGGCGACTGAACCTCCGTGGCCCGATTTCGGCCGTTTCGACGTCCCAATCAGCTATGACGACCGGGTCAAAAGGGCGATTCACGTCCTGCGGAACGATGCTTCCGATGTTTTCGCCGGATGGCTGAGCCGGACGAATCGATACCAGGCAATGATCCAGTCCATACTTTCCAGGTCCGGCCTGCCAGGGGACCTGGTCTACGTCGCCATGGTCGAAAGCGGCTTCGATCCCCGGGCGCGTTCCCGGGAAGGCGGAGCGGGTCTGTGGCAACTGACATTGGAAGACGCGGAACGTTACGGCCTGGTCCAAAGCGCCGAGGTCGACGAGCGATACGATCCGGAGAAGTCCACGCGCGCGGCCGTGGCGAGGTTCAAGGATCTCTACCTGGAACTGGGCAGCTGGGACCTGGTCATGGCGGCGCACCATGCCGGGTCGCTACCGGTGAGCCGTGCCGAAGGCCAGAGTCTCTGGAACATGAGACTGCCCGGACATTCGGTCCCCTTCGTGGCCTTCGTCATGGCATCGGCCGTTATCTCTAAGTCACCGGAGGGATACGGATTCGAGCCCCTGGGAGGACTCCCGCTGATCCACGAATCGGTCCCGGTGCAGCGAGCCCTGGTACTGGAAGATGTCGCAGCGGGCATGAAAATCCAGGTAGAGAAACTGCGTGAACTGAATCCGGAACTGCGCCGCTGGAAGGCCGTGCCCGGGTTCGATCTCAACGTGCCGCTGGGTACGAAGCGCTCCTATACCACGTGGGCCGGCATCGAACCGCCCGGACCGGACCCCTCCTCCATGGCGTTTTACAAGGTCCGCCGGGGCGACACCCTCGGGCGTATTTCCCGCCGTTTCGGCGTGAGTACGAGGGATATCATCATCGAGAACAACATTCGCCGCCCGAACCGGCTGCGGATTGGCCAGATGCTCGCCATACCCCTTTTCGGCTCTTCAGTTCGTTCGTCTGGCCGATCCATCGCAAATCGGAAGCCCAGGGACATACCGCCGCCCGATCCCGCGACTCATCGCGCCATCACCTACAGAATCAGGCGGGGCGATACGCTGGCACGAATCGGGAGGAGATTCGGCGTATCCATGGCGAACCTGCAGGACTGGAACAAGCTGAACAATCCGGGGGATATCATCGCCGGCCGCAGCCTGACCATCTACGTTCCACGGCCGCGCAGCGATGCAGCCGGCAGTGCGTCTTCGCCGGCTCAAACTGCCGCGACCGGAGCAGGGACCAGTCGCCGCGAAGGCGGTGCGTCGGCATCCGGCGCCATCATTTACACCGTGAAGCCGGGTGACACTCTCTGGGAGATCGCAAGAGCCCATAACGTGACGGTGAGCGCGCTACGCAGGACGAACGGACTGAACAGGCGCGGCGCCATTCACCCCGGGGACCGGCTGCGCATCGACCCGTCCGATACCTAGTTTTTGTACAACCATATTCCCGCCGCCGACCTCCTGATTCCATAATTCACTGGCGGCGACCCTCCGGCGACGACCTCCTGTTTCCATAACTTCACCGGCGGCGACCCTCCGGCGACGACCTCCTGATTCCATAATTCACTGGCGGCGACCCTCCGGCGATGAACCCCTGATTCTGCACTTCATTGGCGGCGATCGTCCCTTCATTTCGTTCTCGGATTCCCCACCTCGAATGCCCTCCCGGAATCCATTTTTTCCTCGCTTTCTCACCATCGTCCACAAGGCCGTTTCGCGCCGCGCCCGAAATCCAAAAAGTCATTGACATTCTTAAAGTAACGTGATATTTTGGTCACGGATTATCACGTCTAAAATGGTCCGGGATCGGACCGAAATCCGCATGTGGCGCAAGATAGCGGAGCGTTGCCATGGCTCGAAAATCAGACTGGATAATTGGCGGCCTGCTCGGCGGCGGTGTACTGGTCATCGTCATCGTCATGGTTCTGCTGATCGCCGGTCCCATGCTGAGCGGTGAGCGTTCGTTCTCCGGCATGGGCGGCGGACGGGTTGCGGTTGTCGAAGTCAGGGGCGCGATCACCCGGGCCGAGGACACGGTCAAGCAGATCATCAGGTACCGCGAGGACGAATCCGTACGAGCCATCGTGATACGCATCGACAGCCCCGGCGGCGCCGTAGCTCCCACACAGGAAATCTTCGATGAACTGCGCAAGACCCGGAAAGCGGGTAAGATCATCGTGGCGTCCATGGGCAGTATAGCCGCATCGGGCGGTTACTACATTGCCTGCGCGGCGGATTCCATCATGGCCAATCCGGGTACCATAACAGGCAGCATCGGCGTGATCACTGTCGCGCCGAGCGCGGAAGACTTGTTTGAGAAGATCGGCATCGACTGGCAGGTCATAAAAAGCGGCCGACACAAGGACATAGGCTCGATCAGCCGTAGCATGACCGACGCGGAATTCGGGATCGTGCAGTCCGTGGTCGACGACGTTTACGACCAGTTTGTCGGGGCGGTTGCCGGTTACCGGCCTCTTTCCCGTGAAGAAGTGGTCGAGCTGGCGGACGGCCGGATATACACCGGAAACCAGGCGCTGCCCCTGGGGCTCGTGGACCGCCTGGGTACCTACCAGGACGCGATTGCCCTCGCCGGTAAAATGGCCGGCATTTCGGGAAAGCCCGATGTGGTCCGGCAACGGCCGAAGACGTTTTTCGAGATGTTGATGGATAACATGGAGACGATGACCGGCATGTATGCGCCAGGTATCGTCGAATACCGGTATCGCTGAAGCCGCAACACCAACGATCAAGGAGATCTGGTATGACTAAGGCTGATATCGTGGCTCGAATCGCGCAGTCCACGGGGATGACCAAGGTGGACACCGCGGAAGTGCTGAACGCGCTGCTTGATTCCATCTCGTCCGCTTTGGGCAGGGGTGAGAAGATCGAACTGCGCGGGTTCGGTATTTTCAAGGTGAAGGAAAGGAAGGCGCGCGTCGCCCGCAATCCGAAGACCGGCACGGGGATCAGGATCCCTCCGTGCGTAGTGCCCGTGTTCAAACCGTCGGATCATTTGAAGGATCGTGTACAGAAGGAAAACTAACAAAAAGGGAGACCCACGTGCCCAGTGGCAAGAAACGCAAGCGGTCGAAGATCGCTACCCACAAGCGCAAGAAACGCTTGCGGGCCGACAGGCATAAGAAGAAGTAGCGGCGGCGTCTGAAGGCGGCGAATGTCCCCCGCGGGACGATTCGTCCGCCTGACACCGTCCCGCCCCCTGAGCCCTACCTCGCCCCGGGAAAATCCTCACCGATATAGAGGTCTGTGAAGATCTCGGTTTTACCGCCGAATCGGTTGGTTTTGAGTCCCCTGAGCCATGGCTTGAACAGGGAATTGGCCATGGGATGGAAGACAAAGGCGGCCGCCGACTCCTCTACCAGTATACGCTCGGCCCGGCGAAAGATCTCCGTCCGTTTTGCGGGATCGATTTCCTGGTCTGCGGCGTCCAGCAGCTTTTCGAACTCCCCGTGCTCGAAATCGTGGCGGCTGCGTCCACGCGTTCCGGGTCGCCAGATCATGTCCAGCATGTTCTTGGGGTCCCGGTAGTCCCCGAAGAAGGGCACCAGTCCCATATCGATGTTCCAGTTGAACATGTAATTGGTGAAAACCGGGTAATCGGCGCTGCGAAACGTAATACCGATGCCCAGGTGCTCCCGCAGCATGCCCTGGATTACTTCCGCGACCATCCGGATATCCGGTCTCGGCTGCCGGAGCCACATCTCCGTCACCGGGAATCCGCGACCGCCGGGATACCCTGCCTCGGCGAGGAGTTCACGCGCCCCGGGGGGATCGAAATCCTGCAGCTCCTTGTAGTCGCCGTGGGCTTCAAACGTAACCGGTAGCATGGAGTAGGCGGGGACGGCGGCGCCGTGTAGCACTACGCGGCAGATTGTCTCGCGATCGATAGCCCGGGCGATGGCGCGGCGGACCCTGGCATCGCTGAAGGGCGGTTTACGCGTGTTGAAGAAGATATACCACGTACCATCGGTCGGGTTGGAGACGAGTTCCGATCCCAGCCGGGCGTCGCGACGCACGCGAATCAACTCGTTGGCCTGCACCTCGGCAAAACCCACTTCGTCATTTTCGTAGGGGAGCAGGTTGGCCGTAGACGGATGACGGAAGACCCGGTTTATCTTCTCCACGTAGCCCTTGATGGGGCCGTCGTAGTGGGGGTTGAGTTCGAAGTTCATGTGGCTGCCGTGCTTCCACTCCGTCAAGCGATAGCTCGAATTGGAGACGCAGTTCCCTTCCTCGGTCCACTTCGGACCGTGCTTCTCCACCTGCCATCGGGGCACCGGCATGGAGGTGGGGACGGAAAGGATGAGGCCCAGGTAGGGCGCCGGGTGGGTGGTTTCGAAGGTCAGCGTATGGTCGTCGACGGCCTTGACGCCCAGCGAGGCCGGATCCGCGTTCGGGGTCTGGCTGTAGGAATTCGCGCCCACGATGTCGCTGTAGAAGGCGGCGTATGGATTCGCCGTCTCGTAGGACAGGGACCTGCGAAACGTATATACGAAGTCGTGGGCCGTGACGGGCCTGCCGTCGCTCCACCGTCCCGTTTTCCGCAGGTAGAAGGTCCATGTCTTCCCGTCGGGCGAGACCTCCCAGCGATCCGCCGCGGCCGGGATGAGATCGCCGTTTTCGTCCTTTGCGACCAGCGTTTCGAAAAGGAATTCGTTCCACTGCCCCACGTAGAGGTTGACGCTGACATCCAGGCTCCTGGGTTCGTCGCGCATGAACCGGTAGGACTGGTATTCGAGCGGCGCCGCGTCGGGCGGTAACTGCTTTCCGATGGAGTTGAAGACCGGTGCCTCGTCCTGTGGCGGCATGGTGACGGCTTCGGCGAGAAGCATGACCGCACCTGTTAGGAAGACGGCTGCCAGCAGGGCCGGATATCGCCTGCCGGATCTGCACGTTGGTCGCAGTTTCGTTTTCATGACGCGGATCCCCTTTCCGTGCCGTTTCCGATGGACCACCCTTCGCCGATCAGTCGCACGGCCATCCGAAGCGCTTCGCCCAGGTTGCCCGCGTCGGCAACGCCCCTGCCCGCGATATCGAAGGCGGTGCCGTGATCCACGGAGGTTCGTATGATCGGCAGACCCAGGGTCACGTTGACCGTGCGGTCGAAGGCGATGGCCTTGACCGGAATGTGTCCCTGGTCGTGGTACATGCCTATGATCCCGTCGAAATCACCCTTCCGGGCCCGCATGAACACGGTATCGGGCGGGAGCGGACCGGCAATGCGCCAACCTCGGCCGACGAATCTCCCGCGCGCCTTCTCCAGGGCGGGTTCGATGATCCGGATTTCCTCGTCTCCGAAGCGGCCGCCCTCTCCCGCGTGGGGATTCAGTCCGCAGACGGCGATCCGCGGCGCCGCCACGCCCATGCCGGTCAGTGCGTTGCCGACCAGGTCGATGGTGACGAGAATCTCGTCCTCGGATAGAAGGTCTATGGCGTCTCGAAGGGATACGTGGGTCGTCGCGTGGGAGACCAGGATATCGTCGAAGGCCAGCGATAGCCGGTATTTCGCCGTTCCCGTGACGTCGGCCAGCAACTCGGTGTGCCCGGCATGGGCGTATCCGGCCAGTCCCATGGCTTCCTTGTTCATCGGCGCGGTGACCAGGGCACTGATTTCACCCGCCATCGCCTGACGGGCGGCCAGCTTGACGGATTCCACGGCAAGTCGGCCGGCTTCAGACTGCACCTGCCCCGGGTTCAGCTTATCGATTTCCACTTCCGCGGCATTCATGACGTCCACAACGCCGTAGCTATACAGACCTGCACCGGGACACTCGATCGGATGGATGTCGAGGCACGGACCGGGTCCCAGGCCGTCGTGGTCCGTGGAAGCGCCGGACCTTGCCAGCGGCAGGGCGCGGCGGAGAACTTCATCGTGCCCGATGACCATCGGACGGCACAGTTCGTAGACCCACGGCTGCGACAGGATCTTGGCGATGATCTCCGGTCCCACGCCATTCGGATCGCCCATCGTGATTCCGATGACCGGGCGGTCATCGCCCGCGCCTGCCGCGTCTAGTTTGGCCGAAGGTTGCTTGCGGACGGTTCGGTCATCGCCCGCGCCGGCCGCGATCTCTACATCGCCTGTATCGGCCGCGATCTCTACATCGCCTGTATCGGCCGCGATTTGGGCGTCGCCCGCGCCGGCCGCGTCTAGTTTGGCCGAAGGTTGCTTGCGGACGGTTCGGTCATCGCCCGCGC
>CAZZNP010000100.1:0-5443 GCA_964655785.1 uncultured Gemmatimonadota bacterium
CCTCCTCGTTCTGAAGGAAGCTTAACTCTGTGTCCCGGTCAAGGGTGCAGTACACTGGGGATGCTCATGTGAGCCTATATACTTCATAATTTTGCCTACAGTTCTCGCACAGTGAATCGTTATTGGGTACTTACCGTCAAATTGTGTGTTATTCCAGTTCATTTTTGTGAGTCCTAGTATTTCTCCACATATAACCCCAGGAGATTCATCTGATTCAACTATTCGAATCTCTAACGGTTGAGGGATGTATAGACCTGGATATGTTTTGTAGTGCTCAACAGCGCCGCGGGTGTACAGTAAGTGCGTGTTCCTATCAATCTCAATATGTGACCCTCTATACGGTGGGTAAATACCATTGCGAAATAACCTAATGTCTGTATCGAGTATCGTAACAAAATCAGTAGTATTCACACGTGCTTCGACTGTTGCATGACGGAATCCGTCAAGTTCGTCTTCGGTGAAATTCGATGATTTATGCAATACTAATCTTCCGGGTGAGTTGTTAAGTGCAATTTCATATTCATTCAATGCTCTTCTTAGTAAGGTGTAAGCCTGATCGGAGTTCAGGTGAGGCTTACGGTCATGTTTGTCTATCTCAACAGGCGTACCCCTTAATATCACACCATTCCCCAATTCGTCAAATACCTGAGCTAAACTTGTGTTTAGAACTTTCCTATCTCGACTTCGGTAAAAACCAATCCCCACAAAACAAATCGATGGTCTGTTTACATTCGAAACAAGCTTCCACGGAATTGTTTGATTCGCTTTGTAGTACAATGCAGTACATAGATTCCATGCTTTAGTGGCATCATCCTGCTGTGCTTTTGAGTCTGGAGTTAGCGAGGCCTCTTTCATTAGTTGTAATGGTTTACCGAGATGCATAGTTTTTGCCTTTAGAGCTCTTCTGAAATTCGTCTCGATCCACCCTTCGGGCTCTTCATCTATGGTCTCTTCTATGGCGTTTTGTTTTTCCGTTGAAATTTGGTCATATAGACTGGTCGGAATGACACAAACTATTAAATCAACTGGACGATTCTGAGCGAGGAATTTTACATGTTCATAGTAAAGGTTGACCGCTTCATTAACTCTTTCATTCCAATTCTCAATATCTAAGGTATTCTTGATATCTGAGTTATTGAGCGATCGTGTGATTTCATCCTTCAGAACAAGGCTAGCTTTAAATCCAGACTCTAGATTGAATCCACAAAACCCGGGGAAAAGATTGGGTTGTTTTACATCGATCTGTGGACGTATGTATTTGGAACACCTATCCAGCCACATCTTAAGTTTAGATAGAGTGTCACTTGTTCCAACCGCACCAACTAGTATTCGTTCGCGTCTTGCGTCGAATTTGGAATCGTAAACACTATATTTCGTTATACCGATTTTGGGGCAAATATGGTTTCCCTGACCAAACTCGAGAAGAGGCTCGTCGATATGATTTAGTTCCATCAGAATTGTAGCCTTGCTTGTTTTGTGCGCTTACGCCCAAAGTCTTGATTTACTTTTGGATGAGGTGGATTCCAACTGTCATCGTCAAGTGATGGAGTTGAATCAAATTCAAGTAGCTTGCCAAAAGAAAGAAATCGATAAGGATGGGATTCCTTGAAGAGTTCCAGTGGCTTTTCTTGTTTTAAAAAGTAAACTATAAACCTAAGGTGATTTAAAACTTGGGAGTTATTCTCACGCTTTTTTAACCAATCGACTCTTTCAGATGCATAGGACCAAGGATTGTAACCATCTCGGCTGAAATACCAATCGGGCTTGATAATCAGATACCATGTACCTGAGATAGCTATGTAACGTGTTCCAAATGCCAGGTGTTTACAGTGGTATATCTCATTGGAGTTGTTCTTTTTCATCACACGATTGTAAACTTCACGCTCACTATCACGTTTACCTTGCCACTGTTCGGTCCGAGACAACTCCCCATCCACCCCGTCAAAAATGTATAGTTTTTCTGTGTTTTGCCACTTGACTCCCCTATGAAACAGTTTCTGTTGTAAACACCGCCCCAATAACTCTTTAAATCTGTTTTCGTAGTCTTCGTTCTTACCGTAAAATTCCTCTGTTCTGATTTTACTGACACTACCTAGGCTAGTAACATGATTCAGAGGAAGGTGAGGGTCACCTAAATCGTGAAAAGAGACAATTTGGTTTTTAAAACACACCCAGTCTACTGCGAACTTAAGTCCGTGCTCCGCAAGTGCACTCCTCACATAACCGCGGGTCAGTTTTCTTTGTCCGATTCTTTTATCTGACTTTGGGTGTTGATCGTCATCGCCCAATTCAGCTATGTACAAATAGCTCGGAAATGTTAGTGGAAGTAAATTTAGGTGTACTTTTTCTGACTGATGTACATCGGGGCTAAGTTTAATTATCTGGTGTTCACTGCCAATGTTGCTTTCTAAAATGTCGCGTACCTTATCCAAGCGTTCAATTGGAAAATGGGCTAATGCCCTAAGCACATTCCTATGATCGATAACATCATTTTCGGGGTCGAAAGTAAATCTACCTTCAATAATAGATTCAAATGATGACTGACGGTATGTATTCTGCCGTTCGGTTAATACAAATACTATCAGCCGTGTATATTTTTTATATAACTCGTATTTTATGAACATTTTAAGTGCATGTTTTATTTTTCCAATATCCGGGGTTGCAGTTACTTGAATGGCGACCTTTTTGATATCATCGGCCAAATCAATACCCGGGAAGTTTCTCCGTTCCGTTTCATTCAAGTTGCCAATATTTCTAAGATCATAGACCTCAGCAAATAGAGGTTTAATTACGTCTTCTGAAATCACATTAATGTCAGTTTGACCCAGCTCCGCAGCACCCTTTACTTCAGTTACGAGAACCGAAATCAGGTGATTTATCCTGTTTTTTGTTTCTAGTAGATTCATGATTGATGAATGTGAGATTTTAGGTGGGTTAATTGCAGGATTTACACTCCGATTTCATGCTTGCGGATGTATAGTTCCGCAGACTTGATCAAAGTCGATTTACAAAATGGAATCGGATTTGGCTGGATGCTAAATCCTGATTTACTTGGCGAGGAATATACCTACATGTTGGAACGTCAATGTCTAAATTACTGATTAAAGTCTTAAACGTCAATGTATTGGTTTATATTGTAATTTCATCATACTTTCAATACCCTTATTTGGTTTTTCGTACGTCTGATTTTTTAGGTCTTTGCATTCAACAGACTTCAGGCTACTTGTGAAACCCCTACACCAGCACCCCGGGCATGGGCTTGAACTGGCAGGCTTCGACGAAGACTTCGAAGAAGTCGGGGGTGGTCTCGAGCTCGATGTGCTCGATGTTTTTAACCAGCGCTTCCATCTCGCTGCGGCGCGAGCGGGACAGGAGGATCTCCCGGGCGCCCTGGACGGCGGCGTTGCCGACCTTGACGATGCGGTCCTCGGGAACGGGGGCCAGGAACCCGATGTCGATGGCGTTTCGCACGTCCACGTAGTTGGCGAATCCCCCGGCAAGGAAGAGGCGGTCCACGTCGCCGGGGGCTACGCCGAACGTACGGAGCACGATGTACTGTCCGCAGTAGTTGGCGGCCTTGGCCTGGGCCAGGTTGCTGGCATCCTGGCGGGAAAGGGTGATCCCGGACCCGGGCACGACGGACACTTCGAACTGCTTCCGGTCGGAAAAGACCCCCTTCGGACTCATCATTTCGTGTCGGCGCAATTCGGCCAGGAGGTCGATCAGGCCTGAGCCGCAGATGCCCTGGGGCGGGGCATCGCCGATGGTGCTCCAGCCGAACTCCCCGTCTTCCCACTTGAGCGTTTCGATGGCTCCTTCGTAGCCGGGCATGCCGTACTGGATGCCGCCGCCTTCGAAGGCCGGACCGACGGGGCAGGAAGCCGTGACCATGCGACCGCTTCCCGCCACGACCACCTCGGTGTTTGTGCCCACGTCCACCAGCATGGATATACCGGGTTGTGACGCCAGTTCGACGGTGGCCAGGTCGGCTGCCACGTCGCCGCCCACGTGGCTGGCGATGAGGGGCAGGCCGTAGACCTTTGCCTTCGGATTGGCCCGGAGGCCGAGGCGGCGGGTGCCGATGGTCAGTGCCGTGGTCTCCCGCTCGCCCGCGAGATACTCGTTCTCGACCTGGGACTTGTAGGGTTTTTGCCCGATGCTCTGCACGTCGAGCCGGAAGAAGAGGTCCCGCATGGTGGAGTTGCCCGCCACGACGATTTCGTAGATTTCCTGCCGCGCGGTTTCCGTCCGCTCGCACCAGTCCATGATCTCGTGGTTCACGGCGTTGATGATGGCGTTCCAGAGTTCGTCCTCGAACGCGCCGTCGTAGGAGATGCGGTGCATCACGTCGCTGCCGCCGAAACGCTGGGGGTTCTCGAAGGAACAGACATGGACGCTCCGGCCGGTCTCGAGGTCCACGAAGTCCATGACCACCGTCGTCGTGCCCAGATCGATCGCGAGTCCGTAAATATGCCCGCGGTACCGGTCGACCTGCTCGCCGTCATAAAAGACGTCGTCTCCCCGCAGGGTGACCATGGGATCGAGCGGCGTTTCCTTTTCTTCGGTTACGGTCAGGATCTTGGGCGTGCGGCGCAAAGGCGCGAAGGCGATGTCCACATGGGGATCGATCACGCGCGCCTGGCAAGCGAGCCGGTAGTTCTCCCGCAAGAAGGACTCCGGCTTGGTCCGGGGAACGAGCCCTTCCATACCCTGCCGGATTTCCACGATGCACTCGTGGCAGATGCCATTGCGGAAACACGAGGTGGGCACCTGCACGGCGAGATCGTCTGCGTAGTCGAAGATGGATCTACCGATGACTGAAGGCTGGGTGGTCGAACCGTCGGAAACCGATCCCGATTCCGCGGCGTCTCCTTGCCGCGAACCTTGCTGATCATCCGGCACAGGGATGTTTGTGGCCGCCGGTCGACCGACCGTCTTCCGCCCGGTCGTCTCGGCCGCGCTCCGCCCGGTCGTCTCGGCCGCGCTCCGCCCGGCGTTTCCAGGTTCCGTACGTTCGCGCGGCGCTTCTTCCGTCTCCCACGCGCTGCGGTAGTCGAGTTTGTCGTCGCCGCCGCACATGAGCAGTCCGCCTTCTTCGCGCGGCTTGCGCTGGTTGCGGCACCCGAATCGGGCCGTGCATTCGTCGAAACGGTTCTTGTAGGGGCAGCGGTAGGTAGCCTGTTCGGTCGCGTGGGCCATCATGTCCTTGAAAATGGCCGTGATGCGGTCCAGGCGTTCCTGGTACGCCGCCTTGTCGATCTTTTTCATGGGGTAGCTTGTGAAGGAGGCCGCCTGGCTAGAGCATTGAGCGACGGCGACGGTCGGTCCGCATCTTTATCAGTCGACCGCCTCGGCCGCTCGTCGGTGGTGACACGCTTTGACCGGCCAGCTCATCGGTGGTTACACGCTTTGACCGGCCAGCTCATCGGTGGTTACACGCTTT
>CAZZNP010000100.1:5543-11135 GCA_964655785.1 uncultured Gemmatimonadota bacterium
GCTCATCGGTGGTTACACGCTTTGACCGGCCAGCTCATCGGTGGTTACACGCTTTGACCGGCCGCTCGTCGGTGGTGGCACGCTTTGCCCGGCTTATCAGGCTTCCTGTTCCTGCTTAAGTTCCACGAGGAGACGCTGGGCCAGTTCCACGCATCCCACCGCGTCTTCGGCGGTGCCGTCGGCGCCCATGTCGTCGGCAAACTCCTGGGTGACCGACGCGCCGCCTACCATGATCTTGACGTCCTCGCGCATGTCGTTGTCGATGAAGGCATCGATGGTCTTGCCCATGTTGGGCATGGTCGTGGTGAGCAGGGCCGACATGCCCAGCAGGGGCGCCTCGTGTTCCTCCACCGCGTCCATGAATTCGTCCTCTGAAGTGTCCACGCCGAGGTCATGGACCACGAACCCGGCGCCGCGCAGCATCATGTTGCAGAGGTTTTTTCCGATGTCGTGCAGGTCGCCCTTGACCGTGCCCATGACCACCGTGCCGACGGGTTCGATTCCGGAGGCGGAGAGAATGGGCTCGATATGCGCCATTCCGGCCTTCATGGCCCGGGCGCAGGCGAGCACCTCCGGGACGAAGATGAAGTTCTCCCGGAACTTGATGCCCACGACGCTCATGCCGGCGATCAGGCCGTCGTCCATCACCTCCAGCGCTTCGATGCCCTCGTCCAGCGCCTTGCGGGTCAGCGTGTCGACCGTCCCGTTGTCCCCGTCGATGAGGGCCGCGGAGATCTCCTGCATGTCGGGCGTCGCCCGCGCGAAAGCGTCAATGATCCGCGTCCGTTCAGCTGGGCGCTCGATGAACTCTTCTATTTCGTCTTTCAGGAAGTCGTTGGCTATATCGTTTAGTTCTGCCATGCGTTACTACCCGGTCCTCGCTGGTTAATGCCGATCCTGCTGTCTCGCCGCGGGGACCGGCCGGTCCCGCAGTCCGTCTCGTCGCGCGGAACGTTACCTGTGATTCGCCTCACCCCGTCCCGTTACCTGTGATTCGCCTTACCCCGTCCGGTTACCCGTGATTCGCCTCACCCCGTCCGGTTACCTGTGAATCGCCTTATCCCGTCCCGTTACCTGTGAATCGCCTTACCCCGTCCCGTTGGGCGTGTGGGTGCGGTGCCAGTCCTTAACCGCCTCGGGGATCGCCTTCAGGTTCTCGATGGAAGCCTGGAGGGGAACCGCGCATTCCGGTCCCACCATGTGGATGCCGTGATCCAGGTTCTGGCAGACTTCCTGCCCCACTTCGTCGGGACCCCGCGCGAACAGGGTCTCGGGGTTGTTGATGTTGCCCACGAGGGATATCTGGCCGTCCACGGCTTCCATGGATTCCAGGGGCTTGTTCTTCGAATCGAAGTGGAAGGCGGCGAAGCCCGTTTCAGCGATGTAGCCCATGCGGTCCACGGTTCGCCCGCAGATATGCATGATCAGCGGGATGGGAATCCGTTCCACCATTTCGATGTGAAGGTCCCGCAGGAAACGCCGGTAGTATTCGCCGCTCACCAGGTCGCCGGTGGCATGGTCGGGCAGAGTCAGGGCGTCCGCCCCGGCCTCGATCTGCGCGCGGCCGAACTCCACCGTGATTTCCTTCATCCGGTCGAGGGCGAGATGGGTCTTGCCCGGGTCGTCGAGAGACGTGAGCAGGAAGGGCTCCACGCCGAAGCAATGGTAGCCCAGGGACCACGGTCCCATGGTCTTCCCGATGATCGCGACCTCGTCGCCGTATTCCTTCTTGAGCCTGGTGATGGCGTCGAGGACGCACTTCGTATCCCGGTGCGTCAGGAAATCAGACGGAATCCTGATGTCGTCGACGTCCTCCCAGATGGGATTGTTCATCCTTACCGTGGGCCAGTTGTCCTTCTGTTCCCACTGGATATCGCACCCCAGCGCGGAAGATTCCTGGATGATGGTGAAGACCGGCATGATGGTGTCGAAACCCAGTTCGGTGTATCCCGTGGCCGCGAGACGGGCCATCAGTTCCGGGTCCCGGTTTGCGTCCGGGAAGGGGGCGTCGACGAGGTCCATCAGTTCCACCGTGGCGACGGACGTCGGATTGCATACAGGCGTGCGGTCCACGGGCTCGCCACGCAGCGCGGCCAGTACCCGGTCCCTGCCCTTCATCGGTTTGACGTCGCTCGATTCCATGGCTGCCTCCTTGTCGACGGCGCGTTCATTCCGGTCTTGCGCCTGGGATGTGTCATCGATCCTGCTGGCTCGGCGCCGCCAGGACACCCCGGCCCGCGCCTGGGAACGGTCATCGATCCTGCTGGCTTGGTGCGGCCAGTACGCCCCGGCTCGCGACCGCCTCCTGTTCGCGGAGCACGGCCCGGACGTTCGGCGCGCGGACCAGCAAAAGGCCGATCAGCGCGTCGTGAACATACCCGCAGGGGAAAACCACCCGGTCCGACGTGCCGTCGACCGCATCGATCTCGGCCAGTTTCATCAGCCCGCCCGCGATGAAGGAGATACGCCGTTCCGGATCCTTGCCCTCACCGTGGGCCGTGACCCGGTAGACACCGTCGCCCTCACTCAGCACCTTGATCTTCAGGCCGGATTTCTTGTCGAGGATTTCCAGGGGACGAGGCTCGACCGGGCCGGAAGGGTCCAGTTTGCAGGCTTCGAGGAACACGCGCTTGACCGCCAGATTGTGGTCCCAGCCGCAGGGGAACCGCAGGCGGCCATCGGGGTTCCGCTCCATTCCGCCCAGTACTTCCATGGCCTTTACGACGAAGGCGATCCGGTCATCGACGCCGGGCCGGCGGCTGTAAGTGTGAACCCGGTAGACCGGGCGCCCGGCATCCTGCTGCCGGTACAGGCCGATCGAAATGTCGCCGAAGTGGGCATCCAGTGGTACCAGTTCGATGCGGCTGCCTATGTCCGTTGTCTGACTCAATGGGAGTTCCCGTTCATGACCGTTTGTGGTCGGTGTTGTCGCCTTACGTTCCGGTCCGTGGCCGATGTTGTCGCTTAACCGTCTGCGGCCGGTGCCATCCGCTTTATGGTCTGCGGCCGGTGTTGTCGCTTCACCGTCTGCGGCCGGTGCCATCGCTTCTACGTTCCGGACCGCGAGTCTTACGGTCGGTTGGCTTCGCCGGCCTATGCCTTGTTGTACCCGTCTTCAAGATGTTTCAGCACGGCGTTAGCCACCTCTTCAGCCTCTTCCTCCTCGCCGGTCCATTCCTTCTTCTCGGACCAGTTCCATTCATCCAGATAGGCGTCGGTGCCGGTAAGACCGTCCCGCATGGCCACCCGGTCGATCTCCTGCTGGAACCAGTCGGGCATCTGGCGCGAAAGGGGCCGGCGTCCGCCGAAGACCCGCACCTGCGCCGGAATACCGCGCCAGTAAAGTACCTGGTACGTCGTCATGCCGCTCTGTCCATCGCCTCGCGGAATGCCCGGATGTGGGCCACGCCCGTACCGCAGCACCCTCCGATGAAGTAGGCGCCGGCCTCGAGGAGTTCGGGCACGTAGGCGGCCATCTCGTCCGGGGTGTTCGCGTAGTAGGTCCGGTGCTGATCGTCCAGCATGGCCTTGCCCGCGTTCGGGTAGGCCATCATGCGTTTCGGCGTCTCCGGCCTGGCCTCCATGGCGCGCCTGAGCTGGCCGATGCCGCTAATGGCGTAGGGCATTCCCGTGTGCTCGTCGCGCCGGGATTCCGCGCCGCAGTTCAGGCCGACGATATGCACGTGCTCCAGCAGGTTCCGTCCATCGGACTGCGCGCCGCCCGCCAGGATTTCCAGAAGATCGGTCGCCGAATGGCCCCAGTCGGTCTTGTAGATGACCTCGCCGCTTGCGCGGTCCTTCGTGTACTTGTACGTCTGGTTCACGGCGATGGGCAACCCGAACTGCCTAAGGACATCAATGGCCAGGGCCGCCTCGTTGGCGGAGAACATGGTCTCGACGCAGAAGAAATCCACGCCGCCCTCGGCCAGGGTGGTTCCCACGCGCTCGTGGGCGTCCCGGGCGATGCTGTTCGCGATGCCGAACTCCGTGTCGCCGCTGTCCGCTTCGATGGCGCCCGGCAGTGGACCGATGGACCCGGCGAGGTATACGTCGCCCCCGCTTTTCGCAATGGCAGCCCTGGCGTGTTCCACGGCAAGCCGGATCAGTCCGTCGGACTCCGAGGCGTCCTTCCCGGCCATTTCGAGATGGGGAAACGACGCCACGAACGTGTTCGTGCCGATCGCTTCGGCGCCTGCTTCAATATAATCGTAGTGGATGTCCCTGACAATATCGGGGTACGACTCGTTGGCCAGGGTGCTGTTTGCCAGTTCGATGCCCCGAAAGAAGAGCTCGGTGCCGAAGCCTCCGTCGTAGAGGAGCGGCCGCTCTTCGGCAATGCGTTCGAGAAAGGACTTCATTCGGCCTCCACCACCTGTATATCCGCCGTCTCTCAGGCCTGTGTGAATCTGCCGTCTCTCAGGCCTGTGTGTATCCGCCGTCTCTCAGGACGCTTCGAAGGACACCTTGCCGCGGACGCGGAGTTCCATCGGCCGCAGGGCGTGATAGATGAGGGTGTTTACCGGTGTCGGTATCCCGGCTTCTTCGCCCATGCGGACCAGCGCGCCGGTCTGCGCCTCCAGCTCAGAGAACCGTCCGTCCATGATGTCCCGCTGCATGGAGGCGGTGCCGCCGTATTCGACGCTGTCCAGGATGCCGATGGTCTGCGCCACGATGTCGTCCGGCAGGTTGACGCCTTTGGCGGTGGCCACCTGGTGGATTTCTTCCATGGCCGTCTCGAGAATCCGGCGTGTGCCGGGCTCGCTGCGGACGACGCCGATCGGCGCCCGGGTAATCCCTCCGACCCCGCTCCACGAGGCGATCAGGATGTACTTGCGCCACATGGCGGCCTGGATATCGACCGGTGTATCGGCGATCAGACCCTTCGTGCGTTCGAAGGCCGCGCGCAGCCGGTCGACCCGTTCGCTGGAACTATGGTCCCATTCGCCGAAATTGACGAAGGGCTCGTAGGCGACGTGGCGAATGAGTCCGGGTTCGGCGATGAAGGAAACGATGCCGCATACGCCGCCCACCACGTGGCGCCAGCCGAATTCGCCGGCCAGTTGCTCCGGGGTCTCCACGCCGTTTTCCATGGGCAGAATGAAGGTGTCCGGACCGAGCAGGACGCGGAGTCCTTCCATGGCGTCGGGCACCTGCCAGCATTTGACGCAGAGCATGACGACGTCCACGTCGCCTGCTTCGCGAGGATCGCCCGTCGCTTCGACCGAAGGCAGCGTGAAGTCGCCCTTCGTGCTTTCCACGCGAAGACCGTTCCGTTGCAGGGCTTCCAGGTGTGCGCCGCGCGCGATGAATACGACTTCTTCACCGGCTTCCGCGAGCCTTCCCCCGTAATAGCCGCCTACGCCGCCCGTACCGAATACCGCTATGCGCACATGTGCCTCCGATGGTCCTGGATTCCAAGGCGATGATTCGACATCCAGATAAATCGCTATCCGTAAAGCGCCGCGCAAATCGTGCAATACGTGCAGTATATGGAGCCGTCGCGACTCCGGCGCGGTGCCGTATCCGTATAGCGCCGCGCAAATCGTGCAGTACGTGCAGTATATGGAGCCGTCGCGACTCCGGCGCGGTGCC
>CAZZNP010000100.1:11235-13957 GCA_964655785.1 uncultured Gemmatimonadota bacterium
AACGACGAGGGTTGAGCGCCCCTCGCAGACCGGTTCGACGATCAACAGCCGGCGCGCTCGCGGTTTTGTCACGCCCCGCCGCGCTCGAGGACGAAGGCTTCCATGGCGTAGTACTGGGGGAAACCCAGCTTGTCGAGACGCCGGGCCGTGTGGGTGTTCCGGTCCTGCACCCGCTCCCAGAACTCCCGGTCGTCGTAGGCGCCGGGGAACATGGCGGTGTCCTTCTGGGACTCGTGCCGGAAGATAGCCTGGATCTTGCGCTGGAGATCTTCGTACGAAAGGGGGATGAACACATCCGCCTCGTCCACTTCCCACTCCTGCCAGGCGCCCCGGTAGAGCCAGACGTCCGGTTCCGTCCTGTCGTAGACGGAAAGGGCCTGGTCGATGACCTCCTTGCATATCCGGTGGGTTCCGTGCGGGTCGGAGAGGTCTCCGGCGACGAAGACGATGTCGGGACGGACGTCGTTCAGGACATCGAGGACGATACGCACGTCCTCTTCGCCGACGGGGTTCTTCTTCACCTGGCCGGTCTTGTAGAAGGGCAGGTCCAGAAACCGGGTTTTTTCCGGCGGGATGTTCAGCGTCGCCGCCGCCGCGATAGCCTCGGACCGGCGGATGTTGGTCTTGATGATCTGGACCTCCGGAGTGTCCACCTGCCCTGGCTGCTTCGTCTCGATAAAGGAACTCACCTTTTCCACGATGCCGTCGAACTTCTCGTTGGTGCATCCCAGGTCACGGAAGGTCAGGCCGATAAAATCGATGAGTCGTTTCACGTCCTCGTCGAATACGGCGATGTTGCCGCTGGTCATGTAGGCGATGGTGATGTCGTTCCCGGCGCCGGACAACCTGTAAAGCGTGCCGCCCATGGAGATGACGTCGTCGTCCGGATGGGGCGAAAAGCAGACGCAGCGCTTGTTGGTGAAAATGTCTTCGCGGCCGTAGATCTTGGCGCGGACCGCGTCGAAAGTCATCCGGTTGAGTTCGTCGACCGAGGGGACGGTATCGACCAGCGAATACAGGTCGTGTGCGTTGTAGTCCCGTCGCTGCAGGTGGAGTACCGGCTTCTCCGCCTGCTCACACAGCCAGAGCACGGCCCGTTGCGAAAGCTGGTCGGACCATTCCACCGTGTGGTTGTTCAGCCAGGGCCGCTTCACCCGGGTCAGCTCGCAGGACGCGGGCGGATCGATGAAGACCGTCGTGTTCGGGTGGTTCTGAAGGTAACTGGCCGCCACGAGCGGACTGACCTCGCCCTCCACCGCCTGGCGGACGATGGGCGCCTTGTGCTCGCCCGTGGCCATGAGGATGATGCGTTCCGCGTCGAGGATGGTGCCGACGCCCATGGTCACCGCCTCGATGGGCACGTTGTCCTCGCCGAAGAAATCGGAAGCGGCGTCCTTGCGCGTGCTCTCATCCAGGCGAATCAATCGCGTACGGGTGTTCGGCAGGGAACCGGGCTCGTTGAACCCGATGTGTCCCGTGCGCCCGATGCCCAGGAGCTGGATGCCGATGCCGCCCACGGAGCGGATCCGGTCCTCGTACCAGGCGCAGTGGTCCTCGATCTCCTCCGGCGCCAGGTCGCCCAGGGGGATGTGGATCTGGTCTTCGGGTATGTTTACGTGGTCGAAGAGATACTCCTGCATGTAGCGGTGGTAGCTCTGGGTCGACTGCCGCGACATGGGGTAATACTCGTCGAGATTGAAGGTGACGATGTTCTCGAAACTGATGCCGCCGCGGTGAAGGGAGATCAGTTCCCCATACACGTCAATGGGCGTGGAACCCGTACAAAGCCCGAGCACGGCCATCTTTCCCGCCTCGGCGCGCGCCTGGGCGTAGGCGACGATTTCCCTTGCGACGGAGCTCGACAGCGTCTTGTGATCGGCACAAATGGAGACGGGGATGTGTTCGATGGCAGGATGCATGATGGTTTGCCGTTCCGTCGTCGGCGCGACCTGGGAATCCGCCGCGCAGTGTGGTTTAAAGCGATCCGCGCCTTCCTAACGCACCGCGCCTTTCTCTCCCGAGGCCACAAAAATCCCGATGCGGGCGAAATCTTCACAGCAGAAGGACTGCACTTCGCATAAAGCGCCTACGCTTTCGACAAGTACGGCGCGCAAACCCGCGGCCTCGAACCAATTCCTGATATCGGTTCTTTTGAAACCCAGCCAGCGGTCGTGGTGCTCTTCGCGCAGGAATTCGAATTCATGCTCGTCCGCATCCGTGATCACCAGTCTGCCTTCCGGTTTCAGGATTCTCGTCATTTCCCGGATGGCGTCGGGCGGCGATTCGACGTGATGGAGACACATGTTGGCGAAAGTGTAGTCGACCGATTCGTCGGGGACGGGTATTTCCTGGGCGTTTCCGACGCGGTAGTCGATCGTCGAGAGCCCGTCGAACTTCCTTTTCATTTCATTCAGGATCACCTCGGACTGATCGACCGCGATGACCCGCAGTCCAGCCTGGACCAGACCCTGCGAAATAAACCCCGTGCCGGCGCCAATGTCCGCTGCGATTCTGCCCTTTTCGACCGCGGCGGCCGCCAACGCGCCCACTCTGACGTCGTCGGAGAAATACCCCTCGCGCATTTGGTCCCAGTCCTGGGCGACGCGATCGAAGAATTCCTTGCTGCTCACAGGTGCGCTTTCCTTAGTGTATGCCCCAGGCCGCCTTCGCACGGACGCGCGCGCCTTCGCGCTGGTTCGGACGCGCCTTCGCACGGACGCGC
>CAZZNP010000101.1:0-13935 GCA_964655785.1 uncultured Gemmatimonadota bacterium
CGCAGCGTGCAGCAGATGCAGCCGTTCGACATCTCGACCAGCTTTTCCTCGGTCCTCGAGAGTTCCGCACCGCCGCGCTCAACGAGCGCCGCGTCGATATTAACCTCGCTCATGTCGTTGACAATGACCGCGACGCGCTTACCCGCGCGGTTGTTGAGCATATTGTTGAGCAGCGTGGTCTTGCCTGCGCCGAGAAAGCCGGACAGGACCGTAACGGGAAGTCTCTCTGACAGGGGCACTTCAGTTCCTTTACGCTCAGGGTGGACAGGATTCATCTCAGTCTTTATCGTCTCTCTCTGATACGCACTGCGCACAGGTCCCCAGCAGTTCGACGACCGGCCGCCTGGTACGGAATCCAATCTCATTGCCTGCCGCTTTCAGGCTCATGGCCACACTGGGGTCTTCAACCTCGGCCACCTCGCCGCAGTCATCGCAGATCAGGAACTGGCTGGCGTGCGGATGGTCCGGATGCGCACATCCCACGTATGCGTTCAGGCTCTCCAGCTTGTGCACCAGGCCCTGCTCGAGCAGGAAATGCAAGGCCCTGTAGACCGTCGGCGGTGCGGGATTCCTGACTACGCCACGCATGTGATCCAATAGGTCGTAGGCACTGAGCGGTTTTTCGGATACGCACAGCAGCCGAAGCACGGCCTTGCGTTGATCGGTCAGCCGCGCGCCGCGCTCACGGCACAGTACCTCGGCTCGATCGAGTACCTGGGAGAGCGTATTGTTATTCATGGGATACTCCTTGTCACGTCACCCTATGCGGCGGCCAGTTGCTCCCGGCGGCCGGTTGCGCACTGCTGCGATCACGGACTGCGTCAACTCTTGGGACAAGACATAGACTCCCGGTCTTCGAACCCGATCAATCGCTCAAGGCGGCGGCCAGCGTTCTAATGTTGTGCATCATCATGCAAAGATGGGTGCCGGCTGGCCCGTCCTCCTTCGAAAGTGCGTCGGAATAGAGCGTGCCGCCGATCCGCGCTCCGGTTTCCCGGACAATCTGATTGAGCAGGCGGCGGTCGGAGATGTTCTCGACGAAGACGGCCGGAATCTTCTCCCTTTTTATCTGACGAATCAGTCTGGCGACGTCACCCGCGGACGCCTCCGCTTCTGTGCTGAAACCGACAGGCGTATGGAACTCGATGCCGTAGACTGCCGATAGATAGCCGAAAGCGTCATGGGATGTGACTACCTTGCGCCGTTCGAACGGCAGCGAATCGATCGTCGCGCGGACCTGGGCCTCGACCGCGTCGATCTCCTCCAGGTAGCGCGCCGCGTTGCCGCGATAGATATCGGCCCCGTCAGGGTCGATCGCGGACAGGCCTTCGGCGATGTTGCGGACATAGATCCGGGCATTGGCCAGGCTCTGCCAGGCATGGGGATCGATCGCGCCCTGGTCGTGATCCGCCATCCTGCGGGGTTCAACGCCGGCGGTCGCCGTTACGGTTCTCCCCTTGTAGCCAGATGCCTCCGTCAGGCGGTCTATCCAGCCCTCAAAACCCAATCCATTGATGACCAGCAGCCTGGTCCCGGCGACGGCCCGGGCGTCCGCCGGCGTCGGGCGATAGACATGGGCGTCACTGTCGGGGCCGACGAGGGTAGTGACGCGCACCCGGTCCCCGCCTACCTGCCGAACCATATCACCCAGGATGCTGAAGGTGGCGACGACGTCGATGGGGGAGTATGCCCGGGCGGTCACCGACCCGGACGCGGCAATCATTCCCGCGGCGAGGACGAAAGACAGGATGAAACGAGTGGATTTCATGGGCGTATTCATTGGTTCGGTCCTGGAATCATGCTTCAAGGTGATGGCGGGGCCTGAGGCGCGTCATGATTACGCCGTCAGATCCGAAGGACAGCGAAAACAGATAGAACGCGCCCGTCGTCAGGATGATGGCGGGACCGGATGGCAGGCTGGCGTGATAGGACAACAACAGGCCGACAAACCCGCCCAGGAAGGCCGCTAGCATGCCGATAGCCAGCAGGGGCGTGACGTCGCGCGTCCAAAACCGTGCGGCGGCCGCTGGAAGGATCATGATTCCCACCGCCATCAGGGTCCCCAGCGCATGGAACCCGCCCACCAGGTTGAGGACCGCCAGGACGAGAAAGCCGTAATGGGCCACCGGACTCAAGGGACTGACCGAGCGAAGGAAACCCGGGTCGAAACACTCCATCACCAATGGACGGTAGATGATGGCGAGCCCCAACAGGGTGACCGAGGCGATTCCCGCGACCAGGAATATGGCCGCGTCGTTCAGGGCGAGCACCGTCCCGAAGAGGATGTGCAACAGGTCTACACTGCTTCCCCGCGTCGAGACGATCACGACCCCGACAGCGAGGGAAATCAGGTAGAATGCGGCCAGGCTGGAATCCTCGCGGGCCACGGTGGTTCGGGCTACCAGTCCGGAGAGCAAAGCCACAGTCACCCCTGCGATCACTCCGCCGAGTGTCATGGCGCCAAGCGACAGCCCGGCCACGAGGTATCCGAGCGCCGCGCCGGGCAGGATAGCGTGCGCCATGGCATCCCCTGTCAGACTCATCCGCCGCAAGGTCAGGAACACCCCGATGGGAGTCGCCCCCATTGAAAGGGCAAGGCACCCGACAAGGGCCCGGCGCATGAATCCGAATTCGACGAAAGGGGCGATAACGGCATCGTACATTACGGGCCCTCCACCGGAAGAGGGGAAGGCGTGGCGATCATCTCACACATACGGCCGCTCCTTCATCGAAGGCCTCGGTAAGCCGGCGCGCTTGATCCAGATTCGCTGGAGAAAGGACGTGCTCCGTCGGTCCGGAGGCGATCTGTTCGCGGGCCAGCAGAAGGGTCTCCGGGAAATCCATCCGAACCTGATCCAGGTCGTGCAAGACGGCGACTACCGTCCGCCGCTCCCTGTGCCAGCGGCGAATGAGTCCCTTGAGATCACGCACGGTCGCCGAATCGATGGACGTGAACGGCTCGTCCAGAAGAATCAGCTGGGCATCCTGGAGGAGCAGTCGGGCGAACAGGGCACGTTGCATTTGCCCTCCTGAGAGGGTGCCGATGGGACGCCGCTCGAAACCACCCAGGCCCACGATATCCAGGGCTTCGCCAATCTTCCGGCATCCCTTCCTTCCTAATCGGCGGAAAGCCCCGGTCTTTCGCCACAGTCCCATGGCCACCATGTCGAAGACCGAGATCGGAAAACTTCGATCGATTTCGGACTGCTGAGGGAGGTATGCAATTTCAGAGGTTTCAATCCCCGTCAACCTGATCTCGCCACCGAGAGGCGCCAGACTGCCGACGGTTCCTTTGAGCAGCGTCGACTTTCCGGCGCCGTTCGGTCCCACCACGGCCACCAGGGCACCGGCACGAATGGCGTAATCGAGATGATGGACCGCGGGGTGGCGGTCGTATCCGAGGGTCAGGTTAACGAAATGCAAGATCGTACCGTTTATTGTCGTACTCATAGCAGGTGTCGTGCTCATAGCAGGTGTTGTACTCATAGCAGGTGTCGTGCTCATAGCAGGTGTCGTGCTCATAGCAGGGCCCAGACGACCGCGAACCACAACAGACCGGCGGCGCCTCCGGCAAGTGCGAGACGCGCTCCGATGCCGGCCCTCAGGGGAGAGAATCTGATTTTGTTCATTGGTTGCAACATATAATCCGCACAAACAATCGAGGCGCGGCCCGCCGTTCAAGGTGCGGCCCGCCGTCCGTGTCGCCGCCCGCCGTGTGCGGCCCACTGTTCAAGGTGCGGCCCGCCGTCCGTGTCGCCGCCCGCCGTCTATGCCGCCGCCCAACGTTTACAAGTCAACTATCTGATTCAGTACAAACGACGCATTCAGCGCCCACAGCGCCATGAGCAGCAGGAATGCGCCGCCTAGCACGCCCAGGCCAGCGGTCGCGAGCGGCCACAGCGGTGACCGGCGAGCGACCAGCTCACTCGCGAGTTCTCGCGCCTTCGTTGCGATAACGGCCAGGATAACAATGGTAATCGCGGTTCCTGTGGACATGGCGATTACGGAAAGCACGCCATGCCAGATCAATCCCATCACGGCGGCAAAGATCAGCACAAACACCGCTCCACTGCACGGGCGCAGTCCAATGGCCAGAACCACGCCGGCCGCCGCGCGCCGGCTGCCGCTTGTATCGATCTCGGCAGCGCTGGGCAGATGTTGGCATCCGCAACCTGCCCCGTCCCCATGTTCGGCATGGTCGTGACGGACTTCGCCGGTTTCGCGCCGCAACTGGCGAACACTTTCGGACAAGGCGCGTACGGCACGTACCAGCAAGTAGAGTCCGACTATGGCCAGCATGGCGAAGCTGACTCGCGTAGCCCACAATGATGCGGTTTCTGTCTCCAACGGCAGCCAACCAGCCAGACCAATTGGGACGTAAATCAGTAACAGCGCCGTCACGCCCTGCATAAACGCAGCTGCGGTGCCCATGGCGATGCCGAGATTAAGCCGGCTTCGGTGGGTCAACAAGTAGGTCGTCAACACGACCTTCCCATGCCCGGGCCCTGCGGCATGCAAGACGCCATAAAGAAAGCTCATCAGCACCAGAGCCCAGCCGACGCTATTCTGGCCACGCAACGAACCCAGCTCCTGCGTTAGTAGCATGAGAAACTCGTGCTGCTTTGCCCAGACCCAGGTCGCCGTTTGATCCAGGATCGCAACCGCCTGCCAGGTGTCGGCGTGACTATCCTCCCCGGACTGTTCGGCGTCGATTGGTTCGCCCGGCAGCATCGTTGTCGCTTGGAGATCCGCCGAGATAGCGACGGCACAAAGCCATGCGAGAAAGACCGCCACGTTGCAACTAACTCGCATCATACGCATCGAAAAGTCACCTTTTAAGCAAACTGAATGCTGAGGTCATCACCACCGCTTTCACTCGTGCCAAGCGGGTTGTTGCTGGCCAATGTTTGATATGTTATAACATAACGTAAAAGTATCGCATGACGTGTACGTTGTCAAGCCCAAGATTAGATTTTCTGTTAAAGGCTGCTTGTGAATGCTCGTCAGTGCAGGCAGGTGCAGGCTAAAAACAAAAAGCCCGCTTTTGCGCGGGCTTGTGTGTGATCTGATGTCTTCAGGTGCGGGGCGTCGTCGGCCGAGGGATCATTCCCATTCGATGGTGCCGGGCGGCTTGGAACTGAGGTCGTAGACCACGCGGTTTATGCCCCTTACTTCGTTGATGATGCGGTTCGACACGTGCGCCAGGAAGTCGGTGGGCAGGCGCGCCCAGTCGGCCGTCATGAAGTCCAGCGTGGTCACCGCCCGCAGGGCGATGACGCGCTCGTAAGTGCGGGCGTCGCCCATCACGCCGACGGTCTTGACGGGAAGCAGCACGGCCAGCGCCTGGGACACCTCGTTGTACAGGTCGGCCGCGCGCAGTTCGTCGATGAAGATCTTGTCCGCGTCCTGCAGCATGGCCACCCGTTCCCGGGTCACTTCCCCCAGGACGCGTATGCCCAGGCCCGGTCCCGGGAAGGGATGCCGGTCGATGATCTCGTCCGGCAGGCCAAGCTCCCGGCCTACGGTGCGCACTTCGTCCTTGAAGAGACTGCGAACCGGTTCCAGTAATTCCAGTTCAAGGTCGTCCGGCAAACCGCCCACGTTGTGATGGGTCTTGATGACGCTGGCCGGACCCTTCACCGAGGCGCTTTCGATCACGTCGGGGTAGAGCGTGCCCTGGGCCAGGATGCGGACGCCGCGCAGCGAGGTCAGTTCGCTTTCGAGCACCCGGATGAACTCGTCGCCGATGATCTTGCGCTTCTGTTCCGGTTCTTCCACGCCTTTCAGCCGGTCGAGGAACCTGTCCGAGGCGTCCACGAAGCGGAAGCGGGCATTGATGGTCCGGCGGTAGGTCTCTTCCACCTGTTTCGCCTCGTCCTTCCGAAGCATGCCTGTGTCCACGAATACGCAGGTCAGGCGGTCTCCGATGGCCCGTCCGATGAGCGCCGCCACGACCGAGGAGTCCACGCCTCCGCTTGCGAAGCAGGCCACGCGGCGCTCGCCCACGGTCTCCCGGATTGAGGCCAGGGCCTCGTCGATGAAGGTCCGTGGCGTCCAGTTGCCCTCGCAGCCGCATATGGAGAAAACGAAGTTCTCCAGGATCTCGCGGCCATGGACCGTGTGCACTACTTCCGGGTGGAACTGCACGCCGTAGATCCGGCGATCGGCCAGTTCGACGGCGGCGATATGGCCATTGTCGGAACGGGCGATGACGTCGAACTCCGGCGGCGGCGCCTTGAGTTCGTCGCCGTGACTCATCCAGACCGTCATCCGTTCGGGCAGATTGCGGAACAGCGGCGTGTCGCCCGTCGTCCGGATCCCCGCGTTGCCGAATTCCCGGGTCCCGGCGTGGGCGACCTCGCCTTCGTGGTAGTGCCCCATCAGCTGCAGGCCGTAGCAGATACCGAGAATCGGTTTGCCCGTCTCGAATATGGCCGGATCCGGGTGGGGTGCGTCCTCCCCGTACACGCTGGCCGGACCGCCGGACAGGACGATCCCGGCGACGTTGCGGGTCAATAATTCGGACGCAGGCGTATCGTAGGGCAGCACTTCGCAGTAGACGTGGCTTTCCCGGATGCGCCGCGCGATGAGCTGCGTGTACTGCGCGCCGAAATCGAGGATGGCAATCCAGTTCGAGTCAGCCATTTAAGCCTTTAAGGGAATACAGAAGGGATGAAAAGTCGGTCGCCGTGATATGAATGAACAGGTTGTAAAATATACCCCGATCATCGCGCTTCGTCCAGCGTAGAAAGAGTTTCTTCAAGCGCGTTCTCACCCGAGATCAACCGGAGTTCGATATCCAGGACGGCCAGGTGGTTGACGATGGCGTGGTCTGGCGGGATCCGGATGGCGTCCTTTTCCGTCGTGACGATGCATTCAGCACTCGATGCTGCAGCCAGGGAGACCGCCCGGTCTAGTTCAGATGGAGTGAAGGGGTGGTGATCGGGATACGCCAGGATCCGGGTCACGTTTGCGCCGGCATCGGCGACCGTTCGGGCGAAGGAGGCGGGATTGGCGATACCGCAGAGGACAAGGACGTCGCGGCCGGCCAGCCATTCCATTGGCAGCGCCCGGCCTTCATCCAGCAAGGTCCGGCCGTCATCCGGCAAGGTCCGGCCTTCATCCAGCAAGGCCCGGCCGTCCGATGGCAGCGCCCGGCCGTCCGATGGCAGCGCCCGTCCGTCCGTTAGTGGCGGTCCGTCGTCCGACAGGCGTCGCAGTCCCGCCGGGTCGTAGACGGCTTCGATCAGGGCCAGGTGGGGGAACTGCGACTGGATGCGTGCTGTGTCTTCGGCAGCGGAACCGGTCTGGTCCGTCCGGGTAAATACCAGTGCGTGCAGCCGACCGAGCGAGGAAACCGGTTCACGGAAGGGACCCGCCGGAAGCATACGCACCGGACCCAACCGAACGGACGCGTCGTGTACCACGATGTCAATCTGGCGGCCGGTCCTCCGGTGCTGGAATCCGTCGTCCAGCAGCAGTACGTTCGCACCGTACCGGTCTATGGCCAGCCGTCCCGACGCGGTACGGCTCGGACCGACGATTACCGGCACGCCGGGAAGCACCGAGGCCAGGAAGGCCGGTTCGTCGCCGACGTCCTGCCATACGGCGTCCGGTGCAACGGCCCGGGTCGCGCGGGAGTTCCTTCCGTAACCCCGGCTCAGGACGGCGGGCCTGTATCCGGCATCCCTGAGTCGGCGGGCAAGGAATCGCACGACGGGCGTCTTGCCCGCACCGCCCGCGGTCAGTGCGCCGACGCTGATCACCGGGACCGGAAGCCGGTCGGAAACCAGCAGTTTCCTGTCGTACAGCCCGTTGCGGAGCCTTACACCCATACTCATCAGCAGAGCCGGTGGAAGTAGCGCACAACGTAGCAGACGAATGGCCGGGGTCCGCTCACCAGGATCCATCAACCGGGTGATGAACGGGGTGCCATGCGGGAAGCGCGCCGGGTGACGCATCGGGAAGTGCGGCGGGTGACTCGACGGGAAGCGCGCCGGGTGACGCGGCGAGTAGCGAGACGAGTAGCTTGACAGCCCCGACCCGCGAAGATCAGGGTCAAGGATCCACCGGTCGATCAGGTCCAGGGTACGGTCCACGGCCTTCGCACGCTCGCCTACGGCCTGACCGGCGGCCGCACCCATCTGCGCGCGCTTCCGCGGGTCTTCCAGCAATTCGAGCCATTGACGCGCAAGCTCGTCGCCGTCGTGAACGACCATGCCTCCGCCGGTCCGCAGCAGGGCGGCGGCGCTTGCACGGACGTTCTCCGTATGGGGCCCAAACAGGACTGGAATGGAGCAGGCAGCGGGCTCCAGCAGGTTGTGTCCTCCAAGCGGAACCAGCGTGGCCCCGACGAAGGCCATGTCCGCGGCGGCGTACATGGCCGCGAGTTCGCCCATAGTGTCGAGAATGACCACATCGTACTGTCCGGAGTCCGCACCGCCTTCGCCGCCTGTCCCGCCATGGCTACCGGGGCTGTGTGCACCGCCCTCGCGGCCTGTCCCGCCATGGCTACCGGGGCTGTCCGGGCCGCTCGCGTTGTCCGGGCCGCTCGCGTTCTCCGCACCGCTCGCGTTCTCCGCACCGCCCAAACGCGTCCGGTGGGCGATCCGCATTCCCGCCGACGTGAGCATCTTCTCCGCCGGCGGTATTCGCTGGAGATGCCGCGGCGCCCAGATCAGCTTAACCTCGGGATGTCGTTCGTGAACGCGGGCGAAGGCTGCCAGTACGGCCTGCTCCTCTTCCGCGGGTCGGGGGCACCCCGCCATGATTACCGGTACGGACGCGGAGAGGCCGAGTTCACGGCGCATCGCTTCCCGAGCAGAGCCCTTCTGTTCGGCGGCCAGGTCGAATTTCACGTTGCCGGTCACCCGTACCCGTACCGGGTCCGCACCGTAGGCGATGAGCCGTTCACCGTCGAGCGCGTGCTGGACCCCCACGGCGGCCAGGCGCCGCAGCATGTGCCTGAACAACGGTTTCACGAAACGGTTGCGCGCGAGACTGCGGTCCGACATGCGGCCGTTAACCAGGGCTACGGGGCAGTCGTGGCTGGCGGCCGCCTTAAGCATACCGGGCCAGAACTCGCCCTCGAGCAGAATCAGTGCGCGTGGACGTACTTGCCCGAATACGCGTTGGACGATGAACGGTGCGTCGAGGGGCACCAGTCCGTGATACCGGGCCTCCTTTACATGCTGTCTGACATAGGCCAGGCCGGTCTCGGTCATGGTGGTCACCAGCACGGCGAAATCGGGATGGCGTTCCGTGAAACGGCGGACCACGACCGCCAGACCGGTGGCTTCGCCCACGGACGCGCAATGGAACCAGACGACCGGCTGATTCTCCCCGTCGGGGACAAGTGGCCGCTGGCCGAGCCGCTGGCGCATCCCGTAGCGGTCCAGGAGGGACAGGCAGGCAAGGACCGGCGAGAGAAGCACGGTCAGCGTGGAATAGAGCAGTTTGTAGATAAAGGCCATGTCAGGACGCGTCCAGGCTTCGTCCGGCGGTTTCCCGGGCTTCCAGCAGGCGTTGCTGGAGCTTCGTCCGATAGGGCTCGATGCGGTCGACCGCTATGTCACCCGGCACTTCCAGCGGTTCTCCGAAGGCGATCGCCGCCGTGGAAAAGGGGCGTGGGACCATGAACCGGTCCCAGCTCGAAAGCTCCCAAGGCTTGCGCGAAGCCACCGCGAAGGGCACGATGGGAAGACCGGATCTGCCGGCAATGATTAGCGTTCCCGGCTTGACCTGCAGCCTGGGTCCCCGGGAACCGTCCACGGTTACCCCCAGATCGTTGCCGGCCGCACCGGCGGCCGCCATGCGGAAAAGGGCGCGTGTTCCCCCACGGGTGGTGGACCCGCGTATGGTCCCGTATCCCATGCGCTCGATGGCCCGGGCGATCAACTCGCCGTCCCGGTGCTGGCTGACCAGCACCCGTATCCCCTGCCGGCGAAAGGCGTAGGTAGCCACCAGCAGGCCCTCGTGCCAGAAGGCGTACATCACCTTCCGGCCGCCTTCCCGCGCCCTTTCAAGGTATTCCTCTCCGATCATTCGGACCGAGAGCGTTCCTCCCAGCAGACATATGGCGCCGGCGCTCAGTCTGCCCAGCAAGGATACCATGGGACCTTCAACGCTCGACATCCGCTGTCCTTTCAGCTTTAATTGCCGCCCGCCAGTCCCAGTGCCAGATCTGCGACACGTGCCGCGGCGCCCGGCGTGCCCAGCCGGTTCTTTACCTCGCTCAATTGGCGCGTCATATCCGACCGTCTATCCGGATCCCTGAGCAATTCGAGGACCACGGGCGCAAGAGTATTCGGATCGACCGCGTCCTGAAGAAATTCAGGTGCGATGCGACGGCCGGCGACTACGTTTACGAGACCGATGTCGGGTATGCTGACCAGGCGCCGGGCGATCCACCAGGACAGACGGGACATGCGATACAGGACCAGCAGGGGCGTGCCGAAGCAGGCGGACTCCAGAGTCGCCGTTCCGGAAGTGACCAGCAACACGTCGGCGTGTCGCATGACTTCGTAGGTCCTGTTTTCCACCACGGGTACACCACGCACGGCGTCTTCCGGACGCGCTTCGTCTTCAAGGATTCCGGCCAGTCCGGCGCGCGGGACGGTGGGCGCCAGTCCGATAACGCCCTGGGCCCCGGGCAGAACCTCCCGGACCTTCTCCAGGGTGCCCCTCATCGCGGGCAGCATGCGTTCCACTTCCAAGATCCGGCTGCCCGGCAGCATCCCGATGATCGGACGGTCGGGATCGAGGCCCGTCCCTTCGCAGAACTCGGCCCGGGTTTGCGGGCTTTCGAGTGCTTCCACCATGGGATGGCCGTCGTCCAGCATGGGATGGCCGACGAAGACCACTTTTCCCCCCGCATTCTCGTACAGTTCCACTTCGAACGGAAAGACAACGGCCATGCAGTCGACGAGCCTGACGATGGTGTGGATCCGTCTCGGCCTCCAGGCCCAGACCTGGGGACTGATGTAATACAGAACAGGTATCCCCCGCCTGTGCGCCTTGCGGGCGAGACGGAGATTGAAATCGGGGTAGTCAATAAGGATCATCAGATCGGGCCGCCGGGACTCGAGGAGATCGTCCAGCCGCCGCAACGCCTTGCGGATGAAGGGCAGATGCCGGACGACCTCGGTGATGCCCATGACCGAGAATCGTTCGATATGGTAGATCAACTCGCAACCGGCCCGTTCCATGCGGTCCCCGCCGACGCCGAATACGTCCATATCCGGGTGCCTGGCCTTTAGCGCGGCCACGACGCCCGCGCCATGCATTTCGCCCGAAGCTTCACCGGCGACGATCATAATCCGCAATGGTCCTGTCTCCTTCATGCTGAATCTGCGCGGCCAGCGATGCTTTGTGTGCGGCCGGCCATGCCTTGAGTGCGGCCGAACCTGCAATGAACGCGGCCGACCATGCCTTGAGTGCGGCCGAACCTGCAATGAACGCGGCCGGCCATGTCTTGAGCGCGGCCGATCCTGCAATGAGCGTGGCCGATCATGGCGTGCCGACCTTGCTGCGCGTTAGCCGAAACGGGGATCTAAATTCCAAAATACACTTTGAGTCCGCAACCTCTGAGTATATTTTGGAGTCTTATCCTTTGAAACGGCAATAACGTGAAACAGGAGGTCGGAAAAAGTATGGCTGATTCCCCTTCAGGGCGCACCGTCGTATTCGTTTCGTTGACCGGCGACGAGCAAGTAAAGGCATACGATCAGGACCGGGAAACGGGTTCCCTGACCCTGCGGTCCACCAGCGACGCCCACGGTCCGTCCGGAGCGCTTTGCCTCCATCCGGCGGGCAACCTCATGTACAACGCCCACGTGGAATCCACCACGCTGGCCTCCTACCGGCTGGACACGGGTTCCGGGGAGCTTACCCTGATCAACAAGGTGGATACGGGCATCGAGATCCCCGCACACCTCGTAACGGACCGGCACGGCCGTTTCCTGCTGACCGTTTACTACGGGGGCGGCGGCATCACCGTGCACCGGCTGGGCGAGGACGGCGCGATCGGCGAGCTCGTCCAGTACATCGACACGGGCGAGAAGGCCCACGCGGTCTGCCTGGCGGTCGAGGACCGGTACGTGATCGTCCCTCACGTCTGTCCCACCAACAAGACCAACCAGTTCCGTTTCGACGGGGAAACGGGACGGCTGACCCCCAACGACCCCGCGGTGTTGGACCCGCCGGACGGTGAGACGGGGCCGAGGCATATCTGCTTCCGGCCCGGGAGAGACGTGGCCTATATCGTCAATGAACAGGGCAACACGGTGACGGCCCACCACTTCGACGCGGACAACGGCACCCTCGAGATCTTCCAGAACGTATCCACCCTCCCCGAAGACTGGGCGGAGGGCGGATTCACTGCCCACGTGGAAGTGCACCGGAACGGGAAATGGGCCTATGCCTCCAACCGGGGGCACGACAGCATCGTGGGCTTCGACGTGGCGGCCGACGGCTCGCTGAGCGCCTTCGGACACGTTTCGGTCCCCGCCAGTCCGCGGTCCTTCAACGCCGATCCGGATGGCCGTTTCCTCTACTGCGCCGGCGAGGCGGCAGGGGTGATGACGGCCTTCAGCGTGAACCAGTCGGACGGCACCCTGCATCCGTTACGGGATTATACTGTAGGAGACAAGCCATTTTGGGTGATGGCGACAACCCTGGACTGAGCACATGAGCGATAAACAGAAAAGCGGCGAATCGTCCAAGGGCCTGGTGGACATGTTCACGGAAGAGCGGCAGCGTGAGCAGCACGGCACCATGGACCGCAAGATCGAGAAGAAGCGCTTCACCCCGCGGCGGATCGCCATTTACGGCGCGGCGGCCGTGGCGGTCGCGTTCATCGCCTATCAGCTGCTCACGATCAACCCGTCCTCGTTGAACGTGGACGCCGAGAAGCTGACCCTGGCCCAGGTGACCCACGGTCCCTTCCTCGAGTACATCGTGGAGCAGGGCGAGGTGATGCCGCTCAGGACGATCTACCTGGATGCGGTGGAAGGCGGACGGGTGGAGGAGGTGTACGTCCTGGAGGGCTCTCATATCGAGCAGGGCACGCCCATCCTGCGCCTTTCCAACGCCACCCTCCAGCTGAGCGTCATGCAGCGGGAGGCCGATCTGTTCCGCGAGGTGAACCGGCTCAGGGAGACGCGGGTTACCATGGAGCAGCGGCGCCTGAACCTGCGCGCCACGCTGGTGGAACTGGACTACAGGGCGCGGCAGGCCGAGCGGGAGTACGCGCGGCAGGACGAGATGTTCAAGGCGGACCTGACCTCGCGCAAGGATTACGACGAGGCGAAGGACAACCTCGAATACCTGACGCGCAACCGGGACGTTACCGTCGAGACGCTTCGCCAGGATTCGCTCTACCAGACGATCCAGATCCAGCAGCTGGAAGAGTCGATCGACCGGCTGCGCCTGAACCTGGATCTCATCAGGCAGAACCAGGAGAACCTGACGATCCGCGCTCCGATCACGGGACTTTTGTCCTCGCTCATCGCCGAGGTGGGCGAGTCGAAACCCGGCGGGGAACGGCTCGGGCAGATCGACGTGGAGGACGAGTTCAAGGTGCGGGCGGCCATCGACGAGCATTACATCGCCCGCATCCGGACGGGCCAGGCCGGCTCCTTCGATTTCGCGGGTGGGACCTACGACCTGGTGATCGACCGGGTGTACCCCGAGGTGATCGAAGGCCAGTTCGAGGCGGACATGGTGTTCCCTGAAGGCATGCCCGACGGCCTGCGCCGCGGCCAGACGCTGCAGGTTCGGGTCGCACTGGGCGAGCTGGCCGACGCCATGCAGGTGCCCCGGGGCGGCTTCTACCAGAAGACGGGCGGGCGCTGGATCTACGTGCTGGACCCCACGGGTAAGTTCGCCGTGCGGCGGCAGATACGGCTCGGCCGGCAGAACAGCCAGTACTTCGAG
>CAZZNP010000102.1:0-2223 GCA_964655785.1 uncultured Gemmatimonadota bacterium
CACCATCGAAGCGCTCATGTACAACGGCGTGGAGCTTGTCGCAGAAAACGAAGCCGTGGGTTTCCTAAACGCGACGAACCCCCTGGCGCCGCCGCTGCCTCCCCTGCGGCTGCACGCATCCCTGGGATACCACTGGAGCGACTACAGCGCGATCGCAAGGGGACATTACATCTCCGGTTACGAGAATGGGGACTGGTGGTTCGATGAGGGGCCTGCGGGCGAGGACTGGACCCAGATCGACTCGTTCCTGACCTTCGACATGAATTTCCAGTGGCGGATACCCGATACGGGCGTGGTCGCCACCCTGTCCCTGTTCAACCTGACCGACGCGCCGCCGCCCTACGTGAATCAGGAACTGGCCTTCGACGCGCTTACGCACGATCCGAAAGGCAGGCGGATCAAGCTGGGACTGACGTACCAGTTTCGGTAAGATTCGGCAGGATTCGGCAAGATAAGGACCGGACAGGCAGGTTACTGAAGTATTGCTCCGGTCGCAAACCAGAACGGAATGGGCCGGCCCGCATCCCATTGCAGGCCGGCCCATTTCTTGTTTCACGCCCCTTGGACCTCACGCCCCGTGGTCCCGCTTCAGCCAGCGGATGAAGGACAGGGTCATCAGGACCAGCACGGCGATGAGCGGCAGCGCGACGATCAGGGACGCCGACTGGACCGCCCTCAGACTCTCCGTCCCTCCCACGAACATCAGCGACAGCGAGACGGAACTGAGTACGACCGCCCAGAAGCAGCGGTGCCACCGCGCGGGTTCCCGAACCTCTGCCTGCTCCCGGGTCGCCACGGACGCCAGGATGTAGGACGCCGAGTCCAGCGTGGTGGCGGCGAAGATGATCGCGAGGGTCACGAAGACCAACAAGAGCGGTAAGGCAAAGGGGATCACCCGGTTCCCCACGGCGACCACGGTCGTGATGATCGCCTCCGGGGTCATGTTGCGGGCGACCAGCCCTGTAAGGTCCTGTGAGCCTTCAAGCTGCAGGAACAGGCTCGTATTGCCGAGCACCGCGAAGAAGAGCCAGCAGCCCAGGGAGCCGCCGACCAGTTCGGCGCCGATCAGTTCTCGGATCGTGCGGCCCCGGGAGATCCGGGCGACGAACAGGCCCATGAAGGGCGCGAAGGCGATCCACCACGCCCAGTAGAAGATGGTCCACTGTTCCGAGAAGGTATCCGCCGAAGCCAGCCCCGACCTTCCTTCCGCCGCCGCCGATATCAGCGATTCCGCCTTGGCGACGGGTTCCAGGTAGAAGCTCATCTTGACGAAATTCTGCACCAGCAGCCCAATGCTGTTGGTGAACGTATCGATGATGAAGAGCGTGGGACCGAACAGGAAGACGAAGGCCAGCACCCCGACAGTGAGCCAGAGGTTGACTCCGCTCAGGACGCGGATGCCGCGCTGCAGCCCCGTATAGACGCTGACGCCGAAGATCATGCCCAGCGTGATCACCACCGCCGCGTCCAGCCAGAAACCCCGTTCCACGTCAAGCAGTTCCGACAGGCCCGCCGATATCATGGGCGTGCTAAGCCCGATGGACGTCCCGACTCCGCCGAGCAGCCCGAACATGAAGAACATGTCGATGGCCTTGCCCGGAAGACCTTTCGTGGCTCGTTCGCCGAGTACACCTTCGCAGGCCGCGGACATGCGCAGGATGGGCCGGCCTCGGTTCCAGAAAAGGTAGGCCAGGGGAAGCGTCGGGATACAGTAGATGGCCCAGGCCGTGAACCCCCAGTGAAACAGCCCGTAGGTCGCCGCCCATTCCGTGGCCTCCCTGGAGCCCGGCTCTAGGCCGAAGGGCGGGTTCGTGTAGTAGTACACCCACTCGATCGTGCCCCAGTAGAGGACGCTGGCGCCGATACCGGCGCAGAAGATCATGGCGATCCAGCTGATCAGGGAAAATTCGGGCTTGGCGTCGGGGCCACCGAAACGCACGTTGCCGTACTTTCCCAGGGCGTAGTAGACCAGGAGCGCGAACGCGGCGATCGTGAACCAGAGATAGGCCCATCCCAGCACCCTGGTCAGCCAGCCGAAAGCCGTGCTCAGCAGGGCCTCCCCCTCGACGGGAAACAGCACCAGCGGTACCGAGACGCCCGCGATCAGCGGCAGCGCGACCCAGAAGATGACTCGGTCGACACGGGGTCCTTGCATGTTGTGGGCTCCGGTTCTGTTGCGCGTTCGGTCGCGCATGTGCTGTGTCGCCGCGCGTTCGGTCGCGC
>CAZZNP010000102.1:2323-6595 GCA_964655785.1 uncultured Gemmatimonadota bacterium
GCGCGTTCGGTCGCGCATGTGCTGTGTCGCCGCGCGTTCGGTCGCGCGCCGCCGGCTTTACGGCCCCGGCTGTACGGTGCTGCCCGGCCGGTGTGCCCGCACGGATGCGTCAGTGCGGGATGTTCAGTTCGTGCATGCGCCGGTGAATGGCTTCGCGTGCCTGCACGTAAGGTGCTTCGAGAAAGGCCTCGTGGTCGTCTGCGCCGTGGTGATGGGTGGTCGTACCCGGCTTGTGTTGCCAGCTTCGGCGCTTGATGTAGGAAAGGCCGCCTTCGATGAGGCTCAGCATGTACTGGGCATTTTCCAGGTCGAACAGCCAGTAGGGACCGCCGCAGGCCACGTACACGGGCGAGGTATGGGCCATGATCCCCCGGCGCCAGCCGTCGTGATGCGGTATGCTGGTGTAGTTCGGCCCGGCGCACCGCGCCGCCAGCCAGGTGTGGCCTTCGATCTTCAGGGAGGTCCTGAGCGTTAGCCGGCGGGTGCCTTTGAGGTCCTCCGTCGATGCGACCACGTTGCCTTGCTGCACGATTTCCAAAGTATGGATGGGCAGTGTGGAATCCGCCGACGCCTCGATCTCGACCGTCCCGCCGTTTCCGGGCAGATTCACCGTGTCGCCGATGGGCTGGCCGTTCACGGTAAGTCGGATGATGGGCCCCGCGCTCAGGAAGGTGTTGCCGCCGCGCAGCGCCTTGCACCAGTTGTCGTAGGTAAAGGGCTCATCCGGCGGGATGTAGGCGTAGGTCCGGTATATCCCGACGGGTACGTCGCTGGACATCTTGTCGGTCCCACCCGCGAGCGGCAGCCTGTAACCGCAGTTCAGGTACCGGTAATACTCCAGGTGGTTGTACTCGCTGTGCACCAGCATTTCCACGGCGTCTGCCCGGTCCGTGGCGATGAGGACGGCCGGTTCGCAGTTCGGATTGGGGATATGAGGGATCACGACCGTCCCGCCCTGCGCGTGACAGGCGTCGGCCCAGTATGACAGGGTCGTTTCCAGGTTGCCTCCCAGTTCGGCTTCGCTGGGTCCGTCCGAGCACCAGGGCATGACCGGTTCCTTGAGACCGAGGAGCGAAAGGTGGCCCAGGATGTGCTGGCGATTCTCCTGCGAGGCGTACACGATCGTATCCCCGCCCGGCGCCACGTCCGCCGACCCGGTGAACTCCTCCGTGTTCGTGAATAGGCTTCCCCACTGGGACAACAGCAGGTTGACCACGTTCAGGTCCTCACCCTGGGCCTCCAGCTGCGCGCCCTGGGTGGAAAGGAAATGCACGTGCGTGTCGCCGCTGAAGTACCGTTCCGCGTTCAGATCGGTCCACCGCTTGAGCCGGAGCGTCAACTCGCGTTGACCGGGTTCGATATGGACGCGCTGGCGTATCGGCTCGTACTCGAATCCACGGGCCACGTCCGCGTGCACCTCGCCCCGGGGCAGCCAACCCTGGCACTTTCCGTCGATGTAGGCGTAGGACATCTGACCCAGCCGGACGTCCCCGCCCACGTCCACGTGCCAGGTATCGAGGTCCGAGTTCACGTGGGCGTGGTGTCCGTGCGGCGCGTAGGGCACGCCCCTGGCCGAGCGGAAATGAACGCGGCACGGCACGGGCTCGTCTGTATCGTCGTCCAGGACCGTCGTGTGCACCCAGTTGCGGCCCGTGTCGATGATCTCGAACCGCACCCCGGGCGTTTCGACGACCTCACGGGCTTCCAGTTCTCCCCAGTTGGCCGACCCGACCGCCTCTCCGTCCTGCTTCACGGTCACCGTGGCCGACGGCGTGCCGGCCAGGCCCACGTGGGCGGGACTCGAACGGTTGCTGTCCGCCTGGCCCCAGCCGCGGTGCGTGTCGCTGATGAAGGCCTGATCGGCCTGATCGGGCAGCGGATAGGCGTACGTTGCGTATCCGCGATCTACCTCTACTTCCAGATCGAAGGGTTTTTCGGCGTCTTCCGGGTTTTTGAGCTCGATCTGTACGTCCCGGGCGGCCCATCGGCAGATGGGGTCTTCGTCCACGTGCCCGAGGGTGACGGCAGCCACGACGAAGGGCGGACCCTGCGGCGTGATCTCGATCGAACGTATCTCCCGATCGGGACGGGGATTGCGCCAGGCCCAGAGGTAGTATCCGCGCGGCCATCCCTGCTCGGCTTCAGTCTGCCGGCGGCCGGCCTCGTTCCAGTCGCCGCCGCGCCGATTCCACGGGGTCGGCTTTTTATCCGGCACGCAGAGAAAGGGATACTGGCCCCAGGGCAGCGGCATGTAGCCGATCTCGAAGCGTTCCCGGATCGTCACGGACTCATCGCGCCCGTCGTCCCATTCGAACCGGTACGTGGCCACGGGCAGGGCGATCGGTCCGCCCGCCTGGATCCGCGATCCGATCACCGCGTGGGCGAAGACCACGTTGACCGCGGCCTGTCCGACCGGAACGGTGACCGGCTCGACCGGGCAGCCCAGTTCAGACCCGAATCCGACGAAAGAGTCGGAATCCGCGGCGCCATCGCCGATTTGAAAGGGAAGACCGTAGAATTCCTGCGATCCTAGCGGAGGGTCCGCAACGGAATCGTATACACTCCGGTTCGCGTTGTAGATCGGGGTGAGGTCCAGGGGCTGGTAGTCCGGCATGGCGGCCTCGTGCACCTGTTTACGCCTCAGGCGTGCGGGTTACTGTGTTGTCAGGCGTGCGGGTTTCTGTGTTGTCAGGCGTGCGGATTACTGATCGTCAAGCGTGCATGTTACTGTGTTGTCAGGCGTGCGGGTTACTGATCGTCAAGCGTGCATGTTTTCCACGGCGGCATCCACGTCGTCATACGTCTTGAAGACCGTGTACAGCCGGGTGATCCGGAACAGTTGATCCAGGCGGTCGTTTACGCCCGTGAGCACCATCTCCCCCTCCCTGGATCGTATTTTCTTCATGGCCGCGATCAGCGAACCCAGTCCGGAACTGTTCATGATGGGTACGCCAGTCAGGTCGGCAACGAACCTCGTGCAACCCCGGGCGAGAGTATCATCGATCATTCGGTCCAGCTCGACGCTGTCTCCTTCATCCCACAACCTGCCCTCGATACGCAGCACGGCTATCTCGTCTTCCAGCGAAACATTGATGTTCATACCAGCCTCTGTCCTCAAGCGAATAACCAGGAAACGCGTCCGGGCCAGAAGTACGTCCGTTCAGGAAACGCGTCCGGGCCGGGTATATGCTCCTGATGATCTTCGCGGCAGATGTCTTCGGCCCTTCAGCCTGCGATCGATGCCTCGATGGCGTCCTTTACCTCTCCGTATTCGGGAAACCGGTCGGTCTCCAGCTTGGAGAAGATCAGGGAATCGTCCACGGTGACTTCGAACCTGCCGCCCCCGGATGGCACAAGCTGCAATTGCTCGATATCGTGTTTGTAGTATTCCAGTAACTTTACCGCCAACCCGGCGGCGTCTTGTTCATAGCTTCAATCGGCGCAATATACGATACGTACGGTCACCATGTCCTCCCGGAACGTATGAACGGCTGCCCTTTCCGACTGCTCTCTCCACCTGCTCTAACTGAATGCTCTCTCCACCTGCTCTATCTGCCTGCTCTATCCGCCTGGTCTAACTGCTTGCTCTATCCGCCAGTCCCATCTGCCAGTCCCATCCGACAGTCCCATCTGCCAGTCCTATTCGCTTCGGCATGGGCAATCAGGGATTAAATAAACCACACCGGCTGCATGAATGCAAGGATTCTAAACCGGTTCCTGAATCCTGGGATGCCAACCGGTTAATTGAATTCGAGCAATCCGGTCGACGGGCCAACGCATCGGGCACGGCTTCGTATACAAGGAAAATGAAGACTGCGGCGCAACACATTGCCGCTTGACAAGATGGAACAATTGAGGTATCCTGCGTTCGAGGAGGTGATTTACATGCTAGGTAGTTTCGGCACGACTGAACTGATTATCATTCTTGTAATCGTCATGGTCCTCTTTGGCGCGAAGAAGCTTCCTGAGCTGGCCAAGGGTCTCGGCCAGGGGATCACCGAGTTCAAGAAAGCGCAGAATAAAGAACCCGCCGAGGAGAATCAGAAAACATCCGCCTCCAAGGATGCCTGATTCCCCGTAGTTGCGTGCAGCAGAGGTTCTCTTAGTCCGCGCCGTCCCCGGCCGGACCAGGTGTCATGACGACAGTGCAGCCCTGATCACGATGGCCGCACTATGATGACAGTGCAGCCCTGATCGCGAAGGTTGCTCCTGCCAACGTGCAGCCCTGATCGCGAAGGTTGCTCCTGCCAACGTGCAGCCCTGATCGCGAAG
>CAZZNP010000102.1:6695-13732 GCA_964655785.1 uncultured Gemmatimonadota bacterium
GTGCAGCCCTGATCGCGAAGGTTGCTCCTGCCAACGTGCAGCCCTGATCGCGAAGGTTGCTCCTGCCAACGTGCGGCCGCTTGATCGAGTCGGCTGCATGGGTTTTCTTTCCGTCGATCCATTCCTGCAATCGGCGGAACATGGCGGTACTTCTCCTGTACGGCCACCAGATCCCTCGATTTTTAACAATTCCCGTGCGTTGAACTAAAAAAGAGCGTGGGATCTTTGTTCTTATCGCAATAAACTTCGCGACCTCCCACAACCAAATCTACCCTTGTGCGGTCTCATTTTCAGCAGGCTACCTGCATATCGACCGTGCGGACGGGAATAAGCGTGGAAACTGCCCATAAACTCGACGGCCGAATCGCACCGGATCATCAGGAAGAAAACATGGAGCTTGATTCGGCAAGGGACCGCGCGGACCTGGAGGATCGCAGCCTGATTCTCAAGGCCCGGGAAGGCGACGTACGAGCGCTGGAGAGACTCATATACCGGTACGACGAGAAAGTGCTGTCCATGGCCATGTCCTTCGTGGGAGACATGGACGATGCGAAGGACATCTACCAGGAAGTCTTCATGCGGGTCTTCAAGGCTCTGCCCAAATTCGAATTCAGGAGCCGGTTTTCCACCTACCTTTACCGGATCGTCACCAATGTCTGCCTCACGCATCGGACGCGAAACGGGAAGAGGCGGTTCGTCCCTATCGATGATGAAGGGGGGGAAGAAAACCCGGCCACGGTCGAATACGGCGTAACGCCCGTTCAACCCGCCCAGCCGGACGCGGCGGTCATCAACAGTGAAATCGCCTTACGTATCCGAACCGCCGTAGGCACCCTTTCTCCCCGGCTTCGAACAGTGTTTGTCCTGCGGCACCATGAAGGATTCAAGCTACGGGAAATCGCCGGGATCATGGAATGCGCCGAAGGCACGGTCAAGAAATACCTCTTCGACGCCACCAGAAGGCTGCGCAATCAACTCGAGGACATGCGAACATGAATAAAGATATGGACCGGTCTCACACGCAATGGGAGGAATGGCTGGAACTCTCCCGGTACGGGGAGCTGTCCGATGCGGACCAGCAGCGGCTGGACGTCCATCTCGAATCATGTGATCGATGCCGGGCGTTCCGGGATCGACTGGACGAATTCAGCCAAGTCATGGAGGAAGCCGCACCGTCCAGGCCTGGTGCGGCGGACCTGGAAGCCGCTCGTGGCGACCTGTGGTCCAACGTGACGCTCGGCCGCGCGGAACACCGTTCCCCGAAAAAGTGGAAGGATCGCTTTCTTAATGGCCTGCAAAGCTTTACGTCCACCACGTTTCCATCCTATCGCACCGTTCTCGGCGGAGCGCTGATGTTGTTCGTCGGCCTGGTTGCGGGTTACTACCTGGCCTTCCAGGGAGGCCGGACACCCGGTTTCCAGTTGGCGGGTATGGACCATACGGATTTGTTGGCCAACGACGAAGTGGCCATCTCCAACGTCAGGTTCGTGGATTCGGACCTGTCCGACGGCATGCTGGAAATAGGTTTCGAAGCCGTCCGGCCCGTACAGATCAGGGGATCGGTCGATGACCCCGGCATACAACGGGTACTCACCTTCACCGTGCTGAATGAACAGAACCCCGGGGTCAGGCTGCGCGCGGTGAACGCCGTGAGCGCTTCCGAACTTCTGCATTCGGAGCGCGAGATCAAGAACGCCCTCGTCACCGCGCTCCAGACGGACTCGAACGCCGGCGTCCGCGGCGAGGCGTTCAACGCCCTCAACCGGTATCCCCTGGACGATGAAATCAGGGACGCCATGATCCACACGCTCGTCTTCGACGATAATCCGGCCCTTAGAATCAACGCGATCAACCGGCTGCAGGAACAAGTGCCGGCTGCCTACGACGAGGTCCTGGAACGGGTACTCAGGGCCAGCATGATTTCCGATGAAAACGCCTACATCCGCACGAAGGCAAGGACCGTTCTCAGCAACCTGGCCGCACCTTAAAGGGTCGCGGCCGGCAGAGGAGCAGCGATTATGAGATTTCTGATATGTACATTCGGCATACTGTTGTTTGCGCAGCAGGCCATGGCGCAGCAGGCCGTGGCACAGCAGGCCGTGGCACAGCAGGCCGTGGCGCAGCAGTTTCTGGCACAGCAGGCCGTGGCACAGCAAGTCGTGGCGGCTACGGATTATCAGAGCAGGGCTACAGGCAGTTCGCGGACGGAGACCTTCCAGGTGGAAAAAGGCGGGCGGCTCGACCTGAACACCAAGTCGGGCGACCTCATCATATCCACGTGGGAGAAGAACGAAGCGGTCGTAACCGTCCAAGGGATACCGAACAACAGAGCAAATGACGATCTCAGGATTCGTTACGAAGGGGGCATATTGCGCGTCGATTACGACCCGAGGTTTTCGCCATGGTCGTTAAAACGCGGCAAGGGCATACGTTTTAAAATCGATCTGCCCGCGGAGTTCGACCTGGAACTGCGCACCGGCGGAGGCGATATCGAGGTCCTGGGCGACCTGACCGGCGACGTGACGAGTCATACTTCGGGCGGCGATGTCGCGTTCCGTGATATCGACGGCGAAGTGGAGCTGACCACGTCCGGCGGGGACATCCGCGTGGGCACGATAAGCGGCGACGTTCACCTGCAGACGTCGGGGGGCGATATCCGGGTAGAGAAGGCCTTGTCCGACCTCGACGTCCGGACTTCCGGCGGGGACATCCGGATCGGGCACGTCGGCAATAAGCTGGAAGCCCAGACTTCCGGCGGAGATATCGCCATCGAGTACGTGGGCGGAGACGCACGCATCAAGACCTCCGGAGGCGATATCGAGATCGGCGAGATATCGGGGAACGCCCGCATCACAACGGCCGGCGGCGATATCGAGTTGCGCAACGCGAAGGGTGACATACAGGCTAAAACCGCCGGGGGAGAACTCAAGCTATTGAACGTAACGGGGGCGATCGACGCCCGGACCGCGGGCGGCGACGTCCTGGCCGAAATCATCCCGGAGGGTTCCAAGGGCAGTTCGCTCATCTCCGCTGGCGGCGATATCGTAGTCTACGTGGATCCGAAGGCAAAGGCGACCATCGAAGCGCGGATTCACGTCGAGAAGCAGCCGAGCTTTGGCGGGGCTGAAATCATTGGTCCCGACGGAAACCCACAGGCAGTCTGGTTTCCAAATTTCGAAACCATCGAATTCGAATTTGATCAGCCGGTCTCGGAGATCGACGAGGAAAAGTTGAAGGAGATTATCGAAAAGATCACGAAGAACATAGAAGAAGTGGTATCCCGCAGCATGGAACAAGCGGAGATGACATCCGAAGAGCTGCAACAGATGTTGAAAGAAGCGCAACGGGAATTGCAAGCCGCAAAGCGAGAAATGCAGGCTGCACAACGAGAAATGCAGGACAAACAGCGAGAAATGCAGACCGCAAGGCAGGAGTCTGAAAGTAAACGATCAAGGTCGGCGGTTAGACCTCCCGGTATCTATACAATCAATGAGAATTCGCAGCGATACAAGATAAGGTCCGTTTTCGAAGCGCAGCGCAAAGAGGTAAGCGGGGAAAAGAGGGAGATCAAGGCAACGTATGAACTCAATGGCGGTGGAACCAGGATCTGGCTGGAAACCAGAGAAGGCAACATAGAGATCCGCGAACTGAAAAACTGAATACACCGAAAACCGCCGGCGGATCGTCCCGGATCGTCCGTCCTTTAACTCGTCTCCAGGATCACCCGCTGCGCGGCCGAAATGCCCGCGCCGGACTCGAACTCGTAGCCGTGGCGGCTCAGTCCGTGCTCGAGGGCGGACAGGGCGACCAGCATGTCCGACGGGGCGATGTCGTAACCCAGGTGGGCGATGCGGATATACTTGCCCCGGTAGTGCTCCATCCCATTGGCGATGGTCACGCCGCAGTCCTGCTTGATGGTCTTCAGCAGTGCGGAACCATCGATGCCGGGAGGCATGGAAACCGAGGTCAGCACGTTGGAGGGGCGCTGGGCGAAGACCCGCAGCCCGAGTGCCGCGACGCCCGCGCGGGTCACCAGGGCGTTTCTTTCATGAATCCGGTAGATCTCCTCCAACCCGAGTTCCATCATCATCTTCAGTGACTCCCCCAGCCCCATGAGCAGCGAAACGGCGGGCGTATAGGGCGTGAGCCCCTTTTCGAAGGAATCCCTGGCCCGTTGCAGGTTGAGATAGTAGGACGGAAGGGTGCTGCGTTCGATCCCCTGCCAGGCCCGTTCGCTGACGCTGATGAAAGCGAGGCCCGGCGGCACCATGAGCGCTTTCTGCGATCCCGTCAGGGTGATGTCCACGTGCCAGTCGTCCGTCCTGAGCTCGTTGGCGCCCAGGCCGCTGATGGCGTCCACGACGAAGTAGCAGCCATGGCCGCGGGCGACACGCCCCATTGCCTCGATGTCGTGGAGCACGCCGGTCGAGGTTTCGCTATGGGTGGCCAGCACGGCCTCGAAGGGCCCCCGCTCCCCGAGGACGCGGTCGATTTCATCCGGATCCGCGGCCTTTCCCCACTCCACTTCGAAGGGCAGGACTTCCAGGCCGAACGTTTCGCACAGTTCGACCCAACGGCCTCCGAACTTTCCGCCGATGACCGCCAGCACGCGGTCTCCGGGGGACAGCAGGTTGACGACCGCCGCCTCCATGGCTCCGCTGCCGGACGCCGTGAGCACGAGCACGTCGTTTTCGGTTTGAAAGACGTACTGCAGTCCCGAGGCGACCTGTCTCAGCAAGTCGCTGAATTCGCTGGAACGGTGGGTGAGGACCGGTTCCGACATCTTCCGGACGACGCGGTCGGGTACCGGTGTGGGTCCGGGGGCGAAGTTGGCAACCTTCACGGGATCTCCGTTAGCGTATAGCCACGTGAGCTTGGAACTCGGTCAGCGCGGTCAGCGCGGTCGGCTCGGTCAGCGCGGTCAGCGCGGTCAGCGTGATCAGCGCGGTCAGCGTTCGGGCCGCACGTGGTCTGGAGCGAAGACAAGGCGAGGCGAGCGTTCGGGTCACGCGAGCTTAGAGCGCGGTCAGCGCGATCTGGGCATCCCGGGCATAAGGTGTCGATTCGTAATCTTCGACCACGCGGTCGTACAGGGCCCGTGCCCGGTCCTTCTGATCGGCGGCATGAAAGCAACGGGCGGCGTCGAGGAGTAAACCCGGGGCGAGGTAGCTGTCCGGATCTTCGTCCGCCAGGCCGAGATACCCGTTGGCCGCATCCTCGTACTTCTCTTCCTCTTCGTCGCAGGCGGCCAGGCCGGAGCGCGCGGCCTGCCGGAAGTAAGCGTCCTGCTGACCGTATTCGTCGAGGTAAGCGCTGTAATGGGTCCGCGCCTTTTCATAGTCGCCGGTCTGGAAAAAGGCGTTGGCCAGTTCAATCGTGGCCTCGGGGGCGACAGAGGTTCCGCCGAACTCGTCCACGACCCGCTCAAATATGGGTATCGCGTCTTCATAGCGGTTGTCCTGCATCGCCGTCAGCCCTGGCGCGAGCACCTTGCCCGCCTCGACCAGGTCGTCGGTCTGCTTATTCGTCCAGTAGTACCATCCCGCCACGCTGGCGATTACCACGACGGCGGCCACGACGACGGTCTTCCAGTGCTTGTCTATGTCGCTGCTTAGTTCGTACAGCCAGAGTATGAAGCGATCCTCTTTCATCTCACGACGGCTGATGCGCCGTCTTGTCCTTGCCATCGACCCTGTCCTCCTGGAGGTTACTTCTGGTAATGTGCCGGTTTGATTCCGACTTGAATCGCATCGAACCGCGTCGCCAGAATGCCGAACGGGCAGCAGATCCGAACGCTGTCGCAAAGCTAATTCGCACGCTGTCGCAAAGCCTAAAACATATAAGGCAAACGGGCCGTTACGTCAAGGGGTTTCTCTGGAGTTTTAACTTGACAAAAGGTGCCCTCGGCGTATTTTACGAAGCACAAGTTGGGTTGTCTGTACGACGAAATCACCGCCGGTTTCGTGAACGGTTTGATCACGTCATGGGTGGGATACGCCTTTTTTAAAAGGAGATGTTCGATGGAACTGTCGGGTGCGGAAATAGTCATAGAATGTCTGAAGAAAGAGGGGGTAGACGTCGTATTCGGGTATCCCGGCGGCGTAGTGATCCCGACCTATGACGTCATTCAGCGCACGACCGGCCTGAAGCATATCCTCGTACGGCATGAGCAGGGCGCGACCCACATGGCCGACGGATACGCGCGGGCGACCGGCAAACCCGGTGTGGTGCTCGTCTCCTCCGGCCCCGGCGCCACCAATACGGTAACCGGCATCGCGACCGCGTACATGGACTCGATCCCGATGATCGTGATCACGGGCCAGGTTCCGGTGCACCTGATCGGAAACGACGCCTTCCAGGAATCGGACACCGTGGGCATCACGCGGCCGATCACGAAACACAACTTCCTGATCAAAGAAACCGAGGACATCGCACAGGTCTTCGCCGAGGCCTTTCATATCGCGACCACGGGAAGGCCCGGCCCGGTCCTGATCGACGTCCCGAAGGACGTTCAGATCGGCACCGCCGAGTTCTCTTATCCCAAACGGCCTGAAATCCGCGGGTACAAGCCCCGGACCGAGGGACATCAGAGACAGATCCGCAAGGCGGCGGAGATGCTTACCTCGGCCAGGAAACCGGTAATCTACGTCGGCGGCGGAGCGATCATCTCCGAGGCTTCGGAGGAGGTCCGCGCGCTGGCCCGCAAGCTCAACGCCCCGGTGACGACGACGCTGATGGGACTCGGCGCCTACCCTGAGACCGATCCCCTTTCGCTCAAGATGCTCGGAATGCACGGCACGTGGTACTCGAACACCGCCGTGATGATGTGCGACCTGCTGGTCTGCATCGGCGCCCGGTTCGACGACCGGGTGACCGGCAAGCTGGAGGAATTCTCGCCTAATTCGAAGAAGATCCATATCGACATCGATCCGTCGTCCCTCAACAAGAACGTGCGGGTGGATCTGCCCATCGTGGGCGACGTGAAGAAGGTGCTGCAGCAGCTTATTCCCCTGGTGGAACGAGCCGATACGGCCGAG
>CAZZNP010000103.1:0-5976 GCA_964655785.1 uncultured Gemmatimonadota bacterium
GGCCACTGCTCCTTCCGATATCCCATGTCCCAGAACATCCACTCGTACCGGCTGGTCGTGATGTAATGGTTCAGCATGGCTTCCCGGTCCGCCTCGGGAAGCCCCGCGGAGATGCGGTTGGTGATCTCGAGGACGGCCACGACGCACTCGGCGAACTGCTCGCCGGCGTAGGTGTCGATCCACTGCTGGTACATGGGATCCGGTGAGCCCCTTTCCGCCAGCGCCTTGCCCACTTCCCAGTAGATCCAGTAGCACGGCAGCACGACGGCCACGACCTCGTGGTAGGGACGGCCGTAGGCCACTGACAGCAGGTAACTCGTATAAGCCTCGCACGCGGGCGCCTTGGGGGTCGCCCAGACCTGTTCCGCCGACAGTCCGAAGACGTCGAAGAAATTCTCCTGCATGGCCCGCTCTTCCACGAGACAACCCTTGGCATGCTCGTTGAAGAGGATGATGCTCTCCTCGTCCGGCGCCTTGGCGGCGGCGAGGCTCAGTGCCCGGGCGTAGTCCTTGAGATAAAGCGCGTCCTGGACCGTGTAGAATTCGAAAGCCGACCGGTCCAGGTCACCCGATGTAAGCCCCTTGATGAAGGGATGGACAAGTATCGCGTCGTAGATCGATGCCGTCTCCGCCCACATGAGATCGGTGATGGTTCCTGTCATTGATGCCGTAGTCATCTCTCCGTTTCCCTTTTCCTCCTGGCGGCGCTCATCAGGACACGCCCGTCTGGCCGGTGGTCCCGACTGGAGCCATGCCGTCCTTCTCCTGCTCTAACGCCCGGTCCACTGCGCGGACGTGCTCCGCGTAGTCGTCGCTCCGGAAATACGCGCCTTCCAGGTTGTCCGTTTCCGTGGTCACCTTGGCGGTGGCCCAGTGGGTCGCGTAGCCGCGCCGCCAGCGGTCCGACGTATTGCGGCGCGAGGAGTGGAGGGTTTCCGAGTGGTGGAAGACCACGCCACCCTTTTGGACCGGCGCCGCGGCCTCGTGCTCCCATTCGATCTGGTCGTCCGGCGGGGCCAGGTTGTAAGGCTGGCCGGGCACCTCCACGTGATCGATGATCCCCTTCTTGTGCGAACCTGAGATGTAACGGAGGCAGCCGTTCTCCTCGTCCACGTCGTCGAGGGCGATCCAGGCCGTGATTACGTGGCCGCCCGGCGTGCAACGAAAGTAGAAGTTGTCCTGGTGGTAAGGTTTCTCCGATCCGAACCGCGGCGGTTTCATAAAGAGCTGGTCGCTCTTGAGCAGGGGTTCCTCACCGGTAATCCTTCTGAGCATGCCACGAAGCCGGCCATCCAGGGCGAAATTGCGGAACACCGGATGGCGAAGATAGGGACTATCGATCTTCCGGGGCGCGGTCTCGCCGGTCTCGGATCGGTCCAGCAGATAGCCCGTCATGGTTTCCTCGACGGCGATGGCATCCGCCGTTTCCAGGGCCAGTCGTGCGACCTCGTCCGTTTCTTCCGGCTTGAATACCCCTTCGACCACCAGCCATCCATTCCGGTGGAATGTATTGACCTGTTCTTCGCTGATCATCCGCTCATCCATCCTGAGTCTTGCTGATTAACCCAATTCCCGTCCTGCTTTTCGTCTATCATCCGCTCATTTGTCCCGGTATTCGACACTCATCCCGATCATCCACTTCGCAAGTTATCCAGGTTCTCCTCCAACGCCGCCATGCCGTAGCCCATGGGCGTGCCGACGTTGATATACCGGTAGCCCCAGTCGATCTTCTCCCGTATTTCCTGCACGTCGTCCAGCGTCGTGCCGGCCATGATCCCCGAGCCTTCGAGCCGCTTCGGCACATCCCGCATGATTTCCTGCACTTCCTTCGATCCGATCTGGGTGATCACGCCGAGCGTGGCCGACAGATCCGTGGGACCGACGAAGAGCACGTCGATCCCTTCAACCTGCATGATCTCGTCAAGGTTCTCGTAGGCTTCCAGGCTTTCGATCTGGAGCACAAGGACGGTCTCTTCATTGGCCGTCCTGATCACGTGGTTGAAATCCAGGCCAGCCAACATAGCCCAGTAGGGGGAAATGCCCCGGTTGCCCTCCGGCGCGTACCGGGCGTACTGCACGGCGCGCTCCGCCTCCTCGGCAGTGTTTACCTGGGGAATCATGACGGCCACGGATCCGATATCGTAAGCCTTCTTGACCAGGGCGGGATCGTTCCAGGCGATGCGGATCATGGGCGCCACGTCGTTCCGGCGGGCGATCACCGGTACCATGTCCAGTCCCTCGACCCAGATGGAGGAGTGCTCGGCATCGATCCAGAGGAAATCGACGTCAGCCTTGCACACCTGGGATGCGACGAACGAGGTGGGGGCGGGCAGCACCGTGCCCAGCAGCAGTTCGCCGTCGCGGATGCGTTGTTTCAGCGGGTTGGGGTAGTTCATTCAGAATCGAGACCTTTCTGTGTGGCGCCTGGAACGCGCGTGCGGGACCTTACTGTATGGAGTCTGCGCACAGTGCTTACAACGCGCTCCGTTCCCGTTTGAAGGCGGAGATGAAGGCCTCGTTCTCGCGAGGCAGCCCGACGGAAATGCGCATGAATCCTTCCATGTCGAAGGCCTGCCTGACCCGGACCTTCTTCTCCCACAGGCGATCGATCAGCGTATTCACGTTGGGGCCGATTTCGACGGTGACGAAGATCGTCTGCGTGCGCAGGGGGCTATACCCCATGCCTTCCAGTTCTTCGTAGAGAAAGGCCTTCCCTTCACGGACCATGCCCACCGTGCGCTGGACGTGTTGCTGGTCCTCCAGGGAAGCCATGGCCGCCACGGTCGACAGGGTGTTCTTGTTGAGCATTCCGATGCTGAACCGCTGCATGCGTTCGAGCAGCGAGGGGTGGGCGACGCCGTAACCGACGCGCATGCCACCGAGGCCGTAAGCTTTCGAAAAGGTCCTGGATACGAGCACGTTATCCAGTTCCTTCGTAAGGGAAATCATGGACGGATAATCGGGATCGTCCACGAACTGGATATACGCTTCGTCGACACAGACGATGACGTCTTTCGGTATCGCCCGGATCGTCCGTTCCAATGCCGCCGCGTCGAGGATCTGGCCGGTGGGGTTGTTGGGATTGCAAATACTGACGATCCTGGTGTCCCCGTCTACCGCCGCCGCTATGGCCGGCAGATCGATCTGCCAGTCGCCGGTCAGCGGAACCAGTTTGACAACCTGCCCAAGCTCTTCCGTCGTCCTCGGTATGGACCGGTAGGACGGGAAAGCGGTGACCGAGTTTCCCGGGCGGTTCCAGAAGGCCGCGAGCGTCACGGTCAACAGGATCTCCGACGAACCGACCCCCGTGAATACAGATTCGGGGTCGACACCATGGTGTGCGGCGAGGGCTTCCTCGAGTTCGTTGTGCATGGTGTACCGGTTCATGCCGAACATCTTGCTCGCCACGGCCTCGATGGCCCGTTGCGAAGCGCCCAGGGGATTTTCGTTGATGCTGAGCTGTACCAGCAGCGGATCGTCGAGCCCGACGCCCTTCACGGGGCTGACCGCACTTCCGCTGACCATCTGGGCGGCCGCCTCCCAGGCCGGCGTGCCGATCAGCGAAACGCCCGCGCCGCCCAGCACGGTGTTGCGCAGGAAACTGCGCCTGTTCATGCCTTGTCCGTCAGCCATGATAACCTCCGTTTTCGATGGCGATCTGTTTAGGTGTGATATCGAGGGAAATGTGCGTCCGGAACGGTGGAAAGTCAAAGTTTCTTTTGTGCCTGATTTGACCTTGAAAAGGACGCTCGTTATGGGTACACTGATCAGGGCTGCTCGAAAATCAAACGGGCATTCAGGCTTCACGCGGACGAAGCTGTACCCTTTCCGCGGTTCAATTACTTCACGCGGCCGAGGTGGCGCCGCATTCGCCGCATTCGCCGAATTCGCCGCATTCGCCGCGCTATTCCGCCCTGAAATCGCAAGGAGCGACCATGAGCGAGATTGAATACCTGGATTTCGACCGGGGCATATGGGACGAGGAACTGGCCGACTTCGTGCCCGATACGGTCTATGACATGCACGTGCATATGTGGTCGGAGCGGCACCGGGGCAAGCTGCCGCCGGACCCCACGGGACTGCGGCTGGAGATCGATTACCAGGACCACCTGGCCTGGGCGGAGAAGCTCTATCCGGGACGCAAGATGCACTACCTGGTGCTCGGCACGCCGATACCGGGCGGGATCGACACCGAAGGCCATAACGACTGGATGGCCGAGGAGATGAAGCAGGACCCCGAATCGGGCATAAACATGATGGTCACGCCCGATATGAGCCCCGACTACGTGGCCGCGCAGGTGAAACGGCACGGCTTCCTGGGCCTGAAGCCGTACCGGACCTTCGCTCCGGACCCCACCCACTGCCGCATTCAGGACTTTTTGCCCGAGTCCTTCATCGAAGTGGCCCACGATCTCGGGCTCGCCATCACCATGCACATGTCCAAGCCCGATGGACCGGCGGACCCGGACAACCAGAAGGACCTGGCCTACTACACGAAGCAATACCCCCGCGCCCAGTGGATCCTCGCCCACTGCGCCCGGGCGTTCAACTGCTTCATGATGGAACGGGCCATCCATTTCCTGACTGGCCTGCCCAACATATGGTATGACACCTCGGCCGTGAACGACCTTTATTCCCAATACCTCCTGATGAAGCACGAAGACCGCTCGCGCGTCATGTTCGGGTCGGACAACGTGGTGGCGGGTTGCGCCCGGGGCAAGTACGTCACCTACGGGCGGGCGTGGACCTACTACGAGGGCACGACGGAGACGACGCCCCACTGCGATTCGAGGGCGACGCTGGTCATCTACGAACAGCTGAGGCAGGAGAAACAGGTGGCGGACATGCTGGGCCTGACGTCGCAGGAGATCGAGGACCACTTCTCCGGCAACGCCCGGCGATTTTTGAAGCAGGTACGCGGCCAGCAGGACTGGCGGTGAGGGTTTCGCCGCGCGAACGCGCCTCGCCAGGGTAGCAGGTATATTAAAGCGCGACGGCACTCGGCGGACCAGACTTTGGAACTGCCTACCCCCGTGAAGGCTCCGTCATGCGCGCCTTTGCCTTGCGGACCTCTTCCGCCAGGTGGTCCTGGTGGGCCAGGGGCTGTTCAAGGTGCTTCATACGCGCCGGACCGGCCGTCTCCAGCATGGCGTCGCCGTAGACACTGTCGAGCCAGAACCGTGCGCCCGCGGCGATTTCGTTCTTCAGGAGTTGCATGTCCTGCTCGGCGAACCTTGCCGTACAGTTGATCGTGAACATCCGGCGCCGGTCGTCCCCGCCCCAGGCGCTGTGCTTGGTATTCTGATTGAACACAACGATGTCGCCCGGCCGCGTCTCCAGCGCCACAGCGGGCACCTCCCAACCTTCGATGCCCCAGTTTTCCCCCGACTTCCTGATCTGGGATTCGAGCGAATCGGCATAGGCGTCACCCCAACGGTGACTGCCCGGAATCACCCGCAGCGCCCCCGATTCCCGCGTCAGCGGATCCAGGTAGAAGGCCATCTTGTAGTATATACGGGGCGGCGCGCCGCGCATCTTGCCCGACCAGTCCGTGTCGGAGTGCCAGTTCGTGTCGCTGACGTAGAAATTTCCGTCGCTGCCCAGGTACACGAATTCATCGCCCAGCAGGCTGATGAAGACGCCGTTGACACGGGGGTCGTCGATGAGCGAGGACAGCACGGGGTGCTGATCGATGAAGGGCACGATGCAGGACCGCGCCGTACCGTCGTGGGGCTTGCCGTCGTGCCCTCCGCCGCGTTCGGTCCAGACGGTCTCAAAGGCTTCTATGATTTCGTCTACCCGGTCCTTCAACAACCCCGGGAATCCGAGGTAGCCGAAGGTATCCATGAACGCCAGTTGTTCTTTAGTCAGTCGCATGGCCAATTCTCCGCAGTGGGACGCTGGATGGGTGAAGTTCCCTGGCTTGTTTTTAGGTCTTGTACGGCACGGACAGAACCGATACAATCCAGAATATAA
>CAZZNP010000103.1:6076-13705 GCA_964655785.1 uncultured Gemmatimonadota bacterium
CCGGCAAGCGAGGATCGCCCGGCAAGCGAGGATCGCCCGGCAAGCGAGGATCGCCCGGCAAGCTCGATCACCCAGCGGGAAGGAGCAATGAATGCGCCAGTTTACCCGAACGCCCTACCTGTCCGGACCCGACGACCCGGCATACCGTGAGATCCGGGGCGTTCTCGAACCCGGAGAGACGGTCCAGGTAGAGACCTACGGTGGCCACGACCAGGACTATCTCGCCAAGAGGGACCTTCGGGCCGGGGCCGTCATGGACGTGGACCCCTACCGGCACTCGCGGCCCTGCGGTCCGTTCTTCATCGAAGGCATCGAGGCCGGCGACTGGGTGTCCGTGGAAATCATAGACATGGAAGTCGGCGCCTACGGATTCTATCGGAACGGAGGACCTCACTGGGGCAGCCTGCGCCTGATCGCGCCGGTGCGGGACGGCCTCGTCCACTTCCCGCCCGATTTCGTGGTCCCGGTCCGGCCCATGATCGGCGTCGTCATGCTGGAATCGGTGGCGCTCCACCAGATCGACACGGGCGGCAACATGGATTTCAACGCGATTCAACCGGGGAGCACGGTGCACATCAAGGCGCAGAAACCGGGTGGACTGCTGACCCTGGGCGACGTGCACGCGCGGATGGGGGACGGTGAACTGACGGGTACGGGCGTGGAGATTGATTCGACTATCACGATGCGGGTGGACAAATCACCCGGGTTTCCATGCAGCGCGCCGGTCGTGGAGAAGACCCGGATCGTGGAGTCCCAGGAGGAGTACCTGACCAGCGGACAGGGCTATAACTGGGAAGAGGCCGTAAAAATCGCCTGGAGCGAAATGAACGCCCTGATCGCGGACCGTTACGACACCACCGTAGAATACGCCAACCTCATCGTCGGCACCATCGCCGACGCCCGACCGGGGTATTCCGCTGGGTTGCTGAACCGCCGCGGCAACTCGGACGAGCACGCGTATGTGACCTGCCAAATGGCGGTGACGAAGGAATTGCGGAGGACGGGGACGCCCTACGCACCTTAGACGCCGTACAGTCGCCTCAGGGCGGCCAGCGCCACGAGGCCGGGCAGAAGGAAGAATCCCGCGCTCAACGTCGTGCCCGTCGCCAGGGCGTAGACTTCGAAGAACCGCAGTTCCTTCTTCAAACGCTTTGTTCTGGCCATTGTGTCGCCGTGATTCGTTACTGCAGGGGAGAAAAGGGCGTGGGCGCGAGTATCCTGTTGGCCACATCCGCCACCAGCACGCCGTTCGCTTCGCTGTCGGCCTTGGCCTTGATCCAGGCGGGATCGGCCATGAACGCCGCCCAGGCCCGGTCGCGGTGATTCGCGTCTTCAAAAGCCAGCAGGTAGGTGAGTTCATGGTTGCTCGGGCCCACCACCGTCTGCCAGAAACCGACCAGCTTCATGCCGTGTTTCTCGAACAGGGGCACGGCGTGATTGGTAAAACGATTCAGGATATCCGGCACGCGGCCGGGCATGATTTTGTAGATACGTTCTTCGTAGATCATGTTCTTTTTCTCCCGGGGCTGGTTCGTTATGTCGATCTGTTTCCGTTCAGGAGCGGGCCGATCGGAAGCGCTCCGTTGGATGGTCGTGCCGTTGGATGGCCGCTCCGTCGAGGACCGCTGCGACGAATGATCAGTCCAGGCCGGCCAGGCACGCGCCGCGCTTGTAAGATCAGTCCAGGCCGGCCAGGCACGCGCCGCGTTCGACATCGAATCCCTGGCGGCGCAGGAATTGTTCCAGACCGACGAGAAAGGGCGTCACGGCCTCCAGGTTGGCGTTGTGCGCCATGTGGCCGACGCGTATGGACCGGTTGACGTAATCCCCCAGGCCCAGGCCTACGTGCATGCCGTATTCTGCCTTCATGAAATCTGAAAAAGCGACGGGTTTGATACGATCCTCCGTAAGAATGACCGTCATGTTGACACAGGCGGCCCGTTCTTCGGCCATGACCTTCATTCCCATCGCGCGGACGCCCTCCCGCACCACGCGGGCGACCTTGCGGTGCCGGGTCCAGCAGGCCTCGAGCCCCTCTTCCAGTATATCGTCCGTGCTTCTGGTCAAAGCGACGAAATTGTTGACGGGCATGGTTCCCGGATGGGGATGTACGTCGGCCTGCGTTTCGGCAAAATGGCGCAGGTTCTGCAGATCGGTCATGAATCCGCGGGGCTCGCGACGTTCCTTCATCGCTTCCCAGGCCCGGTCGCCCACGGCTACCAGGGCCAGGCCGGGCGGCGCGCCCAGGGCCTTCTGGGAGGCGCAGACTGTAACGTCGATGCCCCAGGCATCCATCAGGTACTGTTCGCCGCCCACGGACGCAATCGTGTCGACGAGTACGAGCATCCCATGCTCCCGGGCGGCGGCGGCCAGTTCGTGCACCGGGTTTGCCACGCCCGTCGACGTTTCGCCGTGCACCATGAAGACCGCCTTGAGTCCGGGATTGCGTGCGGCCGCTTCATGTATGTCCGACGCTTCGAAAGGCACGCCCCAGGGTTTCTCCGATACCACCGAGTCCAGCCCGAAAGCCCTTGCCAGATCGTCCAGGCGCCGGCCGAAAAGACCGTTGTCGAGCGTGAGGATCCGGTCGCCGGGATTGAACAGGCTGTTCATGACCACATCGTTGGCGGTATGGCCCGAACCCACGAGCACGAAGACCTCGCCCTCCGTTCCGATGACGCGCTGGAGATTGGATATGGTCTTGCGCCAGATCTCCACCCAGCGGTCGCCGTAGTGGGCGGTGAGCGGATCGCTCATGTGGGCCAGCACGCCGGGGCTGACTTCGATGGGCCCCGGTATCATCAGACGGTAGTGTTTACGCATTAAGGGTACCTGCCGGATTGGGCTTTCGGGTGAATTGTGCCGTCTTCTTTTCGTTTGAAAGATCGCTCGAAATATACGATGATACAGCGGGTGGATCAACAGAGAAAAACTGAAGGAGGATAGGTGGGATGGGGTACATCTATCGTGGTGTTTATTCGGGGAAGAGTGCCATATATGCCTTGACTTGAACGGAGACCCCGCCTTAATTGCCTGTGCCTGCATTCCGGGTTAGTGTAAAGAGCAGTCCCGAAACCAGGTTGTTCAGTTCGGTCAACTCCGGGCTCGCGCCAAGCACGAAACATCCTGGCGTTTCCAAACCGAAACGAGGATAGAATCGATGAAGCATCGCCTGACCTTCCTGGCCGCCGTATGCGGCCTGCTTATTTCGACTATAACGGTTCATGATACGCATGCCGCTTCTCGCAAGCCTGTCGTCGGCAAGAAAGGCATGGCGGTCGCCGTGGAACCTCTGGCCACGCAGGTCGCCGGGGACATCCTGAAGAAAGGCGGCAACGCCGTCGACGCCGCCGTGGGGCTCGGACTGGCCCTGGCGGTGACCCATCCCTCCGCCGGCAATATCGGCGGTGGTGGGTTCATGGTCATTCGACTGGCCGACGGATCGGCCGTGGCCATCGATTACCGCGAGAAAGCACCGGGCAAGGCCCATGCCCGGATGTATCTGGACGAAGACGGCAACCGGGCCGTGAACCCGGCCATTTCCTTCACCCGTCCCGACGGATCGATCTCACATCCGAACACCAACCGTATCCATCACCTGGCGATCGGCGTCCCCGGCACTCCGGCCGGATTCGCCCTGGCCCTGGAGAAATACGGTACCATGAGCATGGCGGAGGTCATCCAGCCCGCCATCGAACTCGCCGAGAACGGTTTCATCCTCACCGACCGGATCGCCCGGGGCCTCAACGGACGCAAGGCCATCTTCTCCCAGATCCCCGCCAGCAAGAAGGCTATGTTACGGGCGGACGGGGAGGACTGGCAGGCAGGCGACCGGTGGATTCAGAAGGACCTGGCGGAGACCCTGAAGCGCATCGGCCGGGACGGCCATGACGGTTTCTACAAGGGGAAAACCGCCGAATTGATCGAAAAGGACATGAAGGCAGGGGGCGGAATGATCGACCGTACCGACCTGGCGAATTATCAGGCGGTCATCCGCGAGCCTGTCCGCAATGTCTACCGGGGTATTTACGAGACGTTCACCATGCCGCTGCCGAGTTCGGGCGGAATCACCATGGCCATGATGCTCAATATTCTCGAGGGCTACGACCTGGGCCGCATGGGGCATAACTCGTCCAATACCTTACACGTGATGGCCGAGGCCATGCGCCTCGCGTACGCCGACCGGGCCCGGTATCTCGGCGACGCGGATTTCGTGGAAATCCCAGGCCATCTCACCACGAAGGACTACGCGGCCGCCCAGCGGTCGAATGTCGACCCCTTCTTCGCTACGCCGAGCGAAGAGGTGGGGCCGGAGCTTACGCTGGCCACGGAACCGGACGAGACGACGCATTACTCCGTGGTCGATCAATGGGGAAATGCCGTTTCGAATACCTACACGCTGGAAGGCGGGTACGGCTCCCATATCGTGATCGCAGGCACCGGCATGTTGACAAACAACGAGATGGGCGACTTCAATCCGGACCCGGGGATCACCCGGCCGACCGGACAGATCGGCACGCCGCCCAATCTCATTGAACCGAACAAGCGCATGTTAAGCTCTATGTCCCCGACCATCGTCACGCGGAACGGCGAACTGTACCTGGTGGTGGGTAGCCCGGGGGGACGAACGATCATCAATACGACCATGCAGTTGATCCTGAATGTCATCGACCATGGCATGAATATGCAGGAAGCGGTCGATGCGCCGCGCATCCATCACCAGTGGTTCCCGGATCGGCTCCGCGTCGAAAGCGGAGTGGGAAGGGAAGTGCTGGAAGCTTTGAAGGCGATGGGACATGACATCAGCAGCCAGGGTTTCGGAGGCGGATCCTACCGCCAGGGGGACGGCCACAGCATCATGGTGGACCCCGAAACCGGCTACCGCCTGGGGGCGCCGGACCCCCGGATCGAGGGCGCTGCATTCGGTCATTAGACGAACGTGCCGGATAGTTCCCGCAGGGAACACGGCCACTCGTCTGCTGGAGCAGGCATTTTGAAGTTGTACGACCGTGACGCAGCGCAAGAACTGCGTCACCTCCTGGGCAGGTTCACCCGAGCACCGGTGGCCCACCTGCCCACACCGCTACAGGACTGTCCTCGCCTCGGGGAGGCCCTTGGGGGCCCCCGTATTCTCATTAAACGCGATGACATGACCGGACTGGCCATGGGCGGCAACAAAACCCGCCAGTTCACCTTCTCGCTGGGCCCTGCCCTCGATAACGGCTGCGACTACCTGCTCCACGGGTCCGATTCCCAGTCCAACCAGTCCGCACAGACCGCCGCCGCCGCCGCGCGGCTGGGCATGAAGTCCATCGTGGTCATCCCTCGGGACCACAGATCCTATCCCGTTTCCGGCAACCTGCTGCTCGATCACCTCCTCGCGGACCAGATCAAGTACGTCTTCCCGCTGACCGTGAAGGACGAGTTGAACAAGCAGATGGTGGCTTTGAAGGAGAAGGGGTCGAAGCCCTACGACACAAGCAGCGACGGGGCGATACTGCGCGCCGTGGCCTACGTGGACGCCGCCATAGAGATTTGCGAGCAACTGGCGCAGCGGGATATCACGCCGAGGGCAATCTATACGAGTTCCATGACCTATACCATTGTCGGCCTGGTGGTCGGACTACGCGCCGTTTCCGCCTGCTTCAAGGCCGTCGGGCTCAACTACTGGGTGGGAGACGACCGGGAAATGCAGGAACGCCTCGCACCCATGGCCAACGAATGCGCCGAGGTCATCGGACTAAGCCACACATTCACGCCGGACGATTTCGATGTCACTTGCGAATACGCCAAACCGGATTTCGGCGAACCGTCGCGCACAAGCCTCGAGACCATGCGCATGGTGGCGCGGACCGAGGGCATCGTACTCGACCCGGTATACACGGCCAAGGCCATGGACGGCCTGGCCATACACATCAGGGAAGGGCGTTTCCAGCCTGACGACTCCGTGGTCTTCCTGCACACGGGAGGAACGCCCGCCATTTTCGCCTATGGAGACGAGCTCTTCGGTTGAGCCGCTCCGGTTGGATACACCAACCCATCCAAGAGAGGTAATTTTATTTTGTTACGCAGATCATCCCGGACGTCACGGACGTCCAAAACAAGCGGTCCGGAGCAATCAGTCCTGACCAGACGGGTCTCCAGGGACCAGGTCAACGATGTATTCGGCCCGAAAGTCTCACCCGCGATCACGGTGAGCCGCGGCGAGACCATCGTCGTGGAAACGCAGGACTGCTTCCGGGGTCTCCTGACGGAAAAACCCCAGACCCAAGGTGACGCAGGCAGTTCCGGTGGAATTCCCGTATCCGGTCCCATATGCGTGGAAGAAGCCCATATTGGCGATGTGCTGTCCATACAGGTGAAGGAGATCAAGACGTCGGATACCGGCGTGTTCGCCGTCCGTTCGGAAACGGGCGTCCCCGGGCAGGACATTCAGAATGAGGACGTGCGTGTCCTGGAAGTAGACGAAAATCAAGTCAAGCTCAACGACCGGCTTTCGCTGCCGGTGCGGCCCGTGATCGGAAACATTGGCGTGGCCACGAAACACGGGGAGATCGAAACCGTCTATCCCGGCAGACACGGCGGCAACATGGATACCCTGGAAATCACGACCGGCTCCAAGGTCTTCCTGCCCGTCCAGGTAAACGGCGCCCTGCTGTCCCTCGGCGATGTAAAGGCGTGCCTGGGCGAAGGTCAGATTGCCGGATCGGGCGTGGAAGTCGCGGCGGAGGTCACGATCCGCGTGGACACGCAGCCCGGTGGGCGATTCTCCTGGCCCCGCGTTGAATCAAAGGGCGAGTGGATTACTATTACGTCGGCCTCCACGGTCGACCAGGCGGCCAGGTTGGCGATCACCGAAATGGTGAAATGGATATCGCAGGACAAGGGACTCGATTACGATACAGCCTACGCGCTGGTCAGCCTGGGGGGCGGACTCCGCGTCAGCCAGTGGGGAAATCCGCTGATTACGGTCCGCATGGTCTTTCCGAAGCGCTTGATAAACAAGCTCAAGTCCGTGCCGACTGCTTCCGGCCGGCTCAACTACCGTGCCCTGCCTCCCGCGGCTAATGGAGACACGGACGGAGAGGTGGTGGCGGCCGAAGAGAAACCCTCCGATTCCGATTCCGATTTCTCCTCGAGGTCCGACTCAGGACGTTCGAAGCGCTCATCGGGCAGGTCCCGCCAGTCCGGGAGCCGTCGGGGCACCCGACAGCGGACGAACGGCGCCGCAGCTCCCGCGGCCGACGATACGATAGCGCAGGAAGAACCCGTGCAGCAAGAGGAGACGGTCCTCGAGCCCAATGGAAACGACAAGGACGAGGTGGCAGACCAGGGCGGAAGCAACGAGAAGAACAGCCGCGCCTCCAGGGATAACGGGCACGGGACCAGGTCAGGTCGTTCCAGAAGAAGCAGAGGTTCGGCTTCCAAAAAAGCCACTTCCGCGGAAAGAGTAGAAACGCAGGCCGTCGTGGCCGAAACCTCTGACAATGCCGGTGCCGTGACCGAAACGGATAATGCGCCAGATGGCACAAACGCGCGGACTGCCGACAAAAAGTTCAGAGGCCGAAGGCGACGGACTTCCGCCGCTAGATCCGCGGCCAAAGACGCTAAACCCGCGGCCGATGACGC
>CAZZNP010000104.1:0-3688 GCA_964655785.1 uncultured Gemmatimonadota bacterium
CCCCTCGCCGGTATAGGCTTCCTCGAGGACGGCCGCGCCGCCGTAACCGTTCGATGTGTCTTCCGATCTGCTGATTACCTGCACGATGGGCAGATCGAACGCCCGGGCGAAATCGAAGTCACGGCTGTCGTGGGCCGGCACGGCCATGATGGCGCCCGTTCCGTAGGTCATCAGCACGTAATCGGAGATCCAAATCGGTATCCTGGCGTCGTTGACGGGATTGACGGCGTAACCCCCCGTAAACACACCCGTCTTCTCGCGGGTGGCGTCCTCGCGTTCGATGGCCGTCTTCCGGCCGCTTTCCTTTACATATTCACTGACGGCCGCGCGCTGAGCTTCCGTGGTCACGACGTCGACGAATGGATGTTCCGGCGCCAGGACCATATAGGTGGCGCCCCAGAGGGTATCCGGCCGCGTGGTGAACACACTGAGCTTCTCGTCGTGATCCGCCAGCGCGAAATCCACTTCCGCTCCCTCGCTGCGCCCGATCCACCTGCGCTGCGCGGTCTTGGTCGTCTCGGACCAGTCGATCGTCTCCAGGTTCTCCAGCAGTTGCCTGGCATAGGCCGTGATCCGGAAGAACCACTGGCGCATGTTCCGCTGCTCCACCTCCGCGTCGCACCGCTCGCACACGCCGCCCTCGGCCTGTTCCGCCGCCAGCACCGTGTTGCACGACGGACACCAGGTGACCGGCGCTTCCTTCTGGTAGGCCAGTCCGGCCTTGAAGAGCTGGATGAAGATCCACTGCGTCCACCGGTAGTAATCGGGGTCGGTGGACTGTACTTCATGACGCCAGTCGAACATGGCCCCCAGACGCTTGAACTGACTGGTGAAGTTGGCGATATTGTCGGGGATCAGCCGGCCGGGATGGGTGTTGATCTTGAGGGCGAAATTCTCGGAGTGGATTCCGAAGGCGTCGAAACCCATCGGCTCGAACACGTCGTATCCCCTGGCGCGCATGTACCTGCCGTGAATATCCGCGCCCGTGTAGGCGAACACGTTGCCCACGTGCATGCCCTCGGCGGAGGGGTAGGGGAACATCATGAGGTTGTAGTAGGGATTCCGGGCCGACTCGAGGTCGACCTCGTATGTCCCTTCAGAGTCCCAGCGCTCGATCCAACGCGTCTCTACCGCTCCGTGATCGTATCTGTCGCCGTTCATTTCTTCTCCGGGTGTCGGTACCGCGTGTCATGAATCCGCCATCCCGCTCGGTTCCATTCAGGACAGGATGACCAGTATCCATACCGCTCATCTTACGTCCAGTATCTTACACATATAAAATGAAGAAATCAAGATACTACTTTGTATCTGTATACTAGGCCAGAAGCGCTTTCACATCGAGTCGGAACCTGCGATTCGCTTCTGGACATCCTTTCATCTGCGAGTCTTTCTGTGAGCACCCACAGACCTCATCTCCTACGTGAAAATGACATTCGCCGTTTTATCACGGATGGACATGTCCAGGTAAATGCCGGGCTGCCCGCCCAGTTCCATCAGGAGCTGTACCGCAAGATTGAGTCCGTGCTCGAAACAGAAGGCAACCCGGGCAACAATATCCTGCCCAGAATACCAGAGATCCAGCAGGTCTTCGACCAGCCCGCGGTGCGGGGCGCCCTTACCAGCCTGCTCGGTCCCGGTTACCTCATGCATCCTCACAGGTACTGCCACCTCAACAAGCCGGGCAGTTCCGGGCAGCAATGGCACAAAGACGACTACATATTCGACCATAACGTGAGACACGTCAGGTACCGGTGGGTGATGGCCTTTTACTACCCGCAGGACGTGAGCGCGGACATGGGGCCCACGGGCATCCTCCCCGGAATGCAGCACCACAACCGCATCTCCGACTGCGACGCCTCCAGGTCGACTGAACCCGCGATGGCTCTGTGCGGCCCGGCGGGAACGGTATCCATCGTCAACTTCGACTCGTGGCACCGGGCCACGGCAAACGTCAGTACGAAGAACAGGTACATGCTGAAATTCCAGTTTACCCGTTCATGCGAACCTCATGAACCAGACTGGGCAAGTGAGTACGGCAACTGGAAACCCCAACCATTCGACGCGCTTCCGGCCGTATCGGAGTCGGTGTGGAACTGGCTTACAGGGGCAGACTGCGGTTCGAACGGCGCCAGCGGCGTGTCCATTGACCGGAGCATGTCCGCCCTGGACGACTCAAGCGAAGAGGCCAGCCTCCAGGCGGCGTATTTCCTTGGAAAAAGAGGAAAGGCCGCGGTGGAGCCGCTCGTGGATCGGCTTTGCGCGACCCCCGAAGAGGAAGCACTGGCGAGGGTGCCTCGTAATCCGGCGAACCCGACCGGCGGCAATCCGTCGGAACTGCCTGCCGCATATGCCCTCTCGGCGGTTGGATCCCCGGCAATAGGAAGCCTGGAAGGGCTGCTTCAGAATGACGCCTGGTGGGTAAGAGCCACTGCCGCGGACGTACTGGGCGATATCGGCCAGCCCGCTTCCGGTACGTTGCCTGCGCTGCTTCGGGCGCTCGGGGACGAAAACGCGTGGGTAAGACGTAATGCGTCCGAAGCCATAGCGATCCTGGGTGGGTTCAGCGCCGGAGATGTCCCGGTCCTGCGACGCGCCTTAGCGGACGAAGACGAGCGAATTCGTCGCAATATCGCATTCTCCCTGGCGAGGCACCCCTTGCAGGACATCAGCCTGGCCGGCGACCTGACGGAGCGCTCCAGGGAAGACGAGGAGCGCTACGTCCGCTACTATGCCCTTGCGGCCGCGACGAGGATGAAGACGAAGGTGGATGCCGAGACCGGGTGGGATTCCATGCTCGCCGACAGGTGGTGTCCGCTTACGACGCCGAAGAGCGCGTACTGATTCCACACTCGCCTATACGGCTTCTTTCCGATCCACCTCCGCGTTAATCCGCCTAAACAGCAGGTACAAGGGATAACTAAGTACGACCACGCCCAGGGCCGTCAGGCTGACGCCCGTGCCGCCGATGATATTGCCTGCCAGGAAGGCCAGGGCGCCGGCGAGCGTAAGGGCCGTGGTCCATGGATAACCCCATGCCCGGTACGGCCGGGGAAGATCAGGCTCCTTGCGTCTCAGGATGAAAACGGAAAGGAACAGGATGGCGTAATTGACCACCGTAAAAAACGCCAGGGCCTCGACCAGGAGCACGAAGCTGCCGCTGAACAAGAGGAAAATAATCGTGACCGCCATGCTGGCGACGAGCGCCACCGTCGGCGTACCGCCTCTGTTTACCCGCCGGCACTGCCTGAAGAAGAGTCCGTCGGTGCTCATGGCGTAGATCACGCGTGCGGCGAACATGTATCCCAGGTTGATTCCCACGATCATGAATCCGGTCACAAAGGCCGTGATGAGTGTCTCCGCGAGTGATCCGAACACGGCCTCCACGGCCCGGCCCACGGCGAGTTCGGCCCCTGCGATCTCCGACATGGGCAGCATGCGAAGCACCGCGATGTTGATGAGCAGGTAGACCGCGATGACGATCCCGACGCCCATGAACATCGACCGGGGGATCGTCCGCCCCGGGTCTTCCATTTCCTCCGAAAAATATGCCGTAAACACCCAGCCGTCATAGGCATAGAGTACGCCGCGCAGGGCTACGATAAAGGCCATGGCCAAAGCCCATCCCGCAGGCATGGAAGTTAGGGCGGCCGTCTCTGCCGCCGTCCCTTCGCCGCCCGCCAGTACGAAA
>CAZZNP010000104.1:3788-6017 GCA_964655785.1 uncultured Gemmatimonadota bacterium
CCGGCGCGGAGCCGGTCAGAAATCAATTCACGGGATACCATTTCATGGATCTGACACTTAAGTACGGACTGAATCCTCATCAATCCCCCGCCAGGGTGATCCTGCCATCCTCTTCACCGTTGCGCGTACTTAACGGAACGCCGGGTTATGTCAATCTCATCGACGCCGTGGGCGCCTGGCAGCTGGCAAGGGAATTGAAACAGGCGACCGGGGTGGCGGGCGCGGCCTCCTTCAAACACGCGAGTCCGGCCGGAGCGGCGATCGCGAGCGATCTGAGTGCGTCATTCCTGGCCTCCCAGTTCCTGTCCGGCAAGGCGTATTCACCCGCTGCCGCCGCCTACATCCGCGCCCGGGGAGGCGACCGTATGTGTTCCTTCGGAGACGCGGCCGCCGTGAGTGAAGTCGTCGACCGGTCCCTGGCCAATGTGTTGCGAAGGGAAGTGTCGGACCTGATCATCGCGCCGGGATACGATTCGGATGCGCTGGAGATCCTCCGTTCGAAGAAGAGCGGTGGATACCTCGTGCTCGAGATCGACCCGGACTTCGAGCCGCCCGGTGTTGAACAACGAACGCTTTTCGGTCTTCAGTTGGAACAGCCCCGTAACGACGCGGCGATCACACGGGACACCTTTTCCAACATCGTTACGGCTAACCGGGATATACCTGATGCCGCCCTCGACACGCTCGTCGTGGCGACGATCGCGCTCAAATACACCCAGTCCAATTCCGTCTGCGTGGCCTACGATGGGCAAGTGATCGGCATGGGCGCGGGCCAGCAGTCCCGGATTCACTGTACGCGGCTGGCCTGCGACAAAGCCGACAAGTGGTTCCTGCAACAGCATCCGCGGACGCTGGAACTCCCCTTCCGCGAGGGTATCAAACGCACCGAGAAGACGAACCTCGTCGACCAGTATCTCTTGTGGGACCAGCTTTCAGCCACGGAAGAGGACCACATGCTGGGCGATCTTGCGGCACGTCCCGATACGATCTCGGCGGAGGAGCGCCATGCCTTCCTATCGGGATTCGACGGGATCTGCCTGTCATCAGACGCCTTCATCCCTTTCCGCGACAACGTAGACCGGGCCAGCCGAAGCAATGTGCAGTACGTGGCGCAGACCGGCGGATCGACGGCGGACGGGGGCGTGACCGAGGCGGCCGACGAGCACGGCATGGTCATGGCCCACACCGGGCTGAGGCTGTTTCTGCATTAGATCAGACCGCGATGATATCCACTAGGTAGTTTCTTCGAGCACCCGCTTCAACCTATCCGGAAAGTTCGTAAGGATCCCGTCCACCCCCATCTCGACGAAAGCCCGCATGTCATCCGGGGTGTCCGCATAAAACACGTGGACAGATCGACCCGCGGCGTGCGCCTGCCGCACAAAACCCCACGTAGTCACGTCCCTTCCCGGCTGCATGGTCCGCAGCCCCATGTCAACCGATGCCTGAATGTACTCCACCGGTGAACGGTTATTCGGAAAAATCCGACACTCGATGCCCGGTTCGATCCCGGCGAAAATGCCGACGCTTTCATCTCTGCATGCCAGGATGACATCGTCCACCATGTCGAATTCGCGCAGCGGACCAACGACCTTGCGTTCATAGCCGCCATCCGGTTCGCCGACTGGTTCGCCGTCTGGTCCGCCGTCCGATCCGCCGTCTGGTCGGCCGTCTGGTCCGCCGACCGATCCGCCACCCTCTTTGAGGTGAACATTCAACCGGACCTTTCCTTTCAATAGCACCAGCGTTTCCTCCCAGGTCGGCACCCGCTCTCCCCGGAACCCCTCGCCATACGCCCCTCCTGCGTCGAGCCGCTTGATTTCGGAGAGCGTAAGTCCGTCGACAGAGCCCGAGCCGTCGGTCGTACGATCCACGGTGGCATCGTGCATGACGACAAGATGGCCATCCCTGGTCATTCGAAGGTCGAGTTCGATTTCGTCAACGCCGATCTCCAGCGCTTTGCGAAATGCGAGCAATGTGTTTTCCGGGTAGTCTCCGGAAGCGCCTCGATGAGCGGTGTTGATAACCATGCTTTATTCCTTAACCCCTGGAAGCGGTTTGATTATTATAACAGTCAATGCTCAAGTCTCGCCGGATTAAACCTGGACGCTCCGTTACCTGGTCCTGGTTTGGCAAATTCTGGCGGCCCCCCGTCGACCCACATTGGCGGCGGCGACCCACGTCGGCGGCGGCGACCCGCATCGGCGTCGACCCACATCGGCGGCGGCG
>CAZZNP010000104.1:6117-7732 GCA_964655785.1 uncultured Gemmatimonadota bacterium
GACCCACGTCGGCGGCGGCGACCCGCATCGGCGTCGACCCACATCGGCGGCGGCGCCCCACGTCGGCGGCGACCCACGTCGACCCGCATCGGCGTCGACCCGCATCGGCGGCGGCGACCCGCATCGGCGGCGGCGACCCACATTGGCGGCATGAAGTTTGAATACCTATGAAGGGAGTTCGCGTGACACGCAAGCCGAATATCGTCTATCTGCTGGCGGACGACTGGGGATACGGAGATGTAAGCTGTCTCAATCCCGACTCGAAGATCCCGACGCCCCATACCGATCAGCTCGCTTCCGAAGGGATGACTTTCACGGACGCCCACAGCAACTCCGCGGTGTGTACGCCCACCCGATACGGCATTTTGACCGGTCGGTACTGCTGGCGCTCTCGGTTGAAACGCGGCGTCCTGAACGGGTATTCCGATCCGCTGATCGAAGGCGGCCGGTTGACCGTTCCCATGCTGCTCCGCGACCGGGGCTATGCCACCGCCTGTTTCGGCAAGTGGCACCTGGGGCTGGGTTGGCAGACCCGCGAAGGGGACGAGGAGGTAAACGGGGACACGGTGGACTTTGCCGCTCCCTTGACCCATGGTCCCCATACGCTGGGATTCGATCAATCATTCATCATCCCTGCGTCGCTCGACATGGCACCCTATTGTTATATAGAAGACGGTACGGTGGTGGAGCAGCCGGTCGATCTGATCGACGATTCTCCGAGCCCGGCATTCTGGCGCGGAGGGGCCTGCGCGCCGGGGTTCTCCCATGAAACCTGCCTGCTGGAGCTGACGATGCGGGCCGAGGGTTTCATTCATCAGCACGCGAGGGACCACGCCGACCGGCCGTTCTTCCTGTATTTCCCCGCGCCGTCGCCCCATACGCCGCATTTTTCGCGGAAACCCTTTACGGGTAGAAGTCAGGCGGGCGTGTACGGTGACTACGTGACGGAACACGACTGGAGCATCGGGCGGATCCTTGAGGCATTGAAGCGCAATGGCCTGGCGGAGAACACCCTGGTCATCGTGACGAGCGACAACGGCTGTCCCTCCGAATCGATGAGGTTGCAGGAGAAGTACGGTCACCTGGGGAATTACATTTACAGGGGGCAGAAATCCGATGCCTGGGACGGCGGCCACCGCATTCCGTTTTTCGCTTCGTGGCCCGGTGTGATCGAACCGGGGTCGCAATGTGACAAGACGGTTTGCCTGACGGATCTGATGGCGACGATTGCCGGAATCTGCGATGTGGACCTTCCGGAAGATGCGGGCGAAGACAGCTGCGATATACTGCCCTATCTGCTGGGTGACCAGGAAAGGACGATTCGCGAGGCGACTGTCCACCATTCGATCAGCGGGGAGTTTGCGATCCGGCAGGATCGGTGGAAACTGGTGACCTGCCGCGGTTCGGGCGGGTGGAGCCTGAAAGAAGACGAAGTTCCGGCAGATGCGCCGCCGATGCAGCTTTATGATATGGCTGCCGATCCGGGAGAGCAGTCCAATCTTTATCATGAAAATCCCGGTGTGGTCGAGGAATTGCTCGACATGCTGAATCGGTACAGATCGGGCGATCGAAGTACATGAACCTGGTACGATGCGTGCGGTGCGCGAGATACAGG
>CAZZNP010000104.1:7832-10918 GCA_964655785.1 uncultured Gemmatimonadota bacterium
GAACTAAGGAGTGTGCGTGTGATGAACGGAAACAGACCCAATGTCATCCTCGTCATCACGGACGACCAGGGCTACGGAGACCTGGGATGCACGGGCCATCCCGTGTTGAGGACGCCGTGTATCGACGCCTTTCAACGGGACGCGGTCCGCCTTACGGATTTCCACGTATCGCCCCTTTGCACCCCGACGCGCGGCGCACTGATGACGGGACGGCGGCCCGTCCGAAACGGCGCATGGGCGACCTGTTGGGGCCGGTCCATCTTGCGGAAGACCGAGACGACCATGGCGGATGTCTTCAGCGCATCGGGCTACCGCACCGCCATGTTCGGCAAGTGGCACCTGGGCGACAATTACCCCTATCGTCCCCAGGACCGCGGATTCCGGCACGTGGTTGCCCACAAGGGTGGGGGCGTGGGGCAGACGCCCGATTTCTGGGGCAACAACTACTTCGACGACACCTATTTCCACAATGGGAAGCCCGTGGAGCACGACGGCTATTGCACCGACGTTTGGTTCGACGAGGCGATCCGTTTCATCGAGGGATGCGCGGGCGGCCGTACTGCCGGATCGACCGCGGACGAGGCCCTGAACGGAAGCGCTTCGCCGGGCAACTCGGGCAGAGCGGACGAGCCGTTCTTCGTCTATCTCGCCACCAACGCGCCTCACTCCCCATATCTCGTCTCCGAGGAATACGCTTATCCGTACCGGGAGAACCCGGACGTGCCCGAACCCGAATTCTGCGGAATGATCGCAAATATCGACGAGAACTTCGGGCGTCTGCGGCGCACGCTGGCCAAACTCGGACTGGAGGAAAACACCATCCTGGTCTTCATGACCGATAACGGGAGTTCCGGGGGCAGTGAGCTAGATGAGAACCAGTACGTGGCGCGGGGATACAACGCGGGGATGCGGGGCAAGAAAGGCTCATACTACGATGGCGGCCACCGCGTACCCTTCTTCCTGCGCTGGCCCGGAGCCGGTCTCGGGGGCGGACGGGACGTGGACGAAATGAGCCTGCATGTCGACCTGCTGCCGACCTTGATCGAGTTGTGCGGACTGGATGCGCCAGAGGTGGATTTCGACGGCGTAAGCATAGCGCCGCTGCTGCGGGGCGACCAGGCCGGCCTGCCCGGCGACCGGGTCCACTTCCTGCAGTACCGGCAGGATACCGTGCCACCGGAGAAATGGACCAGCGCCGTCATGACGCGCCGCTGGCGGCTCGTGCGGGGAGAAGAACTCTACGACATCAAGGCCGATCCGGGGCAGCGAAGGGACGTGGCCGCGGAAAACTCCGGGGCAGTCGAACGGCTGCGACGCGCCCATGAAGCCTGGTGGGACGAGGTTTCTCCCGGTCTCGAAGCGTACTGTCCCATCGAGCTCGGCAACCCCGCCGAGAATCCCACCCGCCTATGCGCCATGGACGTCCTCGGCGACGTGGCCTGGCACCAGACACACATCGCGCGGGCCCAGCAGAGCACCGGCTCCTGGGCGATCGGAATCGAGCGTCCGGGCCGTTACCGTTTTTTCCTTCGGAGATGGCCGAGCGAGCGAGAACTCGCGATCGACGGCGTGATCCCGCCGGACGAAGCGCGACGCCTGATCTATGCTCCGGAAGATGGGGGTGCGCAGGACATTAAACCCGTCGAAGCGTCCCTGACGCTGTTCGGCGACGAGCACCGGGTTCCTGTCGGGAAAGGGGATCTGGCCGCCGGGTTCACCTTCGATGTCCACCAAACTGGAACGACGACCCTGCATGCCCGGTTCATCGACGAAGCCGGGGATGGCCAGGGAGCGTTCTACGTGGATGTCGAACGGCTGGATGAGGATTGAATAGGAACGGACCAGGGATAGGCCCAGGGATCGGAACGGGGATAGGCCCAGGGTGCGAACCGGGGATAGGCCGGGGGATCGGACCGGGGATAGGCCCAGGGCGCGAACCGGGGATAGACCGAGAGCTGGGACCAGGAACTAACCCGCCGCGGCCCGGCTGATGCCGAGAGCTGGGACCGGGAACTAACCCGCCGCGGCCCGGCTGATGCCGAGAGCCTCGGAAATCCGTTCGGTGGAAATTTCCAGCCCGTCGATCAGGCCTTCGTCGAAGGCAGTCAACCGGGCATCGGTGGAACGGCAGCGCGTCGTGATCGGCATCCCGGCGCGTTGCAGGTACCGCTTGCAGGTTACGAGGTACTTGTTGTTCACGACCGGCGCCAGGGCCGTCATCATCCGTTGCAATTCCTCGGCGGCCGCCGGCTGACGGTCATATTCGGCGCATAGCCAGGAAAACAACTCGGGGAACACGTTGGCGGCAACCGGGGAAATGCCGGCCGCACCGTGACGCAGCCCCTCCAGACCGGTCTCGAAGTGGGCGTTGAAAACACCCAGCCGCGTGGACCGTACGGCGTCGATCTTCTGCCGCAGTATATCGATATTGCAGGCCGTATCCTTGTGGTAGAGGAACCTGCCCGTGCCGCCGAGATACCCGAAGAGCCCGGGCGAGATGAGCCGGTGAAAAGGCGTCGGGCATTCATAGAGACCCAGCGGGACCTGACCAGTCCGTTCGAGCAGCCGTTCCATGTTCCGCTTCAGCACATCTTCGTCCTCGTCCCGTCCGGCCAGCAGGCAAACGATGACGACCACCGCGTCCACGCCCGTATCGGCCATGCGCCGCACGAACGCCGCCTGGTCGTCGATGGATCCGCCGAAGGTACCGGTGGCGACGACGGGCACCCTTCCTCCCGCCCGGTTTACGACGCGGCGAGTAACCTCCAGCCGCTCGCGGTCGTCCAGATGAAACATCTCGCTGGAACCGCAACAGGCGAACAAGCCCGCGGAGCCCCGATCAATGTACCAGTCGGTCAGTGTATCCACGCCCGGCCAGTCGATGGATCCGTCTTCGTTGAAGGCATTGAGCATCACCGGCCAGAGGCCGCGTGGCAGTGTTTTCACGGACATGGCGAAGCTTCCGATGAGGATGGGCGTAGTTTATCTGACCAATACACGCGCGCGTTCCGGTCGAGGTTACGCCCCGGCGTTCCGGTCGAGGTTACGCCCCGGCGTTCCGGTCGAGGTTTCGCCCCGGCGTTCCG
>CAZZNP010000104.1:11018-12893 GCA_964655785.1 uncultured Gemmatimonadota bacterium
ATTCAAATCCGATTCAAATCTGAAAGAAAGCCATGACCGTTCTCGGCCTTACCTGTACCCGTTGCGAAGCCCAGTATCCCCTGGAACCGATGTTTTTCGGCTGTCCCGCCTGTCTGGACGATTCGGATGGCGGCGCGGCCGCCTTGACCGTCGCATATGACTACCCGGCGATCGCCCGTGATCTGGACGTGGAGGACTGGGGGCGTGCGGGTCACGGCATTTGGCGATTCGAAGCGCTGCTGCCGCTGCGGGATTCGTCGGCACGGATCTCTCTGGGAGAGGGAAACACGGCGCTCGTGCGTCCCGGTAAAGTCTGTGAGGCGGCCGGGTTGTCGAATCTGTTCATAAAGAACGAAACGACAAATCCCACCTGGGCTTTCAAGGACCGCTTCCACGCCTCCTCTGTTTCCATGGCCCGATCGCTGGGCTATACCAAAGTCACGGCCAGCACCACGGGCAATCATGGCGCATCGGCCGCGGCCTATTCCGCCGCCGCCGGCATGGATTCCTGCATCATCCTCTGCCATCCCGAATCATCAACGCTGCAACGGGACATGATCGCCATGTACGGCGGCCATGCCTTCGTGCTGGAAGACCGCTTCCAGTACCTGGACAGGCTGATCCGCGACCACGGCTACTATCCATCGACGACCATGACGCCCATGCCCACGGGCACGCCTTTCGGGGTCGAAGGGTACAAGACCATCGCTTTCGAGATCTTCGTGCAACTCGGCGGCCGTGTCCCCGACAGGATGTTCTGCCCCATCGCCGCCGGCGACGCCCTGTTCGGACCGTGGAAGGGATTCAGCGAGATGCGCACGCTCGAAATCGTCGATCGGCATCCTGTCATGCACGGCGTACAACCGGCGGGGTGCAATCCGTACGTACAGTCGTTCCGGCAGAATCGGAGCGATGTAATCGTTCATCCCGATCCGAGTTCAATCGCACTTTCCATCCGCGACGATACCGGCGGGCCCGCGGCGCTTAAGGCCATTTACGATTCCGGCGGCGACGCCACCGACGTCACCGAGGACGAGATCATCGAGGCGGTGCGCCTGCTCGCCCGCAGCGGCTACCTCGTCGAACCTTCGTCGGCGGCTTCCGTCGCCGGGGCTGTCAAGGCGGCCCGCGCGGGGCGGCTTGGCCCGGATGAGACCGTCGTGTGCCTGGTCACCGGATCGGGCGCAAAGTGGCCGGAAGTCATATCTGAACTCGTCGATAGCGACGCGCCCGTGGAACCTTCCTGGGAAGAGATAAAAACGCGGGCGGGTCTCGATGCTGAACCCCGTTAGTACTGTACCGCCATGACTACGCCCCTGTACATCATCGCCGACGACCTCGCCGGTGCGCACGACGTGGCGGTTTCCTTCGCGAAAAGGGACTTCGCCGTGGCCGTGCTATCCGATCCGAACCGGCTGGACCGATTCGATTCCGCGGACCTGGTCGTACTGAATACGAACACCCGTTCATGCAGCGAGGCAGAAGCCGCGGAACGAGTCGGTGCGGCCTGCGAAGCGATCCGGTCGCGGGGCGGCTCGCTGATCTACAAAAAAATCGACTCGACGCTCAGGGGACACGTCGGTTTCGAAATCGGCCTGGTATGCCGATTGATGGACTACAGCCTGGCGGTATGTGCTCCAGCGTTTCCTGAACTGGGACGGACCACGGTGGGTGGATACCAACTGCTCGGTGGCGTGCCCGTACGAAGCGCGGACATATCGGGTCCGGACATCCCGCCCGACCATGCCTTTATACCCGATTTGCTGGACCGCGATGCGCACAGCGAGATCATCCAGATCGACCTGAATGCCCTTCATGCCGGTTCGCCGGCCATACACAAGGCCGTAGGCAGAAGCGGTCAGGGACCTGCGAAGG
>CAZZNP010000105.1:0-10036 GCA_964655785.1 uncultured Gemmatimonadota bacterium
GGACTGCACTGGCCGCCGCCGCCCATGGATCCGGGGTCGTCTTACGTACCCTGAACTCCGAGAGATGCCGTATACTCACAACGATACTCGACCGACTACTCCCGGCCCGTCGCGTTCTATAACCCTCAATTAGGAAAGGAGTTATACCCGTGAATCTAAAGCGTACGTTAGTCGCTCTGTCCATTTTGTTGATCTGGACTACTCCCGCTTCGGCTTGGGGACCGAACGGCCACCGCATCGTCGCTCATATCGCGGAAAGCCGGTTAAAGGAACCGGTTAAAAGAGAAATCGTCAGGTTAATCGGACCGGTACCGCTGGCGCTGATCAGCACTTGGGCCGATGAGATCAAGTCCGATCCCGCCTGGCGCCACGCTTCACCTTGGCACTATATCAACGTACCGCCTGACCAGGTAATCGAAACAGCGAGGAGAAGCTCCCGGGGAGACGTGATTGAAGCCATTGACCGATTCGAAGGCATACTCGGGGACCGGAATGCGAACCGACAGGACCAGGCCGAAGCCCTGAAGTTCCTCGTACACCTGGTGGCCGACGTACATCAACCGCTCCACGTAGGCTACGCAAGCGATCGGGGCGGGAACGACGTCAGGGTACGCTGGTTCGGAAGAAGCACCAACCTGCACGCGGTTTGGGATGAACACCTGATCGAGGAACAAAGATTGAGCTACACCGAATTCGTTGCGTTCATTGACCAAAGAGTACTAATGCGCAGAGCGGAATCAACCGGTTGGCGCGTAAAGGGTTCTTCCGCAATCCACTGGGCCCGAGAGTCCCGGCAACTATTGCCGGAGGTGTACGATTTCGGTGGCGACTCATCCAAGAACGAGGCCCCCTACCTTGGATATAAATATGTGTCTCGGCACACTGAAACCGTTAGATTGCGGTTGCTGGTTGCAGGCTACCGGCTAGCCTACTTGCTGAACGACATTTTCAAGTATTGAAGCCGCTACTAGAGAAACCAATCACGCGCCCGTTGCCAGACCCGTGTGCCGCTGTACACTTGCCTGGCCGCTGCCCGTCCCCTGATTCCGTCCGTCAACCTCCGAACAGCATGACCGCTGCCCGGACCCTGATTCCGTCCGTCAACCTCCGAACAGCATGACCCCGCCCGCCGCGAGCACCATCCCCGTGATGGTGATCTGCAGGTAACGTTCCGGTATCCGCCGGGACATCCGTACGCCCAGGGGCACGCCCACCAGCGATCCGGCCGCCATGGTCAAAGCGATGGCGAGGTCCAGCTGGCTGGTACCGGCGTAAATGATCGAACTCGTGAGGGTCAGCATCAACGCGATGAATATGGACGAACCAACCGTGTCCACCGCGGTCAGGCGGAACAGGATGATCATGAGCGGCACAATTAGAATGCCGCTGCCCACCGAGGTGGACGCGATCAGTCCGCCGATGGCGGCGCCGAGCACCGCCACGAGGAAGATCTTTGAGCCTGTGACTCGCGCGGGACTCCGCTGGCCGGGCGCCGCGTGGGATCCCGGACGCATGAACATGTGCCACAGGATCAGAAGGCCGGATAGTATGACCACCGCGGCAATGAACTGTTGTAGATTGGCCTGGAGTTCAATCCAGGCCGGGTCGTCCGGGTCCATGGAGCCGGCGTATCCCGTGATCCAGAGGGCTACGGTTATGGTCGCCGGCACGGCGCCGACCAGAAAGTACGCCGAAGTGCGGAATCGGATGGTTCCCTGCCTGAAATGGAAGAAGACGGCCGGAAGCTTGCACAGGCAGGAATAGAGGTGGGCGGTGCCCACCGCAACCGTGGAAGGCAGACCGAATCCAAGCGTAAGAACGGGCAGTATGAGCACGCCGCCGCCGATGCCGGTCATTCCGATGCAGGCGCCGATCAGCGCACCGGCCGCGAGTTGCAAGACTGTTGTCAGGACATCCACGTCCATAGAATGTGTAACGGCTCCCTATGCCTGGACGAAAACCGGCTCCTGACTTCCGGGCGCGTCCCCCATTTTTCTCTTGCCACACCCGACAAAACGATGCAAACATGACCTTGCAATGATCCCGACTAAACCATACGCGGCCACGGACCTGGGCATCTTCCGGTTTCTCGACGGCAAGTTGCTGGTCTACCTGGTCGAGTTGAAGATCGAGCCCTTCGTGGGCCGGTATTCATTGCCGGGAACGCTGGTGCTCGAGACCGAAGACCTGGAAGCGGCCGTCCGGCGCGCATACCGCGAGGCTACGGGACGAGTCCGCGCCTACTTCGAGCAGGTCTATACCTTCTCCGCCATCGACCGCGATCCCAAAAGACGCACGATTTCGACAGCCTACATGGGATTTCCCGAAAGCCCGGACGAACCCTTCGTCCCCGTGGACAAGTACCGCACGGGGAATTGGTTCTACGTCAACGATACCCCGTCGCTTGCGTACGATCACAATGAGATTCTGAAGGTGTGTACGGACAGGATCGCGGCCAAGTTGAATTACACCAATATCGCCCTGCTGTTGCTGCCCAGCGAATTCACCATGGCGGAACTGCAGCGCGTCTATGAACAGGGGCTGGGAGAAAGGCTGGAAACCCGGAGTTTCAACGACAAGGTCCTGTCGCTGAACATGATAGAAGCCACCGGCGAAGCTCGCGAGGAAGATAACGCCCCGCCGGCCCCCCTCTACCGCGCCGTGCACCGGGAACTGCAGGAAACACCCTTCATCTGAAAAGCCGGCCCCCCTCTACCGCGCCACAGTGCCGGGCCCAACCGCGACGCCGCGCTCAACCGCGCCACAGTGCCGCGCTCTACCGCGCCGCAGTGCCGCGCCCAACCGCGCAGCCGCGCTGGACCGCGCCGCCGCAGTCTACATCATGCGCTTGATGATCCTGTCGGACTGCTCACTGGTGATCCCTAGTTCGCGCCTGGCCATGGCGCCGCCCTCGTCGAGTACGGGCTCCCGGTCCCCCAGCGTGGGCGTATCGGTCTTCTGGAAGAATAGGCCGGTGTAGATCTGATCCCCCCAGATCATGGCCTTCTCGCAGGCCGCCTTCCAGTCGCTCGGATCGTGGCCTTCGTCCTCCAGTTTTTTGACGCGCTGTTTGAAGAAGGGGTAGTCGTTGTCCTTGTTGAAGGTGACGCAGGGACTGAATACGTCGATCAGCGCGAAGCCCCTGTGCCGGACGGCCTGTTCGATCAGGCCGGTCAGGTGGCGGGCGTCACCGCTGAATGCCCGGGCCACGAAGGTCGCGCCGTTCATGATGGCCGCCGTAATGGGATTGATCGGCGTTTCCACACTGCCGTAGGGCGTACTCTTGGTCCGCATGTCTATGCTGCTGGTCGGCGATACCTGCCCCGTGGTCAGACCGTAGATCTGGTTGTCCATGACGATGTACGTCAGGTCCACGTTCCGCCGCGCCGTATGGGTGAAGTGATTTCCGCCGATACCGTAGCCGTCTCCGTCGCCGCCCGTGACGAAAACGGTCAGTTCGTGGTTCGCCATCTGCGCGCCCGTAGCCACGGCCAGGGCGCGGCCGTGCAGCGTATGCATGCCGTAGGAGTTGAAGAATCCCGGGAAATTCGAGGAACAGCCGATCCCGCTGACCGTGAGAATCTCGTGGGGCTGGAGTCCGAGATTCACGCAGGCCCGCTGCAGGCTGCTCAGCACGCCGAAATCGCCGCAACCGGGACACCAGTCCGGATCCACTTTGCCCTTGAAGTCCTTCGCTTTCAACGGTACTGCCGGTTTTTCTTCCGCTGCCTCGCGCGGTAAAGTTTCCACTGACATTGAGGAACTCCTTAGACGATGACTTCTTGATAAGGCACGAAAATATCGGTCTTCTCGGCCAGCAGCTCCTTGACGCCGTCCACGATATGATGGGGCATGAACGGTTCGCCGTCGTACTTCCGGATGTGGCCGTCGGCCGTCAACCCGGTCTCGCTGCGCATATAGCGGTGGAACTGGCCGGAATGGTTGTTCTCCACGATTACGGTCCGCTTCGCGTTGGCAAAGACTTCCGATAGGGTCTCCGTGTGAAGCGGGACGATCCACTTGATCGGCAGGTGGTTTACGGCGATACCCTCTTGGTTCAGCATCTCCACGGCCTCCCGGATCACGCCGCGGGTGGAACCCCAGCCGATGAGCGTGATCTCGGCGTCGTCGGCGCCTGAAAGTTCGGGTGGATCGATGTGACTTGCCACGTCCCTGAACTTCCGCGCCCGCTTTTCCACCATCTTGCGGCGCTTGTGCGGGTTGGTGAACTCGTCGCTCACCAGGACGCCGTCCTCGTCGTGTTCGTCCGAGGCCACGACATGAGCATATCCCTGCACGCCCGGAAGCGCGCGGGACGATATGCCGCTTTCGGTGTTCTCATAGCGCAGGTAACCGTTGCTCGGCGCCCCGATGAGACCATGGCCGTTGGCCAGCTGCGAACCCGTCGGTATGTCGCTCGCGCCGTTCCCGGACTCGGTAATCACGTCGCCCCGATCAATATGCGGCTGCATGTCGATGGCGTCGGGGTCGACGCTGAAGGTGCCTTCGGAGATGAGCAGATCGGAAATCACGATGCCCGGGCACTGGAAATGATCGACCAGGTTGAACAGCTCGGGCATGGTGTTGAAGGCGTCCAGCGCGTCTGTGGGCGCCACGATGATCCGTTCGAAATCACCCTGGCTCGCGCCCAGGATCTGCCAGAGATCGCCCTGTTCCGTCTTGGTGGGCACGCCCGTGGACGGGCCGGCCCGCTGCACGTCGATGAAGACGACGGGTATTTCCATCATCGCCGCGCATCCGACCGCCTCGGTCATCAGGGCGAAACCGCCGCCCGAGGTCGCGCACATGGACCGGCAACCCACGTGGGCGGCGCCGATGGCCATGTTGGCCACGCCGATCTCGTCTTCGACCTGCCGTACCATGATGCCCAGTTCACGCGCGTTCTTCGCCATCCAGTGGAGGACGCCCGTGGACGGACTCATGGGGTAGGCACAGTAGAACTTGACGCCCGCCGCCGCGCCGCCCATGGCGATCGCGTCGTTGCCGTTCCACACCGCCAGCGGCTTGCCGCCGGAGGGGACGGCCAGATTGAAGTGCTCGAAATGCGTCGAGGCGTAGTCGTATCCCGCGCGGGCGACGCCCACGTTCTCGTCGACGACTTCCTGTCCCTTGCGCTGGAACTGCATGGTGATGATCTCATCCAGGATCTGGAAGTCCATGTCGAGCAGGTTGAGAATCGTTCCGAGGGCAACGGTGTTCTGCACGAGCTTGTTGCGGTTGTTGTCGGTCAGTTCGCCGATGGGTAGCGGACAAAGGTGCACGCCTTCGCCCGGGCTCCCCGGCGTGATGGTGTCGCTGTTGTAGATGACCCTCGTGCCGGGACCCATGAGACCCAGGTGCCGGTCCATCGTATCCTGGTTCAGGCAGACCAGCAGGTCGAGCTTGTCGCCATGGTTGTGAACCTGCTCTTCGCCGATCCGCATGGTTAGGAAAATGTGGCCGCCCCGGATGATCGACTGGTAGGCATTGTAGGCGTTCAGATGCAATCCGCGGCGGATGAATATCCGGGCCAGCACGTTGCCCGGCGTGGCGATTCCCTGGCCCGCGGCGCCGCCTATGGCAATGGCAAAGTCGAATCTGTCAGAACTCATCGATTGCTCCTGTCTGTACATCACGGACAAGCTGTTCTGCCGACGTACGTAGAAGTAATAAATATGGTATCACAAAAGAATAGCGGGAACCAACAAGATACACTCTCCCCGGTGGAGTGTCAACCCTTCCTTAATCCGGCCACGCACAAGTGCATACTGATGCGATCGCATGCCCTGTTAATGAGTCCGAACGGCAGGCAGAGCCGTACCCGGTCATCATTTGGTACCACGGACGCCCAGGGCTTATTCTCCCTTGACAGCGAAGGAGGAAACCGTCTTTTTCCATTGGAAATTACCCTGGTAAATCGAACAGAAACATCAGGATCACACTGGCCCGGAAATGGCGCTCAAACCTATTCTGTCACAAATAGGCCGCCTCGCGCGACCGATCCTGAAATCGCTTGGCCGTGCCGCCGTCATGGAATTGCAAAGGGAAGGCGCAAGGCAGGTTTCCCGCAAGATCAGGCGCACGATCGAAAAACGCAGTCGGGCAAACCTGGTCGAGCAACCTGAACGGGACGAAGGGCGTTTCGATTCTCCTCGCTCGGGCGAACCCCAGCAGCACCTGCTCTATATCTGGGCGAACGCGGATTTGATCACGGCCGACGTGATTGCCTGGAACTATTTCGGGCCCTTCGATGCCGAATACCAGTTCGATCCCCGCCACGAATGTCCCTACGCGAACATCAGGGAGGCCATGGCGGACAGCTGGCGGATCGTCTCCTTTCCCGCGGTCGAGTACCCGCTGGAGAATACCCATAACCAGTTGGGTCACGAGTTCATCCTGGAGCGCTTCTTCCCTCCGGGCGAGGGCCTGCCCCTTACCCCACACGGCGCGCGCAGACCACACCCGGCCCACGGAGCCGATGATGTCCGATGACTTCAGGACGCTGAAGAAGCAGTTCGTGGACACGGGCTACGTCCTCCTGGAGGACTGGTTCGATGCCGACCTTGTGGCGCGGATCGGCGCGGACAGCCTGGCGTATAAGGGCATCTCCGTGTTCGAACGGGAAAGCGTGGGGGATCTGCTCGCCCATCCCAGGGTCGTGGATTTCGTGGCCTACCTGCTCGAATCGCCCGATATCGCTATCAGTCCCTTCCGATTCTGGAACCATCTGACGCCCGGCGGAACGAGTGACGGGGGAGGCTGGCACGTGGACGACACGTGGATGGCGGACCGGCCGCTGACGGAGATCCTCTGCATGTACTACCCGCAGGACGTCGGCGAAGACATGGGACCGACCATGCTGCTGCCCGGCAGCCATCGCAGGCTGTACACGCCCACCCAGACCCGCAAGCTGGGTTGGATCCGGGGCCAGGAGAAGCTCACCGTCAAGGCGGGTTCGCTGGCGGTTACCTATCCTTCCATACTCCACGCGAAGGCGGCCCATTTCTCCGATCGGCCGAGGTCCATGATCAAGTATGGCTATGAAGTCGCGGATCCGAAGTACGGTTATTACGTCACTAGGGAAACCTACGACAACATGTCGCGGTCGGAGACCGGACGCGGGCTGATCCGGTTCGCGGAGGTCAGGGACAAGAAGGACGCGGTGTGGAACAGCTATTGGGACTTTCACCAGAGCTACACGTTCCAGGATTTCAAGCACCAGATCGGCGTCGTGGGCCGCGCCCTGCGCAAGCACCTTGAACACGAACAGGGGGAACGTGCGCCATGAACGGTGCCGACATCGTACGGCGATACGAAGAAGACGGCTACGTCGTCCTGCCCGGCGTCATTGACAGCGAATTGACCGCCGAGGCCCAGGGGCATATCGAGTGGATGGGACGGAAGTATCCGGACGTCCGGCCCGAGCAGTATCATCATCACCTGATCGTGGACGATCCCTTCTGGATACGCCTCTGTACCGACCCGCGGCTCATCGACGTCATCGAGCCCTTTCTGGGCCCCGACATCGCGCTCTTCGCGGCACACTACATCAGCAAGCCGCCCCGGGACGGACAACCGGTGCTGTGGCACCAGGACGGAAACTACTGGCCGCTGGAACCCATGGAGGTCATCACCATATGGCTGGCCGTGGACGACTCTACACCGGAAAACGGGTGCATGCGGGTGGTTCCCGGAAGCCACCGGGAACAGAAGATCTACGGGCACCGTGCGTCGCAAGGGGATAACGTGCTGCGATCGGAACTCGACGTGAAGGTGGATGAATCCAGGGCGGTCGATCTCATCGTGCCGGCCGGTGGCGTATCCCTGCACGATCCCTACCTGATCCACGGCTCCGAAGCCAACCATTCCGACCGGCGCCGATGCGGGTTGACCCTACGGTATATCCCGACGACCACGCGTATCAAGCGCGAGAACTTCCCCGCCTATCTGTGCCGGGGCAGGGCCGTGGACGGTATCAACTGCTACCCCCCGCTTCCCCGGTACAGGTCCGGCGATCACTATCCCTTCCGAGGTTGCGACGGGCCGCCGTGGAACTGACCAGGCGAGCGCTCATAGTATCTCCATTTCCTTCAATTCCTGCCTGACCTCGTACATGGCGTCTTCGGTCGCCAGTACCCAGAGCCGGTCGCCCGGTGCGAGCCGCCGCATGATGTCGTGGAAAACATCGCTGACATCCGCGGCCAAAGCCATCTCCTCCGCGTCCATCTGTTCGTCCATCAGGGACAGGTGCGCGCCGCCCGCGCCGGCCACGTGCACGGACCTCGAACGCTCCACCAAGCCTGCCAGGTCGTCGTCCAGGATCCACGGCCCGTTGCGTCCGTCCCGTACGGCCTCGTCGAGCAGGAACAGGTAGTGGCCCCGTTGACGGTCAAGCCGGCAGGTCCTCAGCGCTTCATGGAGTGATGTCCTGTTTTTGATCGTCATCAGGCGGGCTTCCCGCTCGTGAATCACCACTCGTTCGTCCCGCCCTCTACTGGGCGTCGCGGCCTCGAGGCCCTTGCGTATCGTCACGGGACTCAGCCCGAGCGTGATCGCCGCAGCCGCCGCGGCCGCGGCGTTGTACACGTTGTGGAGCCCGGGTAACCGGAGGCGCACGTCCAGAGGACCTCGCGGGGTGATGATGCGGAAACGGGACTCATCCGGGCCGAGGTCCACGTCGATGGCGTAGACCGTAGGCAACGGCCTTTCCCAGCCGCAGCTTTCGCAGGCGTAGTCTCCCAGGTGGGCCAGGCAGTTGATCCGGTAGGCGAGGGGGGCCGCGCACCGCTGGCAAGGCACGACCGGCGCGGACACGTCCGCCTGGTGCAGCCGTTCATCCTCCACGCCGAAGTAGGTAAGCCGGGGCGGCACACCGCGTGTGAATCCGCCGCAAAGCACCGGATCGTCCGCGTTAACGAGCAGGTTGTCACCCGCCGCCATGTTTCCGAACCATTTACACCATTCCCCGACCAGGCCGGCAGGATCGACCCCGTGGTTCCGCTCGTCTTCGTACAGGTTGTTCAGGATCAGCGTGTGTGGGCTGCATACGCTGATCGCCTTGTCCAGCATGCCGGTCTCGAAACCGAACACGCCATAGTCCGCCCGGATCCTGCCGCGGCGGTCCGCGGCCTGGACCAGGGTGGAGACGACCCCGTCGATGGAAGGTGAGATGTCTTCGGGATAGAGGGTGAGCGCTTCGGCCTGCCGGAGTATAGCGGCCAGGATCCGGCAGGTCGTGTGCTTCCCGTTCGTGCCGGTCACGCCGGCGACGCCTTGCCTGAATTGTCCTGCCAGGGATCGTGCCAGGCCGGGCCACGCGGCGGCAGTGAGCGTACCGGGGGGGAATCGTCCGCGGGAGAAATCGAACAATTCGGCCGCCCTCGCGACAGACTTGTCAATCGAAAGGGCAGCCGATCTGAGTATACGCATAGGAGGTTGATCGGGGCCGGGGAATCAACCCTTGGTCATATCCTGGCGCCGCGCCATTCGTCCCGGTCACCGGAAATGTCGACGATGTTGCCATCGGGATCGATCGCCTTGAAAGCGATTTCCGGCGGCGTTTCGGAGGAGATGGCGTCCCGGCCCTTCACGGTCTTCGGCGCTTTCGCACCCCAGTTCCGAACCCTGTGCCATGCTGCATGGAGGTCATCCACCAGTACGCCGAAATGGATATACTCCTCGCCTTCCTCCAGCACCGGCCGCGACGGATCATCGTGGGGCAGCAGGGTGATGTTGCAGGTCCCGTCGCTGAGATCCACCGCTTCGCCGTTGCCCCGGCGGCCGATGAAGTCGAAGCCGATCACTTCCTCGTAGAAACGCCGCGAAATCGCGACGTCCCTGCAACGCAGCGCCATGTGACGCAGAAACGCCATTTCACATTCCTCCGGGTATCACGGCCGGCATAGTCCGCACGGTCCGCACCATTTCACATTCCTCCGGGTATCACGGCCGGCATAGTCCGCACGGCCCGCACGGCCCGCACCATTTCACATTCCTCCGGGTATCACGGCCGGCATAGTCCGTACGATCCGCACGG
>CAZZNP010000105.1:10136-12630 GCA_964655785.1 uncultured Gemmatimonadota bacterium
CCATTTCACATTCCTCCGGGTATCACGGCCGGCATAGTCCGTACGATCCGCACGGCCCGCACAGCCCGCATGGTCCGTACCGTTCGCGTCCGTTGTTTCTCTGGAACCCACGCCGGACTAAAGTCTCTTTTCTTTGGCGATCTCCTCGACGGCGCCGATGAACTGGTCGGTCTGGGCGTCGGTCACCATGACATGCATCGACGTCCGGTTGGCGTCCCAGTTGATCTCGTCGTGCGTGACGTTCCGGATGTAGATCCTGTGGCGTTCCCACAGCGTGTCGTTGAGGTCCCGCGTCTCCACGCCTCTGACCTTGAACGAGACCAGCGCCGCGCTCATGCGGGGATCGGGCGAACTGTACACGTCGACGCCGTCCATGTTGCGCAGGGCGTTGGCCACGCGGACGGCCTGGTAGCGGTTCCGGCTCTCGACAGCGGCCGGTCCGATCATGTTGTGGAAATCCAGCGCCGCATCGATGGCGACCCGTGCGGGGGCGTTGGAAGAACCCCGCAGCTCGAACTTGGCGGCCCCCGCCAGGAACTCCTCGTAATACACCTTGGCGAAGCCTGTGGGTTCCTGTCCGTACATGGTCAGCCCGTTCACCGGACCGGAGTACACTGTGGGCCACACGCGGTCCACGATGTCCTCTTTCACGTAGAAGAAGCCCGTGTACATGGACGCCATCATCCATTTGTGACAGGGCCCCGCGTACATGTCGCAGCCCAGGTCGTGCATGTTCAGGTCGAGCATGCCCGGAGGCTGCGCGCCGTCGACCAGCGTTATGATCCCTTTCGACCGGGCCATCTCGCAGATCTCCTTCACGGGAAGGACGAGCCCGTCGCCGTAGTTGACGTGGCAGAAACTGAGCATTTTCGTGCGCGGCGTGATGGCGGCCTCGAAGGCCTTGAGCAGCGCGTCGGGACTGTCGGGCGGATGGAAATCGGGAGACGACAGGTCGATCATGACGGTCTTGGTCCCATGACGGGCGGCACGGAGGTTGATGGGCTGTACGCCGCCGGAATGATCGTGATTGGTCGTCACGATCTCGTCGCCCGGCTCCATGTCTACGCCGAAGGTGCCGAAGACCATGCCCTCGGTCGTATTGTTGGTGAAGGCGACCTCGTACGACTTGCAGCCGATGTACTTCGCCATCTTCTCCCGCATATTCGACCGGAAGTCGCTGTTGTAGACGAAACTGGTATAGCCCTTATAGTTTGAGTTCACGCCTTTCAGGGCGTCTATCTGGGCACGGTGCACCGGGGCCGGTGATGGTCCGCGGGTCCCGGTGTTCATATAGGACACGCCGTCGCGGATGATAAACTGGTCGGCCACCCAGTTCCAGTAGGCTGTGTCGTCGGGCTCCGGAAGGTGGTCTTCCGGCACCGGCGGCTTCGCTACGGCCTTCCCCGTCATGGACAGCAGGGCCGTACCGGCGGCGAGTCCGCCCGCGATCCGCCCGATGAATCCACGCCTGGACAGTGCGCTGAGCTTTGCCGGGTCCTCGTACCTGGGATCGAAATTCAATTCGGTCTCTTCCGTATACATGGATATTCTCCTGAGCGATACCTCCAATGCGCTCCTGAAGATCAACCGGCGACGACCGCCGCGTTGGAGCGTACCGGGGGTAATGCGTAATCGGCAAATAGGGGCGAGAACGTGTAAAAGAGTATACAGGGCAACAAAGGAGGCATTCAAGTAAAAACTTCAATTCGCCGGATTAGCGGGCGCGGGTGCCGATTTCTGGTTGCGGGGTTAAAAAAACTCCGCTTTCTTGATAGGTGCCTGTCCTCTCTTCATCTGGAACCGGGGCGACCGCCAGACACCGGACGCCCTGTACGCCCTGGCGTCAAGAAAGGTATCCCACGTGAGAATCGAAGCCATCGACTCGTATTTCATCGGAGGCGGATACGTTATCCGCGTTCGGACCGACAACGGCCTCACCGGGGTGGGGCAGACGGCCTGCTGGGGATATCCGGAAGCCGTCCACCAGATCGTGGAGCGGTTCAAAGACTACCTGGTGGGACAGGACCCCTTCCGCATCGAACATCACTGGCAGTATCTCTACCGCATGTCGCCTTTCCGGGGCAGCGCCCTTTCCGGGGCGGTAAGCGCCGTCGACATCGCACTATGGGACATCAAGGGGAGGCACTTCGGCGTCCCGATCTGGGAACTGCTCGGCGGAAACTGCCGGGACAAGATCAGGCTGCACCTGCTGGGCGGCGGCGGCACGCCGGAGGCCATGTACGAGTCCGCGCGGAACGCGGCGGCGGAAGGCTTCACGGCGCTCAAGTTCGATCCCCTGCCCGGCGGGTACCAGGACATGGCCCTGGACCGGATGATCCGTACTGCCCGTGATCTCGTCGCGGCCGCGAGGGACGGCGGCGGGCCCGACATGGACCTCATCGTGGAGGTCCACCGCAAGCTGACCCCGCTGACCGCCATGCCCCTGGCCAACGCACTGACCGAATTCAACCTCTATTTCATCGAGGATCCCATC
>CAZZNP010000106.1:0-12362 GCA_964655785.1 uncultured Gemmatimonadota bacterium
GCCCGTCGTCCAGAGGCCGGGGCCCGTCGTCCAGAGGCCGGGGCCCGTCGTCCAGGAGCGTTTCCAACTGATTGAGATCCCCGTGATCCAGCCCCTTCCCTTCCAGTTTTTTCCGACTTTCGGCAATCCACTGCCTGATTTCCGTTTGCATATCTGAAAATCCCGTCCGCCGCGTCTTGCGTCGCGGGCAATACAGTTAAATATGAAAGGCGTACCGATTTTGGATGTCAGAGGGTGCGATTCGCTCTCTGCAATGGTATAAGGGTTACGTGCATCGTGTCAAGCAGGAACGAACCGTACTTTTTCGAGGTGGTTCAGGCATAGAAACTGCGGGGTCTTGACAGCGTCCGGCACGGTGCTTAAGTTGCCTTTTTGCCGACTATCGCAGTCCGGTCTTCCAGGTCTTGCCGGTCTTCCGGGTCTTTCCGGCTAGCGGAACATAGCGTTCGACCGGGCAGGACCTCATCGTGGCGACGCTTTGTCGTTTCCACAACCGGTTCTCATTCTTCTAAGGAATAGAGATGTCCACCGCACAGCCCCTGAATGCCCAGCAGATCGCCCACTTCAAGTTGAACGGCTACCTGGTCCTGAAAAACGTGTTCGACGAAGAGACGCTTGAGGCGTGGCGGGCGCAGATCTGGCAAACCCTCGGCGGCTGCCTGGAGGATCCCGCAACCTGGCCCAGGGAGACGAGCGGCCTTGACGGATACGAGTACGATCCGCCTGAATCGGCCCTCGTGCATCACCCGCAGATGATGTCGATTATCGACCAACTCAGCGGCGGCACGTTCGTCGCGGGCGACGGCATCCCCATCATACGCTGGCCCGACCCCGGGAAGTCGTGGGAAATGCCCAAAACGGGTCATATCGACGCCTACGGAGGCCGGTGGCTGCCCTTCATGATTGGCGCGACCGCCTACCTGTACGACGTGGAACCCGGCGGTGGCGCCTTGATCTACTGGCCGGGAAGCCACCACGCCGCGCACCGTTATTTTCTCGAGCATCCGTCCCATGTGGACGGAAGTTTCATGGAGATCGAGGGATTTTCGTGGGACGTGTTCTGTGACAACCCGGCCACCGGCGGCCGGGAGTTCACCGCCAGAGCCGGCGACGTGGTGCTCTGGCATTCCTATCTGACCCACAATGGATCGGAGAACACCAGTCATTCGCCGCGCTTCGCCCTCTTCGCCCGCTGGAACCATGAAAAATACCTGGAGCAGTCCTTCCGATACGAGATTCCGGAGGATCTGTGGAAGTACTGGGCGGTGTGAAGGGGGAATACATATTGAGGCAGTTGTGGTGTAGGCAAAGCGGAGTCTGAATATGGATGTACGGAAACTTATCTTGGAAGATGTGCGGTGTTTTGCCGGCCGGCAGGTATTCGATGTCCGTCCTCTCACTTTCTTGGTGGGTGAGAACAGCACAGGAAAGACCACTGCACTGGGCTGTTTGCATACGGCACACGATTTCATCTGCGGAAGGCGCCCTGGATTGGATTTCAACGTAAATCCTTACCAGATGGGCGCGTTTTCCGAAATTGTAAGGAGATCAAATCCCAAGCTGGATCGTTTTCTGATTGGCTGCGAGTTACAAGCTGATTCAAACAGTGAATCAGTCGAGTATTCACTGACATTGGCCGCGAAAGAAAGAGGATCCGAGCCCGTTATAAGGGAGCAGAAGATCGTATCAAATTATGGCGAAGCCCTTTTTTACTGGAATGACCAAAAACCCGACCGCCAAAAACGATTGGAGCTAGTCCATGGCGTTGAAATAGTAGACTACATCGAAGGCGTAGAGTCCGGAATATTTAAGGTAAGCGTGTCAGAAGCGTCATGGTTCGACTCAACACTGTTGGAATTGTTCCCGACACCGACTGTCGATGATATGTTTATAGCACTCGATACCCCTAAGAAGCCGATTCCCAGAGAGGTGAAAGCATTTAAAGAATTCAAAAAAAGCACGATGAAACACTTTGACCAAGAATGGGACCACCTATACGAGAACGCGGGATTCGGTCAACCAGAGATGTATAGTTTTGCACCGATCCGGTCTAGTCCAAAACGTACCTATAATCCTTTAAGGGAGGACGTCAGTCCTGAAGGTAGTGATATACCTATGGTTCTCATGAATATATCGAGGACTGATAAGAAAAGTTGGGAGAAACTACGAGATCGACTGATTGAATTTGGCAGGTCTTCCGGCCTGTTTACTGATATCCATGTAAGGAGGCTAGGAAGGTCGTCTGGGGATCCGTTCCAGTTACAAGTAAAGGTCAAGGGTCCCAAGGCGAACCTGATTGATGTAGGATACGGTGTAAACCAGATACTTCCCATCTTGGTTCGAATTCTAAACGGACGGCGAAGAGCGATCTTCCTGATGCAACAACCAGAGGTCCATTTGCATCCCAAAGGTCAGGCGGAACTGTCTTCTTTGCTGATCGAAACCATTAAGCGAGAGAAACACAAGTACGTAATTGAGACACATAGTGACGCTATGATAAACCGTGCCCGAATTGAAATCATGAATGGAGGAATCGCACCTGAAGATGTTTCGCTCATTTACCTGGAACCAGTTGGAAACAAGGTCAAAGTCCATAACATTCAATTTGATGAGCAGGCAAATCTGTTAGGAGCACCACAAGGTTATAGGGACTTCTTCATCAATGAATCAGATAGGTTACTTGGTTTTAAAAAATGAAAGTTGATATATGTGCCTAATTTTGGATACAAACAGATTTAGCGATTATTTAAATCCAGAAAAGCAGGAAATGGAACCAGTTAGGCGGTGGATTCGAGAGAAGAATGGTAAGATCGTATTTGCTCATACTGACCAAATGGATAAAGAGTTAAGCAAGCACCGAAAGATGCACACGAAATTCCACGAGGATCGCGAGAATGGGAGAGTAGTACTTATTAATGCGAAGAAAGTTGAGGATAAGAAGGTAGATTTACCCGAACTGAAATCAAACGACGCAGATATAATTGCATTGGCATTGGAGGCCAACGTAAAATTACTGGTTTCTGGTGACGTAAATCTGCATGAAGATTTCAAATCGATCGTAAGGGGTAGTGTTTACCAAAACCGAAATCACAGCCATCTTCTTAAGCGAGATACCTGTCCTTGATTTTTTAGAATGAGGTTTCTAAGCCTGATTCCTAACCCAATCCCCCATGCCCACCATCCCCCGATACCTCACCACCGATCAACTGGAGCAGTTCTGGTCCGAAGGCTACCTTGTCCTGAAGGGGACGCTGGATGACGACGTCGTCAAAGGGGCTCGCGACTTCCTGCTGGACCTGATCCCGCGGGACCTTGTCATCCCGGACCACTATCACGCGAACCACGGTCGGTTCAAACCTCATAATCCTGATGGAAACGGCAGCTTTTTCGAACCTGCGATGCTGCCCCTGATGCAGAACGAGGCACTGTACGGCGCCGCCGTGGATATCCTGGAGACCGAGTACATCCAGGTGTGGGACGGCTCGGTGGGGATTACCCTCCGGAACCGCGCCATGGAGGGGAGGCTGCAGAACCTCCACCTCGACGCCGTTCCGAAGGGGCCCGAGGAACTGAATGAGGGATTCCTGCGATCTGGAATCGGTATCGGTGGCTGTTATTATCTGAACCGGGTCGAAAATGAAGGCGGCGGCATCCACGTAGTACCCGGCGCGCCGAACCGGGTGCGGGACATCATGCTCAACGAGCCGGACGGTCTGACGCGCAACGAAGGCTGGGGCAAAATCGTGGATTTCTCGTCGTCCGTGGAAGTGACGGGCAATGCGGGCGATTTCGTGCTCATGCACCACCTGATGCCGCACTCCGCCAGCGCCAATCACAACGCCTCGCCGCGGATCGCCCAGTTCACCCGCCTGCAGTCGCTGTCGGAGAACGAGGCCCGGCTGGCGCCCGGTCCCGGCCGTCCCCTGAGTCCGGAGGCCCTGGCCGCGCTGACACCGCTGGGACGCAAGATGTTCCGCCTGGACCCATGGATCCAGTGACTACGGGCTCCGCAGCCCGCGGCGCAGCCGACGCCGCAACCCGCGTCGCAGCCGACGCCGCAGCCGGCGTCGCAACCAGCGCCGCAGCCGATGCCGCAACCCGCGGCGCAGCCAGAGTCACAGCCGATGCCTCAACCAGCACAGCAGCCGGCGCCGAATAGGATCGGAAGAACTCCATGCCCCCTGAACCACCCCGATCCCGTGGCCCAACGGCCATAACCTTGCGAGCCGGGATCATCGGGCTCGCGCTTTCCGCCGTTGTCGCCTTCTGGGGCCAGTTCTCCGCCGATCACGCCGGATACAACTACGCCACATACGCCCATCTCCCCGCGGCGCTGCTGATCCCCTTCCTGATCCTGATCCTGGGCCCCCACGTCCTGCTCAAGAGACTGGCGCCCCGTTACGCCCTGACCTCCGCTGAACTGATCGTGATTTTCGCCATGGGCATGATCGGTTCCATGGTGCCGGACTGGGGCATGACAAGGTACCTGGTCTCCCTCATCACGGGCCCCTTCTACCACGCGAGTCCCGAAAACCGTTGGGCGGAGACGTTTTTTGATACCCTGCCCGGGTGGCTCGTGATCAGCGGCAAGACCGACGCGGTGCGGGTTTTCTACGAGGGCGCCGCGCCGGGTTACCAGATACCGTGGATGGCCTGGATCTCGCCCCTGCTGTGGTGGATGTCGTGCTTTGCCGCCCTCATGTGGACCGGTGCATGCATCGTCGTGATCCTGCGGAAGCAGTGGGTCAGCCACGAGCGGCTGCGCTTTCCCCTGGGGGAGGTTGCGCTTAACCTGATGGGGGTGGGTAAGGACGAGGAACAACCACCCATGATCCGTACGACTGCCTTCAAGATCGGCGTCGGCCTGTCGCTGGCCGTCGTGTGCTGGAACATCGCATCCTATTGGGATATCGTCAGCCCTGTCCCCATCATGGGGCCGGACCTGCTGTACTTGAAGGTCCATCCTTCGATACCGGATCTTCCCATCCGGCTGAATGTATTCGTGCTCTGCTTCGCCTTCTTCATCAATGCCGAGATCCTGTTCAGCCTGTGCTTTTTCCTGTTGTTCACCACGCTGCAGCGGGGACTTCTGAACATGATCGGGGTCACGGCGGCGACGACCATGTCTCCCACCGGCCTCGTGGGCACGCAGTCCATCGGCGCCCTGATCGCCCTGGTGATCTGGGGCCTCTGGATGGCCCGGCGTCACCTGGCCGCCGTGGGCAGGCGGGCGTTCAGGAAGGATCCGTCGGTAGATGACAGCAGAGAGTTCTTCTCGTACCGGGTAGCGGTATTCGGGCTGATTTTCGGCCTGCTCTACCTGCTGGCCTGGCTCTACAGCATCGGCATGTCGCTGCCGGTCAGCCTGGTCCTTTTGGCCGTGCTCTTCATCATTTATCTCGGCATGGCCCGGATCGTAGCGGAGGCGGGACTGGTCGCCATGGACCTGCCGGTGAACGCCAACAACTTCACCGGGGGCATCATCGGCGCCGATAATCTGAATCCGTCCACGATCACCGCCCTGGGCATGACCAACGCCTTCGCCCGGAACTGGCGGACTTTCACGATGATCGGTCTGTCTCACGCCGCTTACCTGCAGCGCTGGATGGAGCCGGCCACCCGGCACCTGTTCGTCTGGATCTGCCTGGCTTTCGCCGTCAGCGTCGTTACATCCCTCTACTATTACATCAACGCGGGCTATGCCGTGGGCGCCGACAACCTCCTGTCCAAACCCGGTGATCTCGTCCCCTTCTTCTATAACACCATCATGACGTGGAACAGCAGCGTAAGCAGTGTCTCCGACCTGGAACTGATCTTCTTCGGGAACGGCATCGTCCTGTACATGCTGATGATCCTCGGGCGCTTCCTGTTCCTCTGGTGGCCGCTGCATCCCATCGGCCTGGTCGCCGTGGCCGCGGACACCGTGCGGTTCATGTTCCTGCCCTTCCTGCTGGCCTGGCTCATCCAGGTGGTCCTGCTGCGTCTGGGAGGCGGCGCCCTCTATCGCAGGGCGCAACCTCTGTTCCTCGGCATCCTTGTGGGGTATGTCCTCGGGATGGCGCTTTCGTTTCTGGTTGACTCCACATGGTTTCCTGCTGCGCCTCACCAGTTCGAATCGTTCATCAACTGAGCCGTGCCCGAGATCACTTCCGGCGCGGTCATCATTCAGCACGTTCGAAATCAAGTGTTTTACATAGCGATCGGGACCAAACTGAGCCCGACCGGGATCGAATCACAAACAGGACGGTATCATGGCCCATTCAAGACGCCCCAACCTTCTCTTCATCATGGACGACCAGCACCGTCACGATTATTTATCGGCCGCGGGTGCGTCCTTCGTAAACACCCCGAATCTGGACCGGCTGGCGAAGCGGGGGATCCGCTTCACGCAGTGTATTACAAACGCGCCGGTCTGCGCGCCCGCCCGGATCGGCCTGGCCAGCGGGCTTCAGCCCGCGCGACTGGGGTGCCTGGACAACAACTGCTATCTGCCCCGGCATATCACGCCCTATTACACCAGGCTGCGAGACGCGGGATACCGGGTAGGGTGCGTGGGGAAGCTGGACCTGGCCAAGCCGGATCCCTATAACGGGCGCCACGGCGACCGGCCCCGGGTGTTCGGATGGGGATTCACCCATCCCGTTGAATGCGAGGGCAAGATGCACGCGGGCATGGCGGACGAACCGCGGGGTCCCTACGGGTTCTGGCTAGAGGAGCAGGGGCTGTTCGATCGCTTCCGGGCGGACTACGCGGCGCACGGGTCACGGGGCTGGATCGAGGGGGTTTCGCACGACTCGGTGCTGCCCGCGGAAGCATTCGAAGACGCCTACATCGGCCGTCGCGCCGCGGAATGGATCGACACCGTGCCCGACGATTATCCCTGGCATCTCTTTGTCAGCTTCGTGGGTCCTCACGATCCCTTCGATCCGCCCGCGGCCTACGCCGACCGGTACCGTGACGCGGCCATGCCGCCCGCCGCGCGCGGCGCTGAAGACGGAAAACCGGACTGGGTCAACGCCCGGCGCCGCGATTTATCCGACGAAGAGATCGCCGTTACGCGCCGGCAGTACTGCGCGGCCATCGAACTGATCGACGATCAGGTGGGCCGGATCATCGAGGCGGTCGAACAACGGGGCATGGCCGACGACACCATCATCGTTTTCGCCAGCGACCACGGCGAAATGCTGGGCGACCACGGCCTGTACACCAAGTCCGTGCCCTATGAGGCGGCCCTGCGCGTGCCCCTCATCGCCGCCGGACCGGGGATCACGGGTGGACGGACTTCCGACGCCCTTGTGGAATTGATCGACGTCAACCCTACGCTGTGCGCCATGGCCGGCCTGCCCGCACAGGAAGGACTGGATGCGCGGGACTTCAGCGGCATGCTGTCCGGAGAACGGTCGACGCATCGGGAAGAAGCGGCCAGCGCCTTACGGGAATTCAGGTTGATCCGCACGGCGAAATACAAGCTGATCGCCCACGAATCAGGCGAGACGGAGCTGTTCGATCTGGAAAACGACCCGGATGAGTTGGAGAACGTGGCGGCCGGGAGACCGGAAACAGTCCAAACGATGCGCAGGAGGCTACGCGAGCGGTTTCATTTTCCCCCATGACCACGCAGCCGGTGTGGCAGTCGTTGTGACGCGTCCGGATGCGGCGCTTAGGGGTAGGGCGCGTCAGGAGGCGGGGTATGCTGCGTCGGCCACGGCGCTTAGGGGTAGGGCGCTTAGGGGTAGGGCGCGTCTGGAGGCGGAGCATGCTGCGGCGAGACGATCTGCCTGCGTTCGGGTGTCAGGCGTTCCAGCAGTTCGGGCGAGGCCTGGTACCCGTGGCGGAAGTTGCCCCAGGACGGTCCGTACCGGTATACCACGATCCGCCGCGTGCCCGCGTTGCGCCGCATGGCCGAACCGTGCGAGATACCGTCCACGAAAAGCAGGGCGTCCCCGGCCTCCATGAGCAGTTCCACGGAACCGGTGACCCCTTCCACCGAGGCGCCTTCCGGTTTCATGGCGTGCCTGGCGAAATGGGGATGGGTGAAGTTGGACTTGTGGCTGCCGGGGATTACCATGGTGCCGCCGTCCCCGGGGCCGATATCGGTCAGGGCGATCAGCACGTTGATCTGTCCGCACATGAACCGGCCGCCGTGGTATCGGAATCCGTTGCGCATGATGGGCGGAAATCCGCCGGAATGCAGCCCGATCGCCTCGCCGGGTTCCCGGAAATTTGCGAAATTCTCGTCGATGAACAGCGGGCCGTGAGCGTAATCGAAGGTGCCTTCTCCGCCCACGAAGTGTTTGAGCCGGTCGATCCAGGAAGGATGGTCGATCAGGGCTTCGAAAGGCGCGCCCGCTTCGTAGATCTGCTGCAGGTTGAGGCCATCGACCGTGCCATAGGTATGGGCGTGGACGTAGCCGTGCCATTCGCCCGGTGAAAGGGGCGGGATGTCGTCCAGGCAGGCGTTCAGTTCCGCCACCTCGGAGCCGGAGAGGGCTTGCTTCAAATGAAGAAAACCCTGAAGGTCGAAGAGATAGATATCCAGGTCGTCGGGTCTACACATGGCGCGTGCGCTCGCTTTCCGGTAAATCCTGTTGATTTGTCTCGCTCGATTCGTTAATCTCTTGACCGGCAATATAGTATGTCGACCACCGGTGCACAACTCAATAACCCCCAGGCAGCCGCGCCGGTGCCGTCCGGTTTGAACCATTCCGAAATGCCCGCTTAAAAAGGACGAGGTAACCTGAATGAAGGCCGCTTCACCGCCCAATGTACTGATTGTGCTGAGTGATCAACTGCGGCGGCAGGCCCTGTCCACCTACGGCGATCCGAATATCGTCACGCCCCACGTCGACGCCCTGGCCAGCCGGGGCGTTCGTTTCGAGAATGCCAGTTCGACCTGTCCCATCTGCGTACCTTTCCGTTTCACGTTCATGACGGGGCTCTATGCCCACGACCGGAAGGTGCCCGGTATCGAGTACCGGATGTCGCCGGCCGAGCGGACCCTGGCCGACGAGTTCAACGACGCGGGGTACGAGACGATCTACGTGGGGAAATGGCATCTCGACGGGGGCCACGGCCGCATGGGATCCGCCGTCCAGTGCGGACGGACACCCGTGAAGAAGGCCTACAGGGGCCGATGGCGGAAGTGGCTCGGATTCGAGCTCAGGAACGGCCCCTTCGACACGTACTACTTCGAGGACGACGACCCGACGCCCAAGCCCGTCGACGGGTATCAGACCGACGGACTCTTCGACCTTGCCATGGACTACATCGAGCACCGGGACCCGTCCCGCCCGTTCTGCGCGGTGATCTCCGTGGAACCGCCCCACGACCCCTTCGAAGCGCCGGAGTCCCTGCAGCGCACCTGGGAGGCAATGGACATCGTCCTGCCGCCGAACGTCGAAGTGGAAGACGCCGAAGCCATGGAGCGGATCATGCTCGACCGGAAGCGGTACTACGCCATGGTCGAGAACCTGGACTGGAACATGGGGCGCCTTGGCGCCTTTATGCAGCGCACGGGGTTACACGGCGAGACCGTTGTCCTGTTCCTGGCCGACCACGGGGAACTCGGCGGCGCCCATGGACTCCGGGGCAAGCAATGGCCCTTCGAGGAGTCGACGGGGATCCCGCTCATCGTGGCGGACCCCCGGCACCCTGACCGGGCCGGCGCCGTGATCGAGGACCCGGTCTCCACCGAAGACCTGTTCCCCACCATACTGGGGCTGGCCGGGCTGAAGCCCAGGGACGTTCTCCCCGGCGAGAACCTGGCCCCGGTGATCCATGGCAACGCCGGCCGGTTGGAAAGGGAAGGCGTGTTGCTGGAATTCGTGGCCGAGTTGCGCCAGGGCATGGTCTTCCATGAATGGGTATGGCGCGGATTCCGGTCCACCCGATACAAGTACACCGTCCGGGGCGACAACCACGGGGGAACTCCCTGGCAGTTCTTCGACCTGGCGGAAGATCCCTGGGAACAGCGGAACCTGCTCGATGATCCCGCGTATCGGGCGGAGATCACCCGTCACCATGACCTCCTGTTGAGCAGGATGAAGGAAACGGACGACCACTTCGTACTTCTACCCGCCTTCGGCCGGGAAGGATTAAACACCTGGGATTAAAGCGCGCGTTATTGAAATGCGCGTTATTGAAATGCGCATTATTGTGATGCGCGATATTGAAGTGCTCGTTATTGTGATGCGCGATATTGAAGTGCGTTATCGAAGAGTGGGATTGAAGCGCGCGGTCCGCAAAAGGGACCAGGCATCTTGCCCGCATCCGCGGTGAAACACCGTTAGCATTCGAAAGCCTTATGTCCACTACCAGCAAGTCATCCGCGCAGACCGGCGAAACCGGCCGTACGCGCCCTGCTGCGACGCTGACTTCGGGGCTCACCCGTAGAGCGTTGTTGATCGGCGTCGTGCTGTCCATTCTGCTGTGCATCTGGACGATACACGCGGGCTACATCAGCCAGTCCTCCTTCATCAGCCTGACCCACCTGCCCGTTTCCGCCCTGTTTCCCTTCCTGTTGGTGCTGCTCGGGCTCAATCCCCTGCTGAAAGTCATCTGGCCGTCCAGGGTACTGCACCGGAACGAACTGATCATCATTTTCTTCCTCGTATTCACGGCGTCGTCCATTCCGGCCTGGGCTTTCAGCTCATACTGGATCAGCGGCATCACGGGACCGTATTACAACGCGACCACGGAGAACCAGTGGGCGGAGCAGTTCTTTCAGTACCTGCCCTCCTGGCTGATCGTCAAGGACGAGCAGATGGCGCTCACCTGGTTTTTCCAGGGGATACCAGACAGCCGGCCCCCGGTCCTCGGCATCATACGCAACGCCTGGACCGTACCGATGTTCTGGTGGATCACCTTCTTCCTTGCCATTTTCGTGGTCGGCGCATCGTTTATGGTCATGCTGCGCAAGCAGTGGGTGGAACACGAGCGCCTGACCTTCCCGCTTGCCCAGATCCCCCTGATCTTGATCGAGGAAGAAAAGGGCCGTGCCTTGCCCGCCGTGATGCAGTCGAAGCTGTTCTGGTACGCCTTCGGCATCACGCTTTTCGTTTTCCTCTGGAACATCGTCGGTTTCTTCAACTGGGTCAGTTCCATACCCATAGGACCGCTGCACAATTTCAACATGGTGATCGCCCGGTCCTTTCCCCCCATCCCCGTGAAATTCAACTTTCTCGTTGCGGCCGTCGGATACTTCACGAACCTGAACGTGCTGTTCAGCATCTGGGTGTTTTTCGTCATCATGACCATTCAGCAGGGCATCATGACCCGTCTCGGCGTACCCGGGGCCTTCGCCGTCGTCAAATCGCAGCATTCCGGCGGTTTTCTCGTGTTCGCCCTGTACGCGCTGTGGGCCGCGCGCCGGCACCTGAAGGACGTCGTGATGAAGGCGCTGGGCAAAGCGCCTCGCGTGGATGACTCCAGGGAGTTCTTTTCCTACCGAATGGCCTTCTTCGGGGTCGTGGGCGGCGTGATATACATTGTATGCTGGCTATACGCGACAGGCATGTCGCTCGGTATCATCGCCTTCATGATGGGGTCTTTGCTGATCATGTTCGTGGGCGTGACGCGTATCGTGGCGGAAACGGGCATCGTGTTTCTGGACCTGCCCTTCGAGACGCACGATTTTACCGTGGCGGTCATCGGTTCCGGGAGTATCAGTACGAGGGATCTCACCAACCTCGCTGTCGCCAACTCCTACGCCCGGAACTGGCGGACGCTCGGCATGTGTTCCATGGGGCACATCGCCAAGGTGGACGATGAGATGGGGGGCACGGGGAAAGGATCCTTCAGGACCATCACGGCGGTGCTCGCCATGAGTATCGTCGTGTCGCTGGGATTCACCCTTTACCTGGGATACTACCACGGAGGGGCTTCGCAGTTCTTCGAGCCGGCCTTCACCAACGGGACCAAGCTGCCCTACGACAACCTGGTCAAGTGGATCAACAACAGGGAGGCGATCACGGGGACCGAGTTCTGGTTCATGGTCTTCGGCGGCCTGATTACCACGCTGCTGATCCAGGCACACCACCGGTTCACCTGGTGGTCGCTTCACCCCATCGGGTTCACCGTGGTCCTGACGCCGGGCATGGCCAGTTCGGCTTTTTCCCTGTTTGTGGTGTGGTGCGTCAAGGCCCTGCTGCTGAAGATCGGGGGCATCCAGCTGTACCGAAAGGCCATACCCGCTGTCATGGGCATGCTCGTCGCGTTCGTACTGGGCGTATTCCTTTCATATGTAGCCGATGTCACCTGGTTTCCCCGGGCCGGCCATCCCGTCCAGAACTGGTAACCCTTCGGCGCCCCGCTGAATACCGGCGGGCGTGTGGAATCAGTCCGCTGAATACCGGCGGGCGTGT
>CAZZNP010000107.1:0-12163 GCA_964655785.1 uncultured Gemmatimonadota bacterium
GTTCATCATGCCTTTCCAGAAGGTTCACGATCAGTACCTGCTCGCCTGGGAATATGCGCACGAGTACACCAATCCGGTCACGCCCGAGGGCTGGCCCAAGGCGTCCACGGGTCCCAAGATCAATCCATCGGAACACTTCGTCTTCTATATCCCCGCGGCGGAACTGGAAGACCGGAGCAATCCGTCGGCCCGCTTTCACGCCGGATTCATGCGTACGTCGCCGTGGTGGCCGTGGATGCGCATGGGTCAGACCGAAGTGAAGGACGCCGCCATGTTCGGCCGCATGCACAGCTTCAAGATCTCCGGTGAGCTCGACAACATTCCCCGCGTGGTGCTGGAGCGCCTGGAACGCGACAAACCGGAGTTGCTTGAGCCGCAGACAGGCTGGGAAGCCGGCATCGAACCGCGCGGCACCTGGGAATTGTTTTCCGAGGAGGTCCCCCGGGAGGTCTAGAGGTCGATCATGTTCATGAAATCCTTGCTTGAAGGCGTGGTCAGCCGGCGCGCACTGGTGGGCGGGGCGCTGGGCGGACTGGCCGCGGCGGGCCTCACCGCCTGGGGCGCACCGAACGGCGGCGATGAAGAGCCATCGGGCGCAGGGGCTGCGGGCGCGGGCGGCGGCCTGGACCTGAGCAAGCCCGCCGACAATCTCTACGCCTTCGGCAAGATCTGGGGCACCTTCGCCGACAAGCCGGTTTATATGGGCTTTCAGGGCGTTCAGTTCGCGCGCATCGGCGTCAACAGGCTGGTCCCGCTGTTCGGTTACGTGGGTTGCGGCAACAATCAGTCGAAGATCGACGAAAACGGCCACCTCTGGGTCCGCGGGACCGAGGCCGGCTACTTCACCGACCTGGCTTCGGGCGAAATCATCGACTACTGGGACAATCCCTACAGCGGCGAGCGGGTGGAAGTGTTCCCGTTCCTGAACGATCGGTTCCGCGGCCGGATCACCGGGGAAATGCCGCGCTACGCGATGGGCGGCGCGGCCGACGATACTCCGTTGAACCCCGCCGACGCGGTTGAAGAAGAAGACGGCATGATTCCCTTCCTCCTGCCGTTCCAGCGCGTCCACGACCAGTACCTGCTGGTCGTGGAATACATGCACGAGTACGCCAATCCGGTCACGCCCGAGGGCTGGCCCAGGGCCTCGACCGGACCCAGGATCAACCCCTCCGAGCACTTCGTCTTCTATATCCCGGCAGCGGAACTGGAGGATCGAAGCAATCCCTCGGCCCGCTTTCATGCCGGGTTCATGCGCACGTCGCCCTGGTGGCCGTGGATGCGCATGGGGCAGACCGACGTGAAGGATGCCGCTCTGTTCGGGCGCATGCACAGCTTCAAGATCTCGGGCGAACTCGACGATATCCCGCGCGTGGTGCTGGAGCGCCTGGAGCGTGACAGGCCCGACATGCTGGAGCCGCAGACCGACTGGGCGGCCCTGGAGCCGATAGGCACCTGGGAGTCGTTCGCCGAGGAGGTCCCGCCCGAGATCTAGGCTGCGGGGCTAGGCTTTGCCGAATTCGCGAGGGCCCGGGTGGTAGCCCTCCGGGTCCGGGTGCAGCAGCAGTTCGCACCCGGGGAATTCCGCTTTGATGCGAATCTCCACCTCGTCGAGGATTTCGTGCGCTTCGGCCAGACTCAGGCCGGCGTCCAGCAATACGTGGAACTGCACGATGTAATTCGAGCCGCCGTGGCGCGTCCTCAGGTCGTGGATGTCCAGCACCGCGGGGTGGCTCTCGGCGAGTTCGGTAATGGTTTCGCGGTCCTCGTCGGGAATCTCCCTGTCCATCAGGATATCCAGCGCGTGTCTGGCGATCTTCCAGACGCCGAACAGGAGGTAGGCAATCACCGCCGCGGCCACCAGCGGGTCGGCCAGCCAGCCGCCTGGCCAGGCCGCCACGGCGATAGCCGCCGCAACGCCCAGGTTGATTACCAGGTCGGTCCGGTAGTGCATGGCGTCCGCCTCGATCGCGGCGGATCCAGTAACCAGGCGAACGTAGCGTTGAATCCCCAGCAGCAAGAGCGTCATCGCGACGGACACTCCCATGACCGCTATGCCGGTCTGGGCATTCTCGACGGCGGCGGGCGACAGGATCCGCTCCACCGACTCCTTGAGCACGAAGACCGCCGACGCGGCGATGATCAGGGACTGCGCCAGCGCCGCCAGCCCCTCCGCCTTGCCGTGGCCGAAACGGTGTTCCTTGTCGGCGGGCTTGAGCGATACGGTAACGGCGAAAAACGTAATCAGCGATCCGAGCACGTCCAGCGTCGAATCGACCAGCGAGCTGAGCAGCGACACGGAGTCCGTCGCCTGCCAGGCCCAGGCCTTGATGACCACCAGGATCGCGGCGGTGCTTACCGAAGAGTAGGTGGCCAGTCGCAATAACCGGCGGCGCAGACGGCCTGCCACCATGGGGCCTCCCGCTCCCGCCGTCATGTGGAGCAGGCGTTTCAAACGGGTGCGAAGAGAGCGGGACACGGCTGCGGTCGAACAGGTTGCAAAGCAGTACCATAGCCCATCCGCGGGGGCGACGTGGGCCGTGGGTGCGTCTGGCTTGGTATTATCTGTGAAGGACGCTTCAGGGCGTCCATCGCGAGCGGAGGCAGGACAATGACCAAGAACACCACGTTCCACCAGGTCTATGAGCCCACCCACGACGAACATGCCCGGCAGGCGTTTGTCGGCGCCCTCAAAGCCGAGGTGAACGGCCCCGTCGAGGATGAGCTGGCCTGGCTGTACGACAATCGCATCGGACCTGGTTACAAGGCCGAACATGGCCGCGAACCCGATCACCGGGATGATGTCATCCCCGCCTTTGAGAAGGAATATCTTTATCAAAGCTGGGGCTCGATGGTTTACACCTCCCAGGACCTGTTGTGGGAGACCGTGGGGGACACTATCGACAGGCTTCGGCCCGCCTTTGAGGCGCGGGCACGGGAGATTCTCGAATCGGACAAACGTCTGGGGACCCTGGAACTCAATCCGGACCTCGAAATTCCCAAACCCATAGCGAACGTGGAGATCCACAGACAGCCCGGCGGGTACTTCTTCGAAAACAGCGAAGACGATCTGACCATGGGCCTGCTCTACATGGGCACCGTGGAGCTGTATCGCACGGCAAAGGGCCTCGGCACCGGATCCAGGCCGGGCGAGCCGGGGAAAGGACGCAAGATTGTCGAGTTCATCGATAAATATTTCCCTGACCTGAAGCCGGACAGGATCCTCGACATGGGCTGCGGCATCGGCACCGAAACTGTGGCCTACAAGCAACGATGGCCCCACGCCGAAGTTCACGGCATCGATCTTTCCGCTCCCTTTATGCGCTTCGCCCATATCTGGGCGGAAGACCAGGGCCTGCCCCTGCATTTCCACCAGATGGATGCGTCGAAGACGTCGTTTCCCGACGGGCATTTCGACCTCATCGTTTCCCACATCATGTTCCACGAGACATGGTTCGACGTTCAGGACCGGATCATGGCGGAGGCCCACCGCCTGCTGTCTCCGGGCGGCCACTTCGTCAATGCGGACGTGCCTTATCAGCCCTCTGTCATTCCCATGGTCAAGCAGGTAACGAACGCATGGCAGGTCGTCAACAACGGCGAACCCTACTGGACGGGATTCGCGGATCGCGACGTGCGCACTGACCTCGGCAACGCCGGCTTTTCGTACGATCGGACCTTTGCCGAATACGAGCCTCTGGGACCGGCCGTTTACTACTACTTCGGGGCGTCGAAAGCCGCCTGACCGGCGCAACGGGAATGTCGAAGTCCAGGACCTCGTTAACGAGTACGGACGCCATCGTCGACGCCCTGATGTCGGATCCCGCCCGGGAGCGGTTCAGGTTCATCGAGCAGGTGGACATGGATCGCGTGGTGGCCGCAATCCTGCGCCTGACCATGGAAGTCTCGGTATTGCGGGACCGCATCGACACCCATGAGTCCCTCGCCGAAAAGCACGGGGGCTACTCCCTGGCGGACGTGGAGTCCTACCGGCCCACACCCGCGGAAGAACAACGCCGCGCGGAACGACGAAGCACACTGGTTTCCCGCATTGTCAGAGACCTGACATAACATAATTCCCATAAGCCTGCTTTCGGGCAGGCACGGGACAGGAAAAGTCAGGGGACGCAAAATGAATACGCGCGCGGATCATTCCGAAGGCAATGGCCGACAGCGTCGCAGGCCCGTAGCCAAGGAGTTCTGGCGCGAGGGCGACGATGGACTGTTCAGTCAAAGCTGGTATCCCATCTGTCTTTCATCGGAAGTCAAACAGGGTGAAATAGTTGGACGCCCGTTCCTGGACGGCGAAGTGGTTGTGTTCCGGGGCCCCGATGGCAAAGCCCATGTTTTCAGCGCCTTTTGCCTGCACATGGGGGCCAACCTCAAGGAGGGCGACGTGGTGGATAACCATATGCGCTGTCCCTATCACCATTGGGAATACGACGGCGACGGCAAATGCGTCAAGACCGGCGCGGGAGATCCGCCGCCCCCGTCAGCCTGCCTTTTCGAGTATCCCAGCCAGGAACGCTGGGGCCTGGTTTTTGCCTTCAACGGCGAACGGCCGTTGTGGGACCTGCCCGACTTTCGCAACGTCGATGAAACCAGGCGTTACGAGGACAGCGAGCTATGCACGGCGGCCATCAAGCTGGATTACTTCCCGGACGATCCGGCCCGCGACGCACTTCCCCTCGATCCCTGGATGGTGATCACCAATCCCCTGGACTTCCAGCACTTCGTGACCGTGCACGAGATGACATTCAGGGACGCCAACCCGGAAAGCGGCATCGTGTGGTCCGATCACTTCGCCGAGTTTCGCATCCTGTCCACCAACCGCTACGGAACGCCTTACGACAATCACCAGGGCATTTACGGCAACAACTGCCTCTATCTGAGCGGCGATCTGGACGGCAAGTGGTTCGGCTTTTTCGCCGCCCAGACCATTCCGAAGCCGGGTTACTCGGAAATCTACTTTGTCGCTGCGGCCGACAGGGGAGACGGTTCGCCCAGGGCGGAGAAAGAGGCGGCCAAATGGGCCGATTTCGTAATCAACATGGAAGTCGACTTCTTCATGCAGGATATCCCTATCCTTCGCTCCCTCAATTTCAAGCCTGGGCTCCTGACCAAAATGGACAAGGCCCTTTCCCGCCATATCGACTATCTGCAAAGTCAGCCGCGGGCGCATCCGGGAGCGGAGTTCATACGGTAATCCGGGGAAACGTCTCCGAAGGACGCAGGGGTCCGGAGCACGTCCATGGGCTACCGTGTCGGAATCGATTCCGGTGGAACGTTTACCGATGTCCAGGCCATCGGGGATGACGGCAGTGTCGTCGTTCTGAAGGTTCCCTCGACGCCGCAAAATCCCGATATCGGGTTCCGCAATGCGATGGACGTCCTGCTGACCCGAACCGGCGGCGACGCGGCGCGGATCGATCATGTTGTCCATGGCACCACCGTGGCGGTGAATGCCGTGCTGCAACATGAATTTCCGCGTATCGGACTCCTGGTTACCAGGGGCTTTCGCCATATTCTCGAACTGGGGCGGCAGACCGTCCCCGGCGAACGGGGATCCATTTACGTATGGGTCAAGCCACCCCGGCTGGTATCCCTCGCAAACGTTCGGGAAGTGACGCAGCGGACAAGCGCCGGGGGCGAGGTGATCCATTCGTTCGATGAGGCGGAGTGCCGCGACGCCGCCCGATGGTTTCGCGAACAGGGCGTCGGGACCGTCGCCATATGCCTTATCAACTCCTATGCCAACGGCGACCATGAGCGGCGCGCGGCCGAAATATTCAGCGATGAACATCCCGACTGCCTCTTGTCGCTGTCCTGCGAGACCCTGCCCGAATTTCGCGAGTACGAACGCGCCGTGACCACGTGCATGAACTCCCTGCTCATGCCGATCCTCGGCAGGTACGTGGAGGACTTGCAGGGACACCTGGGTGAAATGGGCGTGGACGCCCCGCTCTACATCATGAAGTCGGGAGGAGGGGCGAGCCGCGCAGATGTGGCCGTTGGCCAGCCTGTTTACACGGCCCTGTCGGGACCTGCCGCGTCGGTGGTCGGCTCGGTGTGGATCGGCGGGAACGCGGGATTCGAAAACCTGATCACCTTCGACATGGGAGGCACGTCGACGGACGTCAGTCTCGTTGAAGGCGGGGTTCCCGGTCTGGTGAGCGAAACCGAGCTTGACGTCTATCCCTTGCGCACGCCGAGCATCGACGTCGTTTCCGTCGGCGCCGGCGGCGGCTCCATTGCCTGGCTCGCGCCCGGGGACCGGCTCGCCGTCGGCCCGCAAAGCGCCGGAGCGGACCCCGGTCCGGCCTGCTATGGCCGCGGCGGGGAGGAGGCCACCATTACCGATGCCAACCTCTACCTCGGGCGGCTCCCCGACACCCTGGCCGGAGGGGCCGTGACGCTCGACCGGGGCCTGGCCGAAAAGGCCCTTGATCGCCTTGGCGAACGGATCGGGCTGTCGGCGGAAGCGCTGGCCTGCGGCATCGTTCAAATCGGCGAGCTCAACATGGCCGATGCCATACGCCAGGTGTCCGTTCGCAAGGGACGGGACCCGCGGCTTCTGACGCTGGTGGCCTCGGGCGGCGCCGGCCCCGTTCACGCCTGCAGCCTGGGCGAAATCCTGAAAGTGCCCCGCGTGCTTGTTCCACCATCCCCGGGAATCGGATGTTCGCTCGGGGCGCTGGTGTCGAACGTGCGCGAGGACTTTGTCGTTACCGATATCCAGCACGAGGCGGATCCCGACTTCGAGCGCATCCGGGCGATTTATCGCGAACTGGAGGAAAGGGCCGGGGAATTGCTCAGGCGGCAGGGGTTTGACGTGGACCGGCGCCTGGTGGAGCGCAGCGCCGACCTGCGTTACCGCGGCATGCGTACCGAGCTGACCGTGCCCGTCGGGCCGGGGGACATGGACAACTGCGCAATAAGGGAGATTTTTGACAGCCTCCATGCCGCCCACGAAGATGCCTATGGCTATTCCTACTCCGGGCAGCAGCAGGTCGAACTGGTCAATATCCGCGTGGCCGGCGTCGGGTTGATGCCCGACGTGCCGGGCGTGCAACCGTCAGGGGACGCAACTGGTTCCAGGGCCCGTTTCACCCGTCGGCAAAAGGTCTGTTTCGGCCGGGGGCATTGGATCGATTCGCCGTTTTACGAGCGGGACGGCCTGGGGCCGGGCAGCGCCATTACGGGTCCGGCCGTTGTCCTGCAATATGACAGCACCACCGTGATCCATCCCGGCCAATCCGCCACCGTCGATGGGTCGGGCAATCTCGTGGTCCTGACCGCCTATGCTCAGGCACACGGAAACGCGCCGGAGGCGGCAAGCGCATGATCCGTGCACAGTCACGAACCGATGCCCCGGATTTCGACCCCATCACGCTGGAACTGGTCGCCGGCACCATTGAGTCCGCCCGGCGGGAGATGGAGTTGCAGATCGAGCGCACGGCCCGTTCCGTGGTGATCCGCGAAGGGCGCGACTACAGGGCCGGTATTTTTGACCGGCAGGGACGGAACGTTTCCTCCGCCTCCGGCGCCGCCCACGTGGACCCGATCCTGCAGAACTACGAACCGGATCAGGTCCACGACGGCGACGTCTTCATCTGGAATGATCCCTTCAAGTCCGCCGGCGGACTGACTCACCTGCCCGATTTGTGCGTCACGCAGCCCATTTTCCGGAAGGGTGAGCTCGTCGGCTATGCCCAGGCCTTTGGACATATGACCGATGTCGGCGGGCTGCAGCCGGGCAGCGTCATGATCGGCGCCACCGATATCCACCAGGAAGGGATCATCATTCCCCCCGTAAAGCTCTACAGCCGCGGCGAGGTGGTGGAACCGCTCTACCGCACCATTCTCAACAACAGCCGCTATCCCGAAGACGTCCGCGGAGACCTGGACGCGGAGGTAATGGCGTGCCGCATCGGCGTCGCGCGCATCCACGAGTTGTTCGATCGCTTCGGCGGCGACGTCGTGGACGCTTGTTTCGAGGAACTGCTCGAACGATGCGCCCGCGCGCTGCGGGAGATCGCCTTTCCCCGGATTCCCGACGGAGAATATCCGTTCGAGGATTTTGTCGAACTGGTGGGCGCCGTGCCGGAGGAACCGCGGGAGTTTATCCGGCTCAAGGTGACGATGATCAAAAGGGACGACCACGTTACCTTTGACTTCACCGGTACGGACTCCCAGTCCGCTGCGTCCATCAACATCGCCGGCGACGAGAGGTTCTACACGAAGTACATCGTTTCCATCTTCAGGAACCTGGTACCGGACACCATCTTCAATGCCGGGGCCACGCGGGCCATCAGCTGCGTCCTGCCCCAGCGAAGCGTGCTGTCCGCCGAATACCCCGCTTCCGCCTCCTGCCGCGCCTTTACGCTGTTTCGTCTTCCCGAACTTTGCCTTGGCGCCCTGGGACGGGCGCTGCCCGACGCCGTCCCGGGCTCGTCCGATACGCGATCCGTCTGGGGAATCGCGACCAGGAACGAGGACGGTCAACCTGCCTTCTTCCGTGACGTGCTCGGCGGCGGCGGCGGAGGACGCCGCGACGTGGACGGCTCGGATGCGCTGAACGGCAACGTGGCCGGGCGCAGCGTTCCGGCGGAGTTCATTGAAGCGTTCTATCCGATGATCGTGGAACGGGATGCCCTGCCGGTGGACAGTGGCGGGGCCGGGACCTGTCGCGGCGGCCTTGGCTGCGAAAGGCTGGTGCGGTTTCTTGAACCAGGGGTTCTGCACGTCATCGACGACCGCATGCAGACCCAGCCATGGGGAATCGCGGGCGGTCGCGCGGGGGCCGGCACCCGATACGCGCTCAATCCCGGAACCGATCGGGAGCAGGTCTTCGACCGCAAGATCGACGCCTTGCCCGTCGAGGCGGGAACCCGCCTGCTCGCCGTTACGCCGGGCGGCGGCGGTTGGGGAGATCCGTTGGAACGGAACCCCCAGGCCGTGGCCGACGACGTGGGGCTGGGCCTGGTGAGTCCCGGAGGAGCGGAAACCGACTATGGGGTTGTCCTGGCTGAAGACGGCCAGCCCGATGCGAAGGCAACGGAAGCGCTGCGCCGGAAGCTGCGGAAAAAACGTGACGGTCTACCATTGTTTGACCGGGGGCACAGGGTCGATGATCTTGTTGCGTCCGATCGAATGACGCTTTCCGTGTCGGACTGCTGATTGTTTTCGCCCCGGTCGCGGTCGATTTGCCGCGCCGTGGGCACTATCTTGTGGGAGGTTCCGGTGGACGAGTTTTCGAAAAGAGTTGCGGTCGTGACGGGCGCGGCAAGGGGTCTGGGGGCCGCCTACGCACGGGCCCTGGCCGAGAAGGGCGCCGCCGTCTCGGTGCTGGATGTGTTGGCCGATCAGGCTGAAGGCGTGGCGGAAGATATCGTGTCCGGGGGCGGGCGCGCGCTGGCCGTGGAAACGGACGTTTCGGACCGCAAGGCCTTCGGTGCGGCCGTGGACGCGACCATCAGGGAGTTCGGACAGGTCGACATCCTGATCAACAACGCCGGGTTCGGCACCACCGATCAGACTCATGGGGTGCCGTGGTACGAATGGCCGGGTGAGGCATGGGACAAGGTCGTGGCCGTGAACATGCGCGGGTGCTTCTTCGGCGCCCAGGCGGTTGCGCCTCACATGATGGAGCGCGGCTGGGGCCGGATCATCAACGTGTCATCGGCCACCTTCTGGAGCCCCGTGGCCGAAGCCATGCACTACGTTGCCGCCAAGGGAGGCGTCATCGGTCTCACCCGGGCGCTGGCCCAGGGACTGGGCAATCACGGCATCACGGTCAACACCCTGGTGCCCGGGCTGACCCGTACCGAGCAGATGGAGGGCATGTACCCGCCCGAAGTCTTCGAACAGTACGCCAGGATGCGTTCCATTCAGCGGGATGCGGTTCCGCAGGATATTGTGGGCACGGCCCTGTACCTGTGTTCGACCGCCAGCGACTTTGTGACCGGCCAGGCGTTCATCGTGGACGGGGGACATATCTTTGACTGAACACGAGAAAACAGCGCCGGCTGCGTCCAGCGTATTGTCCGCCGGGGACCTCGACGGAAAGGTCGCGGTGATCACCGGGGGCGGGGGAGATATCGCCCGCCGCTACGCCAGGGCCCTTGCCGAAGCGGGCGCGGCCATCGGCCTCATCGACATCAGGCCGAACAAGGTGGCTGATGCCGCGGCCGTCCTGACAAAGGCGGGACACAAGGCCCTGGGCCTGACTGCCGACGTGGGCAGCAAGAAACAGCTTCAGGAGGCCGTGGACAGGATCATCGACGCCTTCGGCGGCATCGATATCCTGGTCAACAACGCCGGTTATGCCACCACCATCGACTTTGTGGACATTCCGGAGGAAGAGTTCGACAAGGTTCTGGACGCGAACCTCAAGGGCGCATTCCTGTTGAGCCAGTTGGCGGTGCCCTCCATGAAACGGCGCGGCGGGGGCAAGGTCGTCAATCTCACTTCCACCGTGTCCATGTCGGGGCCGGGCGACCTGGTCCATTACGTGGCCACCAAGAGCGGCGTTATCGGCATGACCCGGGCCCTGGCCCGGGCCCTGGGGCCTTTCAACATCAACGTGAACGCCCTTGCCCCCGGCATGGTCGCAACCGAACCCATTATCGCGCTGTATCCCGGGGAAGTCCTCGACCGGTCCGCCGCGGGCAGATGCATTCAGCGTTGGGGATACGCGGAGGACCTGGTGGGGACACTGACGTTTCTTTGTTCTCCCGACAGCGACTTCATGACCGGCCAGACCATCTTCGTCGACGGCGGCCACGTGTTTGATTGACCGGCCATGCCCCACGTCACAAACGATGCCCTGAGGTTGCACTACGAGACCGCAGGCGCCGGACCGCCGGTCCTGTTCATGCATGGCTACACGTCCACCATCGCCCTTTGGCAGGACCAGGTTCCCGTTTTCAGCCCCGACTACCGGCTGATCTGCATGGACCTGAGAGGCCATGGCGAAAGTGAGGGGGCCGGCATGGACGGCTACAGCTTTGCCGCCCTGGCCGGGGATGCCCTGGCTGTCCTTGATCGAGAGGGCGTTGGACGGGCCGCGATCGTCGGTCACTCCATGGGCGGCATGGTCGCGCAGGAACTCCTCGCCCGCCATGGGGACCGTGTCGGCGCCGCCGTTTTCAGCAGCACCACCTGCAAGGCGCCCCTGCGGGAATACTTTCAGCCGGTTGTGGAGTGGGCCGTAAAGCTTGGCGATATCCCCGCCGGGGAACGCGCCGCCGATCCCCTGACGCGCAGTTGCAAGCCCGTTTCCGAGGCCACCGCCCGGGGCTGCGGGGAAATGCACATGAACATGGAGAACTTCGCCGACTCGCTGAAAGGCAGCACGACGCCATGTCTTGTCATCCGGGGCAGCGAAGAATCGGGAACCATCCTCAGCGGCTCGTCAATGCTTCTCGATGTGCTGCCCAATGCGCAAGAGGCGGTCATTGAAGGGGCCGGCCACGTGCCCCAGATCACCCATCCTGCCGCATACAACGACGTGCTGGCCGGTTTCCTGCGTCAGGCGCACTGATTTCAACCTGGGGAATTGTCACGGGCTCCGTTGATCGTCCGGACAAATGGCTTGTTTGTTCGTCTGGTAACCTTGTCCTCGGGGTACCAGGTCGAGGGGACATCAAGATGACAATTCACAGAGCTGTCTATGCTGCTGCTGCAGCCTGCCTGTTATGGGCAGACTTATCCACGCCTGTCTTCGCCCAGGCCCAAACGGAGGCCGGGGCATCGGATCTCGTTGCCCTTGACGAGATCATCGTCACCGCCCGTAAGCGGGAAGAATCCCTCATCGATGTTCCCATGTCCATTACGGCGATCTCGGACGTGGCCATCCAGGCGGCCGGACTCAGGACCCTGCAGGACATTTCTTTTGTGGCTCCGGGTCTGGACTTCCAGAATCAGGGCTCCTTTTTTGCGGGGCGGGCCTTGAGCCAGATCAGTTTCCGCGGCATGAACCTCGAGCGGGTCACCCTCAGCAACCAACTCGGCGCCTTGTTCATCGACGGCATCTATGTGCTTGGCGGCGCCCAGTCCATTCCCCTGAACGGTATTGAGCGGGTCGAGGTCATCAAGGGCCCTCAAAACGCCTACTTCGGGCGCAACACCTTTGCCGGCGCCATCAACTACATCACCAGGC
>CAZZNP010000108.1:0-3024 GCA_964655785.1 uncultured Gemmatimonadota bacterium
CGCAAACGACCAGCACATCGACTGCGGCGTCCGCAAATGACCAGCACATCGACTGATCGCTCAACAGCAAGCGCAAAGGAGTACCCATGAACATCCTGATCACCGGCGCCGCGAGCCGGCTGGGACAGGCGGTGGCCGAGGCGCTGGAGGGACACACGCTCCGCCTCATGGATGAAACGCCGGTCGAATTGCCGGCCTGGACTTCCGACCCCAAAGTGCCGCATCGCGAATCGTCCGGGGACACCGTCGAGGGCAGCCTGTTGGACCAGGACTTCGTCTGGCGGGCGGTCCGCGGCATGGACGCCGTCATACACACGGGCGAACCGCCGCAAGTCCTCCCCGATTCCGACGTGGAGCGCGAGAAGCACCTCCTGGAACTGGCCACGAGGGGCACCCACCAGCTCTTCAAGGCCGGCGTGGAGGCCGGCGTCAAGCGTTTCGTCTATGGCGGTACCCTGGATATTTTCCAACCCTATCCCGACGATGTATACATCAGTGAACTCTGGAAGCCGCTTCCCGAACCCGACATGCCCGAGATGTCGCGGTATCTCGGCGAGCACACGGCCCGGGAGTTCGCCCGGGACCACATGATAACGGTCACGGGGCTCAGGCTGGGCAAACTGGTCTGCGAAGATGAAGTCGCCGGGCAGGCGCCGGACTTGCTGTGGCTGGACTACCGGGACGCGGCCCAGGCCTTCCGGCTGGCTCTTGAGCGGGACGCCTCGGACCAGGTCTGGTGGACGAGCCGGTACGCCATATATCACATCTGCGCCGACCTGGAGAACCCGAAGTACCTCATCAACCAGGCGCGTAATCTCGGATACGCTCCAAGCCACAACTTCGCGGCTAACTGGCAGGCTTGAGGAGCGGACCATGATGTTCAGTACAGGAATTGCCGCGAACCGCGGACATCTGCGTAGCGCCATTGCCGGACCGAGGAGCCAACCATGAAAAAAGTCCTGCTGCTCGGCGCGTCCGGACTCATCGCGCCGCATATCATCCCCGCGCTCGAGAAGGATTACGACCTGCGGCTGGCCGACATCAAGGAACACCCGGACGGAAAGCCGGTCCGCACCGTGGACGTGCGCGACTACGGCCAGGTCCGCGAGGCCATGGAAGGCGTGGACGCGGTCATGAATTTCACGGTCCTGCGCCACGACGACGTGCTGAGCTTCCAGGTGAACACGATCGGGGCGTGGAACGTCATGAAAGCGGCGGCCGACGCCGGCATCCGCAAGGTCATTCACACCGGTCCGGCGCAGACGCTCCTGCTGTATGTCCACGATATGGACATCCCCGTCGACGCGCCCGACGCGCCGTCCTCCGACTACTACTTCATTACCAAGCACTTGAGCAACGAGATCGTCCGGAGTTTCGCCCGGCGTTACGAGATCCACACGGTCTGCTACCTGTTCCAGGGATTGGCGCCCCGGCCGACCGAACGCGCAACGAAGGCCTCGACCCGGGAATTCCTCATCATCTACGACGATCTGGCCGTGGCCTGCCGGCAGGGCCTCGAGCTCCCCTCGGTGCCCGGATTCTACCAGGCCTTCAACCTGCACAGTCATTACGGCCCGGGCAAATACAGCCTCGAAAAGGTCGAGCGCATCCTGGGTTACAAACCGCAGGAGGAGTGGTGGGCCTGGCAGCGGCGGCCGGTGGACTAGCGGAGGAAGGAATTGGATGATTGAGTTTTGTAGTGACAGGAAAGGGACTAAGGGGTTGGTCAACAAAGAGTTATTACGCAGAGTTTGTTCATCCAACGTTCGACATAGAACTCAGGCCTCTCAAGAACCAACCTGCCAGAACACCTACGATAGCAATGACAATCTTGAGCACATAATCCACTGTTCTCTCTCGACGTCGTACACCCTCTTCCAATCGTCCAATAGATCGACCTGTTTCCAGGACGCCCGTATCAATAGAAGAGCTATGTGACCGTTGCAGTAATTGTTCAATTGATTCTATGAAATCCTGACTCATACTGCAACTCCTGGATTACGAATCAAGGCTTGTTCACAAATCTGATCGGGAGCGTCCATAATGATGAAGTAGACCTGTTCGTGCAGCCCTTTTCCCGTCGTTTCCCTGACCTTTTGCTCAGCTTCCTGGAATATGCGTTCTACATCTGATATTACTGATTTCATCGCCTGCAAGTTGGACAAATACACTACTATAGCCGGATACTCATTGCCATCTCGATATAAGGTTTTGATCTTGAACTCGTATCCATCCGAAGTCTCTGTACGTTGTGTCATACCAGCCTCTCACCGAACTTCGAAACGGGTTGCTTGAAACTTCCAGGTCGATCCGGGAGCAAGTCAGTCTACCTGGGGAGGCGGTCCGTTGGAAGGTTTCGGGTGCTTCCAGCCTCGCCAGATCTTGTCACGATAGCCGCTGGTGAGCTTGACGTCGATCTCGATACCCAGGGTAAGGATCTGTTCGTCGTTCAACTTATCCAGCAACGTGTTTTTTATGAGTTCAATAACCTCGTGGGTCAGCACCCGGCCTTTCTTCCCGGACATGCCCGTCTCCCTTCGATCAATCCAGTAGCAATTGTAGCAGTTGGAGTATAGTGGTGACCTGGAGTCCAAAGATCGCAAGCACACAGGTAAGCAGGACATTCCTCCACCACCGTGCTTCTCTTTCCATGTTTTTCAACCGATCGGCGTTGTATTCTATGAGTTCCCGCATGCTGTCTTCCGATGTTTCGAGACCGGCCAGACGGCTCTTGAAGCAATGGTCCTTGAAGTACACTTCTTCCATCAGTTCTTCGGTGTCTCGCTGGGATATGTCTGTGTTCATTTTCGTTCTTATTTCCATTAGGTATGTGATGGGTCCCCCGCCGACCGCAGAGAGCCTGTTCCCGCTCAGATGCATGGCTCATCCGGTCTCGAATGCGCTGTCTAACTCCATTAGTCGGGATTAAACTGGAAAATCTCGAAACTTTTTATTAGAGTGACGGTCGACAGACGACGATCGACAGACCGATGATCGACAGACGAGGATCGCCCAACCGACGAT
>CAZZNP010000108.1:3124-6206 GCA_964655785.1 uncultured Gemmatimonadota bacterium
CAGACGACGATCGACAGACCGATGATCGACAGACGAGGATCGCCCAACCGACGATCGCCCAACCGACGATCGCCTAACGATTGACCAACGATCGACAGACGTAAGTTTATTGTACACGTTTGCAAAGGGAATGGCAAACCCAAAACAGGCGCATTTCAGCCCCTGCCATCGTCAGAAACATTCCGCCCCATCCACCAGGTCCACTTCAGTCCATCAAGGAGAATCGTTAAATGTCAAGCAGCGCCCGTACCGTACGCGTATTCGTCGGCACCTATACCCAGACCACCAGCAAGGGCATTTATGTATACGACGTAGACACCGCCTCAGGCGTCATGGAATACGTCAGCCACGTGGACGGCATCACGAACCCGTCCTTTCTGTGCCTGACGCCTGACGCCCGTTTCCTGTACGCCGTGGGCGAGACGGGCGATCCGCACGGGGGCGTCTTCGCCTACGCCGTGGACGCGTCCGGTACGCTCACGCCCCTGAACAACCAGTCGTCCGGGGGCGCCGGTCCCTGTTCCATCGACGTGCACCGCGGCGGGAAGGCCGTGCTCGCGGCCAACTACGGCGGCGGGTCCGTGTCCTCCTTTCCGGTGAACGACGACGGTTCCCTGGGCGAGGCGGCGTCGGTCATCCAGCACACCGGCTCGAGCGTCGACCAGAGCCGCCAGCAGGAACCGCACGCCCACATGATCCGCCACGACCTGGACTACAACTTCGTATTCTCGCCGGACCTGGGCACCGACAAGGTGATGATCTACGCCCTCGACCCGGACACGGCCGTGCTGACGCCCCACGGGGAGGGGACGGTGCCGCCCGGATCCGGGCCCCGGCACATCGAGTTTCATCCCAATCGCCGGTTCGCCTACGTGATCAACGAGATGGGCAACACGATCACGGCCTTCGCCTACGACGGATCGGCCGGGACGCTTACGGCCATCGAGACCGTGCCGACCCTGCCCGACGATTACACCGAGGTCAGCCACACGGCGGACATCCACATCACAGGCGACGGCAGGTATCTCTACGGCTCCAACCGGGGGCACGACAGCCTGGCCATGTACGCCGTCGACGGGAACTCGGGCCGCCTGACGCTGCTCGGCATCGTGCCCACGGGCGGCGAGAACCCGCGGAACTTCGGGATCGATCCGACCAACAGTTTCGTGCTCGTCGGCAACCAGAGCTCGGATACGGTCACCTATCACCGGCTCGACCCGGACACGGGTCTTCTCCATCTCTCGGGCATCGTGGCCGAAATCCCCATGGCCGTGTGCCTGAAGATGATCGTGTTGGACTGAGTCCGGCCGATGTGCGCGCAAAGCACAAACTCCGAGCTCGGCAACTCGTCCGGCATAACCGGCAGCCAGTCCGACGCCACCGAAAACCCGTCCGGCGACCCCGGTAATCGGCCGGAACGCGCCGGCGATCCGGACGCGGCCCGGCATGACGCCGATACAGGCAATCCGGATCCCGCCCGGCAGGACCGGGCATGGCGGGCCTTTGTCGAACGGTCGCGGCGCGAGCCCATGGCCTTCGAGGCCCACCTGGAGGCCTTCGGGCGCATATTCGAGGGTCGTCGGCCGGAGGACGGGCCGCCCGTGGTCTGGGCGCCGGACGAAGCGGTACGCCGGCGGTCCAACCTCCAGGCGAGCATGGACGCCGTGGGCATAGGCGCGTATGGCGATTTCCATGCCTGGTCCGTACGCGACCCTTGCGCCTTCTGGACCCACACCCTCGGGGCGCTCGGCATCGTATTCACCAGACCTCCGGACGCTATCCTCGATCTGGACGAGGGCGTCCGCAGTTCGGCCAGCGGTGTCGGAAACCCCCAGTCGATGCCTCGCGGGGGCGTCCGCGATCCCCGGTGGCTGGCGGGCGCTGAGCTCAACATCGTCGACAGCTGCTTCACCGCCGATCCCGGCCGTCCCGCGGTCGTCACGCCCGGTCCTGACGGCCGATCGCTCTCCACGACGACCTACGGCGAACTGGAAGGCCTCGTCAACCGCGTCGCCAACGGCCTGAGCGAACGGGGCCTGGCGCCGGATCGGGCCATCGCCCTCTACATGCCCCTGAACCTGGCATGCGTGATCGCCTACCTGGCCATCGTCCGCGCGGGTTCGCGGGTCGTCTCCATCGCCCACAGTTTCCCGGCCTCGGAAGTCCGGCGCCGCATGGCCATCGCCGGCGCGACCTGCGCGGTCACCATGGACCGGTACGTCCACGGGGGCAAGCGCATACCGCTCTACGACACGGTCGTCGAGTCGGGCGCGTCCACGATCATCGTCGTGCCGTCCGGCGCTTCGGATGGCTCTTCCATGCGAAGCGATCCGCCGACGGGCGATGTCCCTCTTCAAAGCGACGCGACGGCGCCAGACGCTTCCCCGGCCGCGTCAAACGCGTCCCTGCTCCGCCGCGGCATTCGTCCATCCGACATCGCCTGGTCCGACCTCCTGTCCTCCGACGACACCTTCGAGTCCGTGACCGGCGACCCCTATCGGACGACCAATGTCCTGTTCTCCTCGGGGACCACCGGCGATCCCAAAGCCATACCGTGGACCCACCTGACCCCCATCAAGAGCGCCATGGACGGATTCTACCACCAGGACGTCCACGGGGACGACGTCACGGCCTGGCCGACCAACATCGGCTGGATGATGGGTCCGTGGCTCATCTACGCCACCCTGATCAACGGCGCGTGCATGGCCCTGTATCCGGGCGCTTACAATACCGCTGAATACCCGCGTTTCATCCGGGGCGCCGGGGTGACTATGCAGGGTGTGATTCCCTCCCTGGTGCGGACATGGAGGCGCACCGGCGCGTGCGAAGGCGTCGACTGGCCGGACGTACGCGTATTCAGCTCCACGGGCGAGCCCTCTAGCCGGACCGACTACCTGTGGCTCATGAGCCGGGTCGGATACAGGGCGCCCGTGATCGAATACCTCGGCGGCACCGAGATCGGGGGCGGCCACCTGGCCTGCACGGTCCTGCAGCCCTGCTCGCCCGCCGTATTCACCACGGCGAACCTGGGCGTGGATTTCGTGATCCTGGACGAGACCGGCGGGGAGGTGGACGAGACCGG
>CAZZNP010000108.1:6306-12006 GCA_964655785.1 uncultured Gemmatimonadota bacterium
GGATGAACCTGGGCGGCATCCTGGTCAGTTCCCTGGAACTGGAACGGATCGTCGACGGACATCCCGAAGTCTACGAGAGTGCGGCCGTGACGGTGCAGCCCGAAGGTGAAGGGGCCGAAAGGCTGGTAGTCTTCATCGTTCCCGATGCGGGCGGCGGCATTGCAGACGTTGAGCTCGACATCGATGCGGGCGGCGGCGGCGCCGGGTCCGGATCGGCCGGTCTACCCTCAGCCGTTGACCTCGACCCCGATGCGCTGAAATCGGAACTCCAGGCCGTGGTCTCTGGCGGACTCAACCCGCTGTTCAAAATCTACCGGGTCGTCATCGTGGACGAACTTCCTCACACGGCATCGGGAAAGCTGATCCGCCGAGTGCTCAGAGATGAGATCAAGCCCGGTTGACCGAAGCCGGGCCTTGAGTTGTTATCCGTGATTATCCAAATTGAAATCAGTCGTTCGAGTCAGGTGGCGGCGTTTCGTTCATTGCAGGGTCGACGTTGAATCTAAGGTAACCGCGGACTTCGTCGATCTTGGTCTCAACTCGATTGATCCTGGTCTCAACTCGTTCGATCTTGGTCTCGACTCGTTCGATCTTGGTTTCAACCCGGTCGATCCTATCGGTAAGTTTCGTCTCGATCTGGTCGATTTTGCTTTCCATCCTTGATAACCGATCGCGAGTGTCAGACTCCACGAAAATATACACAGCAAAACCACCTGAAATCAGAGCGGATTTGATTACGACGTTCATCCAACTATTCTTAGCCAATATCTCATCCTTTTCCGAGACTTTCTTCAATTGGTTTTGAGATAACCTCTTACTTCGTCGATCCTGGTCTCGGCCCTGTCGATTCTATCTTCCAAACTGATTCTGCTTGAGTTTATCTCGTTCCTTACTGAACGAATCTCAGACCACACTGAATGAACCTCATTCCTTACTGAACGAATCTCAGACCTTACGGAATGAATCTCAGACCTTACGGAATGAATCTCGGTCCTTATTACTGAACGTATCTCGTCACTTTCTGAACGTATCTCGGTTCTTACCGATCGTATCTCGGTTCTTACTGATCGTATCTCGGCTCTTAAATCCAAGTACATCAGAACTGCGCCACCAATTAACGCGGCTTTTAAAGTCACATCCAACCACGGCCGTTGGGACATTTAATTCTCCGATTATCGTAAACTCGTTGTCTACCGTTACGCTTAGTATGCAATGTAGCGCAAAGCGTTGACGCAGAGTCAACACGATAGTTCAAAAACCTCAAAAAAAGTACTCTTCTCGTCTTATTCTCTCCTGTCAATTTCCCCATATCCTGACCAGGATTCCAACTACGCCGGCAAGAAGCATAGATAGCAATGTGACACCGATTCTCTCGATCGAACTCAGTCTGGTTTCGATCGTACTCAACCTGGCATTGACTTGCTCAATTATACCCTCCAGTCTGCCTACACGTTCACTATAAGAACCTTCATTCATCGTTTCCCCGCTCTTCGGTCGTATATGCACTTGGATGGTCGGATTACAGAAGGTGCTTCATGCATGACGCTCTAGATCATTACTGTTACCCTGATTGTCTCCGGTAACCGTCATGTCTGTTATATGTATTAGTCGGAGTCCAAATAGAAATCTCGCAACTTTTTTGAAAAAAGTCCAAAAACCTCGATAAAGTTCATCCACCTCATTCCATCAGCCGGTGGCCATCGATCGAAACACCCTGGATGGCACAATCGCCCCTATGATTCGAATTGCTGTTTCCGCCTTATATTAATGGATACTCTATCGAAACAAATCCAATATATTTGTTGAGGGTGATGAACCGGACTATTGGCGTCCTAAACATATGTTGGCACACAAGAAAAAAGTCAATTTTCCTCTGTACGGGGATCATCTGACCGGTTAATATGCCGGGTATAGATGGGGTTCAGGTGCCCCTCTGAAGACCTGCCACCACGAGGAGACTTATCATGGTATTTGTCATCGCTTTGGACAGCCCTGCGAGTAAGAAATTCAAAGAAAGAATGACGAGTCGTATCCGACGAATTTTCAATACACCGACCTGTTGTTTCTGGTTCAAGACGATAACATTTCAGAGGTCGTAGCGAAAACGTTGGGAATCAAGGTAGACGATGATGCTGAGCGTTTGGCTTCCGGCGTCGTATTTCGATTAGAAGGGGCGTATTCTGGTTATACAACCCGTGCTCTCTGGGATTGGCTGAGTATTACGGAGGGTTTCTAATGACGTTGCCTAAATACGACCTTACGGGCGATCCCGATGGTGAAGGCGGCGGATCGCGCAACGGAAATGGGAATAAACATAGAGATTATCGGCTTGAGCGTTTAGAAGAGACGACCAAGGAGACAACAAGGAAAGTCGATGATCTCAACAGTTCAGTCGCCGTAATTCAGGAGACATTGAAACATGTACCGACAAAAGCCTATATACTCACTGTCATCCTTACCGTAGGAATCCCCACCTTGATTGGCGTCGTGACTATCATAGTTAGACTGTTCAGATGATATCCTAACAATCCCCCCCGATTAACGCGCACCTTCCAAGAACCGAATTTCAGCAAGGGGGATGCCTATGAAATGAGCGTCCCTCGCTCCCCCGGTATTCGTCAAAATCGTGATATCATGTTCAGGAATTGGACCGGGGAACCGGGGGCGAAACGGAATCTCGGGAAAGTACGCAACTACTCATCACGGAAAATTCGTCGACGTCGAAGGCGACACTGTAAACGTCAATACGGCAAACGCCAGTTATGCCATACGGGTGGACGCGATGCACGAAATGATTCCCCCGATCCCGGTCTACAACAACCCGGCCAGGGTCAGGAGAGTGGTCGACTTGCGCCCGTATCCGTATGCAACCTACGAACCCTTCCCTTAGAACTGGAATGGGCACTTGGATCATCCGCATACGCTTTGCGGGCGCCTCCAACCGGGCCAAGGTGGGGAGTCCGGTATTTAACCAGGCGCGGCTATGCGGGCCGGGAGATCCCATACCGATAAAGCTAGTCATCCCGCACGCCGCGCACCCCGTCAAAGAAAGGAGAGAGCTTGAAAAACTACCATAAAGCCGGCTGCCTGCTCGCTGGACACGGGTATGGTTTGGTCGCATTGCCAGACGACTGGCACTGTGCCAACTGCCTGGCCTATCACGATGACGGCCGCATCCTGAAAGTCCGGCTCATGGCCCGCATGCTGATCGACAAGAAGTACGAAGGCAAAGACCTGTATCTGTGTTTTCCAGCGCGTGGCTTTTGGTTTCTGGTACCACATGACGAGTTGATCCGTAACGTGGAGCGAAAACGGCCGGGGACGTTCAATACGGTTTCATGGAAGAAAGGGTATTATTCGTGGCCCAAGGCTCCTTGGGCGGTGATTGATAGACTGACGAAGTACAGGATCGGTCCCGTGCGGTGCAAGCGATAGGAAATGCTTACGTGCTCGGTTCCGGTCTATTACAAGGCTCATTGCGCCACGCGGGAGGACGTGATATGGTAAGGATGTGGTGCTGGAATATCGCCCACAGGCATAAGGCCTGGCGATGCATCCCGGATTCGGGCGTCGACGTCGTATTTGTTCAGGAGGGGTACAGGCCACCCTGCGACGTGGCCGAGAAAGTCGAGGTGGATCCCGCCCCATATGAAGACGAGAACGGCAAAGCGCTTTCAAGGTGCGCGATAATCAGGGTCTCGGACCGCGTGGAGGTGGAGTACCTGGAGGACGTGCAGTCCAGTCACCGCGGCTGCCTGTCCGCGGCGATCGTTACACCAAAGGACAAACCGGATCGCGCGTTCCTCGTGGTTAACTTCTGTGCCGAGTTCGAGGCGGCCCATCCGGCATCAGGACTCAAATCCGGGGATATTGTGGATGCATCGGTCCAGCGCATCATTTCGGACATATCGCTTCTGATCGGACGCAAAAACACCTTCAGGATGATCGCGGCCGGTGACACGACGGTCATGCAGGGCGACGGCCCTAACTTCTATTGGAAGCGCCGCAATGCCGCCGTATTCGACCGGATGTTTTCCATCGGCCTTCCCGTGATCGGTCCCAACAATGGTCCCACGTACTATCACCCGCTCGAGAAGCCGGCCACGGCCACCAGGCAGCTTGATTACGTGTTCGCATCGAAGAGCATGCTCAATTCGGTCTCGACGAAAGCCCTGAACACCGAGGAGGAGTGGGGACCGAGCGATCACTGCCGGATACTGATCGAGGTAGACTGAGCGATCTGCCATCAAGACACGATCGCCGAGTACATCGCCAGGCAAGGCCCTGGCACGATCGCCTGGCCGAGGAACGAATCAGTATGTAATGTTATGGTGGCCTTACCTTTTACATAGGGTGGTGTATTGGGTAAATTACGATAGTGCTTTACAAGGCCATTTGTATTTTGTTTTATGGGTGATAACCCGCCCTTTTTCATAACCTTCGAATTTAAAAATGAAAAATCGACCGACAGTTAAGAGAGACGAAGAACCTCTTGAGCTGTTTTCATTTTTAACGAAAGGTGCCACCAATTATGGATTCTAACGAAAACAAACCGCAAAGGGTTAAGGTAAACGTCACCAGGGACGGAGTGGTAAGAGTGGACAGTAAGTCTTTTGCCGAAAACACAAAGGTTAGAAATACGGTAAAAAAACTCCTCACACCTCAACAATCAGGTGGAGGTAAGGGCAACAGCAAGTAGTATGATATATAGTGTATATGTGTTACTCACTGTTTTAGCGGGATACTTGTTTCTGACCGGGTCTTACTATTTTCGATTTAGGATTAAGTCAGCATCCGGATACCACGTGTTCTTACAATCCGCCCTTGTTGGAGTCGTTATTTGGGTGGCGTCATACATTCCAGTAAAACTCTATCTTCCTTCCGAAGATTTCCTCGGCTTCTCTCTCACCGACAAAGTGCTGATTTCCTGTTTCCTGTGTTATCCTTTGAGTGCGCTCGCACTGCTTGTTGCAAATTTGGTGTGTAATAGAGAAAAAGCGTTGTTCAAAACGGCTTATGACATAGGAGCGTTCTCAGAAGTTCTGTTTCAAGAATCCATGATTGGTGGAGAATTGGTAGAAATCACTACACAGAACAGGAAGGTATATGTCGGTTACATTCTCGAATACAGGCACGATTTAACATCCTCTTACAACGAGATCTTTTTAGTGCCTGTAATGAGTGGTTATAGAACCGACGATAAGATGAAGGTAGAATTCACTACCCACTACATTCCAATATATCTTGAACAACTTACCGGAGTAGATGCCGACCAACCTACTGGAATAGATGCCGACCAACTTGGTGAATTGTTAGTGCAAATGTCGATATACAGTCAGAACAAATTCAGACTGGTGATTCCTGTCAGAGAAATGGTTTCCGCTCGATACTTTGAACACGACATATACGAGAGATTCCAAGAAGCCCCCTCATCTTCTTAATCCTCATGGTCCACTTTGGATCATGCCACCCACGCTCGTACTGCACACTTTGGTGTCAGCAGCCGATTGGTGCCTCTCCCGATCCGTCCCTGTGATTGAGCCTCAGATCGTGTTTCTGCGCACAGTTTTATGCCAAAATCCAGATAAAACCGTGTCTCCACAAGCTGCCTGGTACGAAGGACTTCGTTGTGTTGGGATAAAGCGGAATGGTATTGGCGAGGTAACTTAACTTCGCATAATTGGCCCCAGATGAAGTGAT
>CAZZNP010000109.1:0-4301 GCA_964655785.1 uncultured Gemmatimonadota bacterium
GAGAATATAGGACAACCTCAATATAAATCAAGTTATTTTAGGGACAGGACACTAGTCGCTCATTTCGCCGGGCTGTCGATGCGTGCGGCCGTCGTACCCGGACCTTGGCGGCCGAACGGCCGTTGTACCCGGGCGGCCGTTGTACCCGGGCGGCCGTTGTACCCGGACCTTGGCGGTCGGACGGCCGTTGTATCCGTGCGGTCGTTGTACCCGGACCTTGGCGGCCGAACGGTTCATTTTGCCCGCCGGTCAGGCGTCCCGCAGGTGGTCCTCGACGACCCCGGGCGCCTGGGTGACGGCTTCGTCGATCCGGGACGCGTCTTTCCCGCCGGTCAGGCGTCTCGCAGGTGGTCCTCGACGACCCCGGGCGCCTGGGTGACGGCTTCGTCGATCCGGGACGCGTCTTTCCCGCCGGCCTGCGCCATGTGCGCCTTTCCACCGCCGCCGCCGCCGATGAAGGCGGCCACGTCGCGGGCCAGCTTGCCCGCGTGGAGACCGCGGCCGGAAATCGCGCCGTCCGTGACCACGACGATACAGACCGGCCGTTCGTCGAAGCTTGCGAACAACACGCCCACCGCGGCGCCGGAAAGGCGCTCGCGCAGCGTGTCGCCCATGGCGCGAAGGGTGTCGATGTCCGGACATTCCACGCGGCCCGCCGCCACGGAGACGCCGCCCGCGTCCACGGCCCCGTTAACCAGGTCATCAGCCCAGTTCTGCGCCGTGGACCGGCCCGTTTCCCGGATGTGCCGTTCCAGCTCGCGGACCCGCGCGTTCAGGTCGCCGGCCCTTTTCACCAGATCCTCCGGCTCGCACTTGAGGGCCTGCGCGGCTTCCGCGACGAGCTCTTCGTCGCGCTTGACGGCCTCGTAGGCCGCTACGCCGGTCAGGGCCTCGACGCGCCGAACGCCGGCGGAGATGCCTGATTCCCGGACGAGCCGGAACAACCCGGTCTCTCCCGTGGCGCCGAGGTGCGTACCCCCGCAAAGTTCCAGGCTCACGCCGCCGATGCGGACCACGCGAACCCTGTCCTCGTACTTCTCGGTAAAAAGCGCCGTGGCGCCCTGGCTCCTGGCGTCCTCCAGGTCGGTCTCGAACGGTTCGACCGGGATATTCTCCCAGATGAGTTCGTTGACCCGGCGTTCGATGCCTTTCAGTTCGTCCGGGCCGACGGCGCTGAAATGGGAGAAATCGAATCGCAGGCGGTCGGGCGCGACCACGGAGCCCCGCTGCTCCACGTGCGCGCCGAGGTACTCCCGCAGCACGGCGTGCAGGAGGTGGGTCGCCGTGTGGTTACGCATGATGGACTGCCTGCGCGCTTTGTCGACGTGGGCGGAGACGATCATCCCGGGTTCCAGGTCGCGGACGCCGGCCGGGTCGCAATGATGAATGAAGACGTTGCCTTCCCGCGTCGTGTCCTTAACGGCGATCCGGTCTCCCGGATCCGTCTCCAGCCAGCCGGTGTCGCCTACCTGTCCGCCCGATTCGGCGTAGAAGGGGGTCTTCGTGAGGACGACGGAGGCGCCATCAACGATTGCCACCTCGGCTCTGTCGACCGTAAGCGCACCGTAACCCAGGAAATCGGTAGGGTTTTCTACCTGTACATCGGCCGTGACCGATGGCGTGCCTCGCTGCGTTCTCGCCGCAACGGACCGTTCCCGCTGTTGCTTCATCTCCGCCTCGAAGCCGGCCATGTCCACGACCAGGTCCTTCTCATCGGCCATCAGCTGGGTCAGGTCCACGGGGAAACCGTAGGTATCGTATAGTCTGAAGGCCTCGTCTCCCCGGATCTCGCCGCGGCCTTCGTCAACCGCCTGTACGACGATGTCTTCGAAGAGTTCAATCCCATGGTCGAGCGTCCGGCCGAAGGACTCTTCTTCGGCCTTGACCAGCCTCTCAATTTTGTCCTGTTCCCGTTTCAGTTCCGGGTAGGCCTCGCCCATCTGCCCGGTAAGCGTGGGCACCAGCCGGTAGAGGAAGGGATCAGCCAGCCCTAGCGTGCGGCCATAACGGGCCGCACGGCGAAGGATCCGGCGCAGGACGTAGCCGCGGCCTTCGTTGGAGGGCAATGCGCCGTCGGCAATGGCGAACGCCAGGGTGCGGACATGGTCGGCCACGACACGAAAGGCCACGGCCGTATCCCCTTCCGCGCAGGGCTGTTTCGACAGTTCGCCGATGTGGTCCATCAGCGGCCGGAAGACGTCGGTCTCGTAATTCGTATCCACGTCCTGCAATATGGTGAGCATGCGCTCGAACCCCATCCCCGTGTCCACGTGCCGGGCGGGAAGGGGCGTCAGTCCGCCGTCGTTACCCCGGTCGTACTGTATGAAGACCAGGTTCCAGATCTCCACGAACCGCTTGCAGTCCCCGTTTACCGCGCAGACATGTTCTGGGTCGCCTTTCAGGTCACACCGTTCCGGTCCCCGGTCATAGTGGATCTCGGAGTTGGGCCCGCACGGTCCGGTCTCGCCCATCTCCCAGAAGTTGTCCTTCTCGTCGAATCTCAGGATGCGGTCGTCCGCCACGCCGGTGTGCCGCTTCCAGAGGCGCTCGGCCTCGTCGTCCTCCCGGAACACGGACGCCCAGAGGCGCTCCGGCGGAAGCTTCCATTCATCGGTCAGCAGCTCCCAGGCCCAGGTGATCGCTTCTTCCTTGTAGTAGTCGCCGAAGGACCAGTTGCCGAGCATCTCGAAGAAAGTCTGGTGGACGGGCGACCTGCCCACGTCTTCCAGGTCGTTGTGCTTGCCGCCGGCCCGGATGCACTTCTGAAAATCCACGGCGCGTACGTAGTCCCGGGTGCTCCGTCCGAGGAAGACATCCTTGAACTGGTTCATCCCCGCATTGGTGAACAGCAGTGTCGGATCGTCCCAGGGCACCACGCTGGCGCTCGGCACGACGGTGTGGCCGCGGTGTTCAAAAAACCCCGTAAACGATCTGCGCAGTTCGGCTCCGGTCAATTTCCGGACTCCTTTATCTCGTCCAACACGCGATGGACGACCTGGTAGATGACGCCCTGGCCAAACCCCCGCCTTCCCAGGAAGGAGACCATGCGGCGGTGGGCCGCGTCCCGGTCGAGCCGGGTGTAACGATGGGCCTGGCGACGCAGCGCTTCGTAGGCCCTGTCGGATTCCTCTTCGCTGGATGCACTTTCCTCAAGGGCGGCCTCGATGATTTCGGGGTCGATCCCCTTCTGCCGCAGCTCGCGGCGCAGCAGGGTAAGGCCAACCGGCCTCTTGCGAAGCCGTTCGTCGATCCACTGGCGGGCGAAACGCTCGTCGTCGATCAGCCCCACTCTCTCGAGCCGATTCAGCACCTCCTCGATGACGTCTTCCGTCCTGCCCCTGGATTTGAGTTTGGCTGCCAGTTCGCGGCGGGTCCGCATGCGATAGTCGATGAGCCGGTGGGATTCCGTCATGGCCCGGGCGACGCCGTCGGCCTGCTCCATCTCCCGCAGTCCTTCCGAGTCCATCTCCTGCCCGTCGACGAGTCCGAACCGGAGGAAGGTCTCTTCCGTGATCGTCAGGGTGCGCTCGCTGTCGAACGTGACCTGGCGTTCCCGGCGCTTGCCGCCACCCCTGGTACTTATGTCCGTAATCGTCGGCATGTTCATCCCAGATCCACGTGATCGGTGACCGTGTAGACCGGTCCGTCCGGTTTCAGTTCGCTCTTCACCACCGCCACGCGAGACACCGCAAAAAGATCGGTCTCGAAGGACGTCGTCTCGATCAGACCGGTGAGCTTGGCCAGGCCTTTTGGCGATCGAACCCTGCCGATGGTCAGGTGCGGCGAGAAGGGTCTTTCCTCGCGAACGAAGCCTCGTCGGTGCAATTCGGATTCGATGCGGTGCTGCATGGCGGTCAGTGCGTCCCGGCCTTCATCGACGGAAACCCAGAAGACGCGGGGGCGGTTCAGGTCCGGGAAGGCACCGACGCGTTCCAGCTTCAGGTCGAAGGGGCCTATTGTATCAAGTGCGGCGCAAAGTCCGTCCCGGACCACCGCCGACTGATCAGGCTCGATGTTTCCCAGGAACTTCATCGTGATGTGGATGTTCCCTGGTTCGACCCATTTGATATCGGTCCCTGTCCCTTTCAAACTGTTCTCGAGTTCCGCAATGCGGACTTTTACTGCATCCGGAACTTCCACGGCGATGAACGTGCGCATCGTCAGCCTTTCTTCGGTGCCGGCGGGTATTCGGTCACCCGGGATTTTCTATGGCGCCGGCGGGTGTTAAGCTCTTCGGGATCTTATTCGTGCCGTCGCGCGTGTAAGCGCCTGCCGCAGCAGATTCAGAGCGGCTATGTGCC
>CAZZNP010000109.1:4401-7958 GCA_964655785.1 uncultured Gemmatimonadota bacterium
TGCCGCAGCAGATTCAGAGCGGCTATGTGCCTGCCGCGCGTGTAAGCGCCTGCCGCAGCAGATTCAGAGCGGCTATGTGCCTGCCGCGCGTGTAAGCGCCTGCCGAAGCAGATTCAGAGCGGCCAGTGCGGCCCGTGTCTTGTTGACAAGCCGGTCCGGCCCCAGCATGAGTTTACGTGTCTCGACGCCGTCCACGGAGGCGAGTCCCAGGTAGACCAGGCCCACCGGTTTCTCGGGGGTCCCGCCGCCGGGTCCTGCAACGCCGGTCGTGGACAGGCCGTAGGTGGCGCCGCTTGTCTGCCGCACACCCTGGGCCATGGCGGCCGCCGTTTCCGCGCTGACCGCCCCGTAGCGGTCGATCGTCCCGACGGACACTTCCAGGCGCGCCATTTTCGCGGCGTTGCTATAGGATACCACGCCTTCCAGCAGGTAATCGGAACTCCCAGGCACGTCGGTCATCCGGGACGCCACCAGGCCGCCGGTGCAGGATTCGGCGATCGCCACGGTCGCACCGGCATCCCGGAGCAGGCGACCCACCACCTCTTCGAGCGTATCGTCGTCCACGCCGTAGATGTGTTCGCCGGCCCGGGCGACCATCCTGGATTCGACGGCTTCGATGCGCCGCTGGGCTTCGTCGCCGCTGCGACCTTCGGCCGTGAGGCGCAGGTTGACTCCGGTCTCCTGGGGCAGGGAAGCTATCTTGACGTCCTCCGCTTCCTCGATGACGTCGCCGATGATCTGGGTAAGGCTCGATTCGCCGATCCCCGTCGTTCGGATCCACCGGTGCAGGATGACCCTGCCCGTCCCCTGTTCCTTCAGTCGCGGCAGCACCTGCTCGTTTAGCATTTTCTTCATCTCGCGGGGCACGCCCGGCATGACGAAGACGGCGGTCCCGTGGTGGCGTACCATGAACCCGGGCGCCGTACCGACGGGATTGTCGAGCACCTCGGCGAACCTGGGCATGTAGGCCTGGATGCGGTTCGATTCCGGCATGGCCATGCCCCGCTGTGTGAACATGCGCTCCACGGTTTCGAGGATATCGGGATGAAAGACCAGGTCCTGTCCGATCACCTCGGCGATGACGGTCTTGGTCACGTCGTCGTGGGTCGGTCCCAGCCCGCCCGTGACGAGCACTACGTCCGCCTGTCGGCACACGGTTTCCAGGGCCTGGCCGATACGGGATCCCACGTCGCCCACGGTCATGGAACAGACCGGTTCGATACCGGTCTCCGTGAGGCGCTGGCCGATATAGGCGGCGTTGGTATCGACCACGGAACCGTAGAGCAGTTCGTCGCCGATCGTGATGATGGCGGCGGATTTCATGATACGAACTCCGTTATGATCCGTAACAGAAGATGGGCGTAGACAGCGGCCACGGCGTCGTCCATCATGACCCCCGTTCCGCCGGAGAGGCGCTGCATGCGGTCGCTGGGATAGGGTTTCCATATGTCGAGCAAGCGAAACAGGACGAACCCGGCCAACACCGTGTAGAGGTCGAGCGGTATCCCGGCAAAGACGATCAGGACGCCGACAATCTCGTCGATCACGATCGGGGGTCCGTCGTGACCGAAAAGGGGTTCCGCCCGGCTCGAAACCCAGACGCCGAGGACGAATAAGGCCGCGGTGACCAGCAGGTAATACGGGAGGGGCAGTCCGAGCGGCCCGGTCAGCGCCCAGACCAGTCCGAGTCCCAGTACGCTGCCCGCCGTGCCGGGTGCCCGGGGCGTGTAGCCGGTGTAACATCCGGTCGACAGCAGGATGATCAAGGCGCGCATACCTACCTCAGCAGACTGGTGAATATCGACCGGTTCCTGACGATGTAATCGAGACCGGAACTGACCGTCAGCGTCATGGAAACGAAGACCATGCCGTTGAGTACCCACCAGGCGATATCGTCGAACTCCCCGTTCCACTGGCCGAAGGCGATCATGGTCGTCCGGACGTTGATGTAGAGCAGGATGATCACGATGACCACCATCTGCGAAGCGGTCTTCCACTTGGCGACCTGGGTCGGCAGGATGAGAAGCCCCCGGTACGCCGCGATGCAACGCAGGCCGGTCACGATGAAGTCTCTTCCAATGATGACCAGGACCATCCAGGTGTAGATGTAGCCGAGGGACGCGAAGCAGATCAGGGCGGTGGACGTGAGGATCTTGTCCGCCAGGGGGTCCATGAACTTGCCGAAACTCGTGATCACGCCGGTCTTGCGCGCCAGGTAGCCGTCATACAGGTCCGTCAGCGAGGCGATCATGAAGATCACCAGCGCGATATACCGTGTATATAATGTATCTACCAAGAAGAAGACCATGAAGATGGGGCTCAGGATGATTCGGAATATGGTCAGTTTATTTGGTAGATTCATGGCGGTATGGGGATCGCCGGATCGGTCCGGCAATCGCGGTTCTGTTCCGTGTTACAACTCGGTTCGGCCTTCCAGCGCGCGGGCCAGGGTCACTTCGTCGGCGTATTCCAGGTCGCCGCCCATGGGAAGGCCCCTGGCGAGGCGGGTAACCCGTACGCCAAGTGGCTTGATCAGTCGGCTCAGGTAAAGGGCGGTAGCTTCTCCCTCTATATTGGGATTGGTAGCGATGATAACCTCTTCCACCGTTTCGCTCATCCGCTGCATGAGTTCATGGGCGCGTATGTCGTCCGGGGTGATGTTGTCGAGGGGTGAAAGCGCGCCGTGGAGCACGTGGTACAGGCCGCGGTACTCTCCCGTGCTTTCGAGCGTGATCACGTCCCGGGGTTCTTCCACGACGCAGATGGTCTCCGGCCGTCGACGGGGGTCGTGACAGATCTCGCAGGTCTCGGACTCGGTAATGTTCCAGCACACGCTGCAGTACCGGACTTTCTCCTTTACCGCCCGGATGGCGTCCGACAGCGAGAAGGCGCGTTCGGCCGGCCCTTTTAAAATATGAAAAGCCAGCCGCTGGGCCGTCACCCTGCCGATGTTGGGCAGGCGGCTCAGTTCGTCCACCAGGATGGCCAGGGCCTCGGAACTGTACTTGCGCGCCATGCATTCATTTCCTCAAGAATTGTACCTGGATCAGCGAAACGCCGCGTGACGGGGCGTTACTGGCCCAGGCCGGGCAAGTTGAGTCCGCCGGTGAGCTGGCCCATCTCCTGGTCCATCATCTCCTGCGCCTTCTGCTGACCCTGGTTGACGGCGGCCAGCACGAGATCTTCAAGCATCTCCACGTCTTCGGCGTCCACCACGGCCGGATCGATCCTGATCTCCACGACGTGCAGCCTGCCGTCGACCACCGCGGTGACCATGCCGCCGCCGGCCGTGCCTTCGACCCGGCGTTCTGCGATTTCTTCCTGAAGCTGCATCATCTTCTTCTGCATTCGCTGGACGCGCTTCATCATGCCCGACATGCCCTTGGCCATATCCCTGTCCTTTCCTGTCCGACCACGGTTGCCGTGACCGGGTTTCAGTCCGTCATGATCCGGCCGTCGAAAGCCATGACGATCTTCATGACGGCTGGATCTTTCGCCGCTCCGGCACGGGCACCTGCCGCCTGCCCGGCCGTATCGGCGGCCGTCCTGGATGCCTG
>CAZZNP010000109.1:8058-11880 GCA_964655785.1 uncultured Gemmatimonadota bacterium
TACCGGGAACCCAAGGACACCGGAACATGCCGATTGTATCAGCGCCGCGTTCTCGCGTTTTTCGGTTTGTTGTTTATGAAAGACCTGGCTGGAATCGAACCGCAAGGTAATCTTCGCGGAATCGCCGGAACCGGGATCATCCGCCGCGGCGCAACCCGACGGCTCGGCTTTAGCCAGCAAGTTGCCCAGGCCGCTCCGCTGCCGGGTGATCTCCTCCACGATAACGGGCCACTTGTTACGGACCGTCCGAAGATCCAGCTCCGGCGCCGTCGCGGCGGCCGTCGAAGACTCCGCGGTTGCCACGGGGCTTCGACCCTCCTCCGCAGCTGAAGCAGGTGCTGCGCCGGGCGGTTGATCCGCGGTCCGGGAGGATGGAGGCTCGGATGTCTTTACGGACGATGGCGGCGAAGGTGCGGGTTCGGTAGAGTCCGTCGACGCAGGCTGCCTATCGGATCGCGCCGATTCCCGCGCGCGCCCCGCACCGGCAGTCGGAGCTGCATCTTCGGAGCCCGCTGCTTCTGTGGAGCCCGCCGTTTCATATGAACCGTCGCCGGTATCGTCGTCCCCATCGGCCGCTCCCACGCGCCGGGCCATTTCGGACAGCCGGGTCATAACGTCCGATAGCTGCACCGACCGGGCCATGCGAATCATGCGGACGATACCGGTCTCGAGTTGCACCCGGGGCAGTGCGCTGGACTTGATCGACTGTTCCATCCCGGTGGCCATCTGCGATAGTCTGAGCAGGTCTTCCGTCTCGAATCGACCGACCTGTTCCCGGTAGCGGTCGAGCTCCAGCGCGGCGTCGCCGATCAGCGCTTCCACTTCGGGGGCAGCCTTGACGACGAGCAGGTTGCGAAGGTGTTCCAGGACGCCCAGGGCGATCTCTTCCAGGTCATGGCCCTGCTGGAAAATCCGGTCGACCAAGTCCAGCCCCTTTGGAGCGTCCTGGTCCGCCACGGCGTCCAGCAGTTCGAAATAAACGTCCTGGTCCACGATGCCCAGGACCTCTGCCGCCTCGCGGGCGGTCAAGCCGGTGCCTCCGAAGGCAACGACCTGGTCCAGCAGGCTTTCGGCGTCCCTCATGCTGCCGTCCACCCGCCGCGCAATGAGGGACAGGGCATCGCGTTGCACGTCGTACCCGCTTTTCTCGCTGATCATGGCCAGGTGATCCACGATGGTGGGTCCCGATATGCGCCGGAAGTCGAACCGCTGGCACCGGGAGAGCACGGTGGGGATCACCTTCCGGGGATCGGTGGTGGCGAATATGAAGTACACGTGGGGGGGCGGCTCTTCCAACGTCTTCAGCAACGCGTTGAAGGCCTCCTTGGTGAGCATGTGCACTTCGTCGATGATGTAGATCTTGTGCTTGCCCTGGCTGGCCGTGTACTTGACGCTCTCGAGCAGGTGCGTCCGGACCTGTTCGACGCGGTTGTTGGAGGCGCCGTCGATCTCCAGCACGTCGACGCTCCGGCCTTCCGATATTTCCTGGCAGAACGCACAGTTGTTGCAGGGGGTTACGGTGGGACCGTCGACGCAGTTCAGGGCCTTGGCCAGGATGCGGGCCGTGGTCGTCTTGCCCACGCCGCGGGGTCCGGCGAACAGGTAGGCATGGGCGATCTGGCCTGCCTTTATGGCGTTTTTAAGCGTGGTGGTGACGTGTTCCTGGCCGATTACGCCGTCGAATTCCTGGGGACGCCATTTTCGGGCCGTGACTTCGTAGGCCAATGCCCAAACCTCCATGCCTTGGGTTACTCGTGACGCGGGGCAGGCGGAACGAAGAGGAAATGGTTAAGCGGTCGTGCACCCACCCTTGGATCTACTCGTATCGGGGCATCCGTGCCGCCGGCTCCGGCCAGGCGCTCCCGCGGCACACGTTTCAGGCGCTTACCGCTGCTACCTTCCGGTCCTGACGGGATTGGGCGTTGTCACGTTGCGTGGGACCTGACTTTCAATACCGGATGCAGCGCATACCGGCGACGCAAGTGCGATCCTCGGGATGGGAATTCGACCCCGCTGTAGCGGATTGCGGGTTACAGGGCACCGCTAACTCCCCATCTAGCACGACCGTAATCTAACCTGTCTTTACCTGTCTATACAAGTCTGTATCTGCGTATCTATCTGTATCGCGGGACGACGGCACGCCTGACTATGCGTCCCGCCATCCCGAGTGGAGCAGAGCGGAATCGAACCGCCGACCTCCAGATTGCGATTCTGGCGCTCTCCCAACTGAGCTACTGCCCCAAAATAAACGGAGAGGGTGGGATTCGAACCCACGGTCCACATGGTGAACACACGCTCTCCAGGCGTGCCGATTCAACCGCTCTCGCACCTCTCCCAAGTCAATGTCATATGCCGTAAGTCGTGTATCCTGCACTACTTATTGTACGATCGGCAGGTCAGAAAACGGAGAGGGTGGGATTCGAACCCACGGTGCCCGGAGGCACAACGGTTTTCGAGACCGCCCGATTCAACCACTCTCGCACCTCTCCGGTAACCCTGATTCGACAACCGGATCGCCCGGTCTGCCTGCTCCGCCCGATCCTCTTGCACCGTCGGACTCGCCGGGCAGGCATGATCCGCCCGTTCTCCTTTTCTCCCTGAAGAAATCCTTCAGCAAACCGGAACAGGTCTCCGCCAGCACACCCCCAGTTACTTCCACCTGGTGATTCAGCCGGGGGTCCCGCACGACATCACGAAGGGAACCACAGGCCCCGGTCTTGGGATCGGCCGCCCCGTACACCAGGCTGTCCAGGCGGGCCAGCACGATCGCGCCCGCGCACATGGCACAGGGTTCCAGCGTAACATAGAGCGCGGCGCCGGCCAGACGTTCGTATCCCAGTGCGGCACTGGCTTGTCGGATCGCTAGCATTTCAGCATGGGCGGTCGGATCACGTAACCGTTCCACACGATTCTGTCCGCGGCCGATCACCACGCCGTCGTGTACGATCACGGCCCCGACGGGTACATCGCCGGCAGCCCCGGCCGACCTGGCTTCTTCGAGGGCCAGTCGAAGCCATCCTGCGTGTTCACCGTCGTTGCTACACATGCTTCCGCGTCCTACGTAAGTACGCCCGGAGGGAGTCGAACCCCCAACCTCCTGATCCGTAGTCAGGTGCTCTATCCAATTGAGCTACAGGCGCTGAAGATTCCGCAATCCAGAGCACCGCAAACTACAGGTCAAGCGCGTCAAAGTCAAGCGGATTTTGACGTCTGGCGCCATGTTCGGATCGCCCTAAACGGGGAGGTCAGGCGTTACCGCGAGCCCGCTGTTCGAGATAGATTCTTCCCCTTTCGACGTACCCCTCTGCGGTCCGGTGTATGCGTTCGATCTGGTCGTCGCTGACGGCTCGAATCACGCGGCCCGGAACGCCTACGACAAGGGACCCCGGAGGTATTTCCATGTTCTCCAGCACCAGCGCGCCGGCGCCGATGATGCTGTGTTTTCCGATGCGCGCGCCGCTGAGTATCACGGCGCCCATGGAGACCAGTACGTGGTCTTCCACTACTGCACCGTGGACGATGGCCCGGTGTCCCACGGTCACGCCCTTCCCGAGTACCGTGGGCATGCCGGCGTCGATGTGGAGAATGCTGCCGTCCTGTATGTTGGTCCCCTCGCCGATCGTCACCGGCTCGTCGTCCGCCCGGACCACCACCTGGTACCAGACGCTCGCGTCCTTTCCGATGTCTACCGCGCCGATCAGGTCGGCGCTATCCGCGATGAATGCGGAGGGATGAATGCGGGGCGTGTGGTGGACGTACTCGTTGGAGGTCATGGGAAGCTCGTTATCTGGCCGCGCGCTAACCCGCGGCGTCCTGCCCGGG
>CAZZNP010000110.1:0-11612 GCA_964655785.1 uncultured Gemmatimonadota bacterium
ACGCCGGAACACCGACGAACCCGTCATGGAGGAACTGGCCAGGGTGGCGGCGGAATGGATGGCGGAACGGATGCTGAAATAAGCGCGGGTCCCCCTGATTACTCCTTGATGTAGCTGCTTCTTTTAAGGTATGTTAGCGCCCATGGACACATTGACCCTCATACTGCTCATTGCGCTCTTGGCGAGTCTTGCTTTGGCTGCCGGCGTGCTGGTTTGGGGATTGAAAAACGGCAACCGGATCAATGCGTTCAGTGGTGATAAAGCAAGGATGGAGACTGAACTCGGCGTAGTGCGCGAACAACTCGCCGAAGCCCAGAAAGCACTGGATGAGGTCCGTAAGCTGGAGATCGAACGGGCCGAGCTGAGTCAGAAGCTCGCGAATGCGGAAGAACGCATCGGCGATCGCGACGAGGTGGAGAAGCGGTTCAGAGATTCCTTCAAAACGCTTTCATCGGAGGTGTTGAAGTCCCAGCAGGAGTCCTTCAAGGAGAGCGCAGAGGAAACCTTGAAAGCCCGGCAGGAGGCGGTGGAGAAACTGGTCAAACCGCTGTCGGAGAAGATCGAGTCGCTGGACAAGGCCCGGGCCGAGAACGCGGGCGAATTCCGCACGCAGATGCTGCACCTCATGCAGACCAACAAGGAACTCGCCACGGAAGCACAGACGCTGTCGAACGCGCTCAAGCGGCCCGACGTGCGCGGCCGCTGGGGGGAGACCCAGCTCGAACGGGTGCTGGAACTCTCCGGGCTGAGGAAGGACATCGATTTCACCGTACAGGATTCTTTCGACGGGGAGGGCGAGCGGCTCAGGACGGACGTGATCGTCCATCTGCCCCATGGGCGCACCGTGATTCTCGACTCGAAGGTTTCGCTGTCCGCCCTGATGGACGCCTTCGAATCGAAGGACGAGGAGGCGAAGTCACAAGCGCTCGACCTTCACGTGACCCAGGTCAAGACCCATATCGACTCCCTGGCCAGGAAGGAATATTGGAGCGTGCTGTCTTCGACGCCGGACATGGTGGTGATGGTCATGCCCGAATTCGCCTTCCTGCCCGCCATCGAACGAGAGCCGGGGTTGACGGAGCGCGCACTGGAAAAAAATGTAATCATCGTCACGCCGCCCGCCCTGCTGGCCCTGCTCAAGGCCGTGGAGATGTCCTGGCAGCAGATCAAGGTCGCCGAAACCGCGCGGGAAATCAGCGATCTGGGCAAGGAGATGCATGAGCGGCTGACCGTATTTGCCGGACACTATGTCGCGGTCGGGAAATCGCTGGGCCAGGCCATAGACAGGTACAATCGAGGTGTTGGTTCATGGGATACGCGCGTGGCCACGTCCGCGCGGAAATTTACCGAATTGAACGTGCCGGTCACGCGCGAATTGCCGGAAGTTCCGCCTGTCGATGCCCTTCCCGGTACAATCCAGAAACTGACGGACGGGATGCTGGAAGAAGGTCAGGCTGAAGATGTGGACGGGCGGGACGGCCATGTCGAGGGCGTGGAGAGTGCCCAGACGCGAGCGGACGAAGACGAAGACACAGACACAGAGGAACCAAAGCGTCCCAAAACGTAAACAGAAGCTGTTTAGTCCCCATTTGGGCGTAAATCTCTGCTCATAGATACCAGATTTACGCCGAAATGACTCTGCGGTTTACACGAACACGCTGAAGAAAACGCGAACATCATGGAATACGCGTTCGAGCGAAGGCCGAAAGTCGGCGCCTGAAGCCCTCCCTACCAGGTCCGCTCCTTCAGCAGTTCCTGGATGGCCTCTTTCGGGACCGGCAACCCGTCCATGCGGCCCTCCAGCCATTCCGAGAAATCCGCCTCCATCTCGTCCGTCCACCGGTCGTCGATCTGGCCGGGCGTGTACTTTCCCTCCCGCAGCCGCTGTTTTCCGAACATGTCACGTAGCTGGACCAGTTCGGAGGTCTTGACCACGGTTTCTGCCAGGTGGGGCGGTATGAAGACGACCCCCTCGCGCTTGCCCAGGACCACGTCGCCCGGCATGACCGTGGCCTGGCCGATGCGCACCGCGGTGTTCACGCCCAGGAGCATGATGGTGGGCGAGGCGTAGGAGGGGTGCCAGCCCCGCACGAAGCAGGCGAATTCTTCCAGCTCCTCGATGCCTTCCAGGTCCCGGACCGATCCGTCGAAGACGACCCCATTGCCTGAGTTCGCGAAGATCGCCGTGGCCAGGTTGTCGCCGATGATGGGCCCCTCGTCCACCTTGCCGTAGGTGTCGGCCACATAGACGTCCCCGGGAACCAGCATGTCGATGGGCCAGGAGATCTGGTCGCCGATGCAGCCGTGGGCGGCGCCCTTGGCTTCCATCACCGAACGCATGGACGGCCGCCGGGGCATGTACATGGCCGTCACGGCCCGTCCCGCGAGCGTCTTGCCGGGATGGGTCCGCTGCCATCCGCCCTCATACTGGTGTTCATAGCCCGCGCCGCGCATCACGCCCCAGGCCTGGGTGATGGATACGTTTTTCATCCGCTCGATGATCCCGTCCGGCACCATCGGCCGTCCGTCCGGGAAACGTTCGCCGTCCCAGTCCGGCGTGTACTCGATCAGTTCCTCGGTCGTCAGGTTCAGCGGGCAGAATTTGTCGGACATGAGCGCTCCTCGGTCGTCAGGTACAGCGGGCAGAATTTGTCGTCAGGTACAGTGTGTGCGGGATTTCGTCTGTCCGATCCGGGTTCAGTCGATCCGGTTCACTCGGTCCGATCGTGGTCCCATTGCCAGCGGGTGATCTGGGGGTTTTGCCCGGTTAAGGCCAATGCCCCGATATAGTCCGGTCCGGGATCGACGGACACCATGGACCAGCGTTCGGCGTCGGCGGCGTCCCAGTGCGTGGCCAGCAGTCGGGGCGGATCGTCGGGATCCACGGTGACGTCGAACTGGTCAAGGGGGCAGGACAGACCCTGGCCGATTGCCTTGACGAAGGCCTCCTTCCGCGTCCAGCAGGCCAGGAAAGCCCGGTCGCGCCGGTAACTGGGCGTGGTTGCCAACTCGTTGTATTCCCGGTCGGAAAACACGCGATGGGCGATCTTCAGCCGGTCCATGATCGCGCGTCGATACAGGTATTCCACATCGACGCCTACCGGTCCGCCGGTCGTAAGCGCGTAAACGGCCAGGTTGTGAGAATGGGAAACGTTGAATCCGACGGACGACGACGGATGGGCGAGGCCGGGCTTGCCGTATTCGGTATAGCTGAACCGCAGATCGGCCGGTGCGGTGGACAGGTAACGGGAAAGGATGTTGCGAAGGACGGCCCTTGCCACCGTGTATCGATCCCGCGCGCTGCGCACGACGAACCGCTTCGCCCGGTTGAGTTCGTCCGGGGAAAGAAAGCGCTCCAGATCTTTAACGCGATCCGCAGGCAGATCGAGGGAAGCCCGCCAGAGGTGGACCTGGCCTTCGGCAATCCGCCACTCCATGCCTGCGCGCGCCGCCTTCCACTCCTCACCGCCGTGTACTCGCTGACCTGCCGCGCCTGCGCGCACCTGCCGCCGTGCCGCGCCGCCGTGCGCCGCGCGTCCGGTTTCCTCGTCCCTGGGTCCGTCAACGTTCATAGACGACTTCGCCGCCGACAACGGTCAGATCGACTTTGGCTTCCCGGATTTCTTCAGGCGGGATGACGGTCAGGTCCCGGTCCAGGATTACGAAATCCGCGAGTTTGCCGGGTTCCAGTGAACCTTTGATGTCCTCTTCGAAAGAGGCGTAGGCCGCGTCAATCGTGTATCCTCGAAGCGCTTCTTCAACGGAGATCTTCTGCTCGGGAACCCATCCGTCCGGATTCAGATCGTCCAGCGTGCGCCGCGTCACCGCGGCGTAGATGCCTTCGACGGGCGTTGCTGGCGCCACCGACCAGTCGCTGCCCAGGACCAGTCGCGCGCCGGAGTCCAGCAGCGACCGGAAGGCGTAGGTCGTCTTGATCCGCTCCGGACCGATGACCTTCTTCGCCCACCTGCCGTCGTCGATGGCGTGGTAGGGTTGCATGCTGGGGATCACGTCCAGGGCGGCGAAACGCGCGATATCGGCCGGATCGATGTGTTGGGCGTGCTCGATACGGAAGCGGCGGTCCCGGGGACCGTTCTCCGCCGCTACGCGTTCGAAGATGTCCAGCTGCATCCGGATGGCGCGGTCGCCGATGGCGTGCACCATCACGTGCAGGCCGGCGCGGTCGGACCCGGAAGTCCAGGCGTACAGGTCTTCTTTGGTGCTGATGAGCAGGCCCCGGTCGTCCGGCGCGTCGGTGAAGGGATCCATGAAGGCGGCCGTGTGGGATCCCAGCGAGCCGTCCACGAATCCCTTCAGGCCGCCGATGCGGACCCACGCGTCTCCCCGCCCGGTCGAGTCGACCCGTGCAACAAGGTTATCCCAGTCCCACAGTGGGATGGCGGCGTAGATACGGGTCTTCAACCGGCCTTCGGAACGGGCGCGTTCGAAGACTGCCAGGTTTCCCCACGAGCCCATGTCGTGGACCGAAGTGACGCCCTGGGCCGCCACGTAGTCCATCGCCGAGTCCAGGGCGCGGTCCTTCAACGCATCGGGCGCTTCGGGAACGACCCGGTCCACCAGGTACATGGCGTTGTCCTTCAGGATGCCCGCCGGTTCGCCGTCTTCATCCCTTTCGATGGTGCCTCCGTCGACCTCCTCCGTATCGGCTGTCACCCCGGCGGCGGTCAGTGCGGCCGAATTCGCCAGGGCCATGTGCCCGTCGAGCCGGTTTACCCAGACCGGGTTCTCCGTCGTCACCGAATCGATCCAGTCCTTCCGGGGAAGCGTTCCGCCCCATTGCTCGTGGTCCCAGTCGCCGCCGAGGATCCAGACGCCTGGTTCCAGTCCCTTCGCGAATTGGGCGATTCGGTCGATGAACACCTGGGGCGTAGGCGCGTCGCGCAACTGGACGGACGAAAGGTTGAAGCCGCCTGAAATGAAGTGCACGTGGGTATCGATGAAACCGGGCGTCACGAGCCGCCCGCCGCCCTCGACCACCCGCGTGCCTTCGTCGATCAGTCCTTCCATTTCGTCGTTCGAGCCCACTGCCAGGATTCGGTCGCCCGATATGGCGAGGGCTTGCGCCCAGGGCAGGTCAGATTGCCCGGTCCAGACGCGGGCCTCCTTGACGACCAGCGTGGCCCTATCGGCCGGGTCCGAACAACCCACGGCCATCACGGCCGTCAGCGCCAACGCGGCCGTCAGCGCCAACGTGGCCGTCAGCGCCATCGCGTTTTTCAGCGCTAACGTGGCCGTCATCGCCATCGCGTTTTTCAGCGCCAACGTGGCCGTCATGTGGAGGGAGCGTATCGATTTTGTCCTCAAGACACGTCCCATCATGTGAGTTACCCGTCCTTTTATTTCTACCAGTCCGCCACGCTGCCGTCCGTGTCGTAGAAATGCTCGCCGCCCAGTTCCTCCGCGTACGTCGCCCGTTCGCTGATCGCCTTCTCGTCGATCTCGATGCCCAGTCCCGGTTTGTCCGGAAGCTCGATATGACCGTCGACGACCTTCCAGTTCTCCGTCAGGATGCCCCCGCCGAGCGCCCAGTCGACCTGTTCCTGGGCGAGAAAGTTCGGGATCACGGCGTCCACGTGCATGCAGGACGTAAAGGCCACGGGCCCGATGGCGCAATGGGGCAGCACGTGGATATAATACACTTCGGCCATGTTGGCGATCTTCTTCAGTTCGGTGATGCCGCCGGCGTGAGAGCCGTCAGGCTGGATGTAGGCCGCGGCCTGTTTCTCGAAGACCTGGCGGAACTCCCAGCGGCTCAGCAGCCGCTCGCCCGTGGCGATGGGAAAGGTGACGTGGTCCGAAACGAGTTTCAGGGCGTCCACGTTCTCCTGCGGCACCGGTTCTTCCACGAACATGGGCCGCATGTCCTTGATTTCGTGGCAGATCTCGATGGCGAGGGCGGGCGTCATCTTCCCGTGAAAATCGAAGGCCAGCTCCACGTCCGGTCCCACCCATTCCCGCATGAGGAAGGCGCATTCGACGAACTCGTCGATGACGGAAGGAGGTTCATGGCCGCGCCACTTGCCGCCTGGGCCGGTCTTGAAAGCCGTGTACCCGCTTTCGAGCAGCTTGTCCAGCCGTTCCCGGGCCGAGGCCTTGGTTTCGTCGGACAGATTCCCGATGCCCCAGTGGGCGTAGACGCGGATGCGGTCCCGCACGGCGCCTCCGAGGAGCTTGTAGACGGGAACGCCGTAGTGCTTGCCGGCAATGTCCCAGAGCGCCTGGTCCAGGGCGGACAGGGCGGTCATGAGAATGGCGCCGCCCCGGAAGAAGGCCGAGCGGTACATGTGCTGCCAGTGATGCTCGATGCGCAACGGGTCTTTGCCGACCAGGTAGTCCGCGAGTTCCCGCACTGCGCCTTCCACGCTTTCGGGCTTCCCTTCGAGCGTGGATTCCCCCCAGCCGTAGAGCCCCGTGTCCGTAGTGATCCTGACGAGCCGGTTCCGGTGGCGTGGGAAGAATTGTTCGACGGATGCGATTCTCATGGGAACCTCATCATCTGCCGAAGAGCTGCCCCGGATCGATTGGCTGGATTTCGTAACCGGCCGGGACGACGAATATGGACGGATCGACGACATGAGGTTTCACTTCAGTCGCCGTCAGGGTCATGATCATGGTCGAACCGGGGAACGAAGTGGTGATCTGAAGCGGAAAACCCGACAGGCCCTCGGTCCAGAAGGGCATGCTGTCGTTCAACGCGCCGCCGAGGGAAGCGGCCAGGTCCAGTTCAATCTCATCGGTGACCCACATGTACTGCGTCATCGCACCGGAGAGATTGGATCGGGTGATCTTGTGTTTCCTGCACTCATAGCCGGCAATGACGATCGTTTCGTTCTCTTCCACGATTACCGGCGCCGCTCGTTCTTTCAGGTTCGGGTCCGCGACTATTTCGTAAGCCTTGCTGTTCATGTGGCTGATCACGTAACCGCGGCTCGTAGACCCGTCGATCACGACTTCGCCCATGGTCAAGCCGATCATGCCGCCCCGCATGACGATCTTCGTCTGGCCGCCCTTGATGTAGAGCCTGTACGACTCCGGCACCAGCATGGTGACCCGGGCGCGCTCCTGCATGTCCCCGCCGTTGAACGCCACGGTAAAATGGAGACTGCCTTCGAAAGCGCTTTTTTCCGGTTGGGCCGCCGCGGATGCGACGGGCGCCAGGAGGAGGCCGAGCAGAATGGATGCCGCCGCGTATCTTTTCATGTCAGACTGACCCCGGCAGATTCGAGATTTGCGAATAGCAGAGGATGCCTACTCTTCGGAAATGATGGTGAGTTCACCGGCATGGCAGGTGTAGCAGGTAACGGGTTGCAGGTCTTCCTTTTTCATGACGTTGCTATTGATGGCCACCACCTGCTCGTTGACCTGCTCCACGAGCCTGATGAACTCGCGGCCGATCAGCTTGGTTTCCTTTTCGTCGCTGGAATAGTCTTTCAGGTTGTGACAGTAGTCGCACTTCTCCCCGATGCCGCTGCTGACCGACTTCATGTAGTCGCGGATTTCACGGGTGGAGAGATCCGTCAGGACCTGGACGTTCTTGGGGGCGCGCTGGGCGTCTACGGTCGCGTCGACCAGGACCGTCATTACGAAACACGCGGCAATCACCGGCAAGATCCGTTTCATCGGAACTCCTTTCCTCGTGGGTACTGCGGGTCTTGATGGACGTCGGACAGGTCGTCTCTCACACGACCTGCGGTTGGGGGAACATAAGAAACGCACCGCCGCGCTGTCAAGGTCTTTCAGGCCGGACCGGTCCATGACGCCGGCCTGATTTGTATTGACAGTTCCGGTCGTTTGCCCTTTCAATACGGGATGTCCCGGTCCGGTGCCGGCGACGTCCCCCGCGGGTCTTCCTCCGGGCGATTGTCGCGGCCGGGCCGTCGCTTCCCATCTGTCTGAAACCCTACCTGGTATCCGCCGTGTTGGATTCGGTCTTATACGCGCTCGGTTTGATCGGGGCGTCCGAGCACCTGGCATTCAGAACCACGATCCCGTTCTGGCTCATCGTCCTTTTCGCCCTGGTCGTGGCCGGGCTCGTCGTCCTGTTCTACCGCCGTATGCCCGTGGCGACTTCTCCGGCGATGAAATCCCTGTTCACCACGCTGAAGATCCTGCCTCTGCTGCTGCTCGTATTCTGCCTCATGGAACCCGTCATCGTAACTTCCGAGGTCTCGCCCCGGCGCGGTTTCCTGTTACTGCTGTTCGACGACTCCGGGAGCATGGGGATCCAGGACGGCGGACAGGGCCTGGCCCGCGTGGATGCGGTAAAGCAACGCTTCCGCGATGACGGACTGCTCGGGGAACTCGCCGCCCGGTTCAGGCTGAGAACCTACCGGTTCGCGGATCGAACCGAGCGGGTATCGGATATCGACGAGCTGGCCGGCTCGGGGACCGCGACGGATATCGCGGGAGCTATCGGACAGGCCGCGGGCGAGTTCCGGGACCTGCCCGTGGCCGCCGTGGTGCTCGTAACGGACGGCGCGGACAACGCGAGCACGGGAACGGATAAACTGGCAAACGCGACCGCGTATCTCGCATCGCGGAACACACCGGTCCATGCCGTGGGTGTCGGTCGGGAACGGATCGACCGGGACGTCGAGATACTCAAGGTAGCCGCGTCCGACCGGGTCACGGAAGGAACGATAACCGACCTCGTCGTCACGCTTCGGAGTTCGGGGTACGCGGGCCGGTCGATCGACCTGAACATCAAGGAAGGTGGACGCGTTGTGCATACGGCCCCGGTGCGTCTCGGCCAGGACGGCGACATCCAACGGGTCCAGGTGTTCCTGTCGCCTGAATCACCGGGCATTCTCGAGTACTCGGCCGAAGTCGCCCCGCAGAACGCGGAGACGATCGCGGAGAACAACGCGCAGGCGTTCCTGCTGGACAACCGGTCCAGGACCGGGCGGGTCCTTTACGTGGAAGGATATCCCCGAAGGGAGTTCAAGTTCATCCGGAGAGCCCTGGAAGAAGATCCCAGGATCGACATGGTCTCGATCGTCAGGATCTCGCCGGACGGGAGGATCTATCGCCAGGGCATCCGTGACCCGAAACAGGAACTGGCTTTGGGTTATCCGCGGAGCCGCGAGGAGTTGTTTGCGTACGACGCCGTCGTGTTCGGAGATATCGAGGCGGACTGGTTCACACCGGATCAATTGCGGCTCACCGAGGCCTTCGTAAGCGATCGGGGCGGCGGCTTCCTCATGATCGGCGGACTGAATTCTTTTCGGGAGGGCGGATACGCGGGAACACCGATCGAGGACGTGCTCCCGGTTCAACTCACAGGCGATGACTGGGCAATGGGAATCGTCGACCACGCCTTTCTCCTCGAACCGGCCGGGGAGGGCATCAACCATCCGCTGCTCCGTTTCGGGTCGACACCCGAAGAAGACAGGGCGATCTGGAACGCCTTGCCGGAACTGATCGGGTACAACCGGGTAGGGGGCGTAAAACCCGGCGCCTCCGTGCTGGCGATCGATCCCGGTGCGAATGTGCTGGAAGGATCGAACGTGGTCCTGGCCGTCCAGCGATATGGCAAGGGGCGGTCCATGGCCTTTACCGGATTCAGCACCTGGCGCTGGCAGATGCACCTGCCTTCGGAGGACCAGTCGCACGAGCGATTCTGGCGTCAGATGATACGATGGACCGCCCTGTACGCCCCCGGGCGGGTTTCGGTCGCCACCGACAGGTCGAACTATGGCGGAAACGAGCCGGTGGTCATCGAAAGCCGGCTGTTCGACCGGGAATTCGAGCCGGTCGACGGCGCCGAGGTATGGGCCCAGGTAACCGGCCCGGCCGGCCGGTCTGAGGCCGTGCGGCTCGAGTGGGCACTCGGGAAGGACGGTCTGTACCGGGGTGAGTACCGACCCGAACTGGGCGGCATGCACAAGGTGGAGGTTTCGGTCCGATCCGATGAAGGCGCGCTGCTGCGAGACCAGACCGGCTTTACCGTGGCCCCTTCCGCCACCGAATTCACGAACGCGGGGTTGCGCGCGGAGGAACTCGAAAGGCTCGCCGCGTCCACAGGCGGCGCCTATCTGCCCCTGTCCGAAGCGGGACGGTTGACGGAATTGATTACGCCCGTAGATGACACGGCTACGTCGGTCCGTGAAAGAGACCTGAGGGACACGCCTTACCTGTTCGCCGCCATTCTGCTCTTTCTAAGCACGGAGTGGTTCCTGAGACGCCAGAAAGGACTGTCGTGATGAGCCCTGCCACGGGTATTTGCGCGGGGTTGCTGGCCGGCTGCCTGCTCCTTGCGGTTCCGTTTTCTACCCAGGCGGCCGATCCGCCGGGGGCGCTGGCCGGTACGCTTCCGTCCTCCGATCCGCCGGGGCCGTCCTCCGGTACGCACCTTCAGTGGGAACAGGGAATCCGGCCGTCCTCCGATCCGCCGGGGCCGTCCTCCGATCCGCCTGCCTTGATGGAAACAGATCCGTCTTCCGGGAGGCAATACGGGCTGGTCATCGCGGGTATCGGCGGCGAAAAGAAGTACGTGGACCGCAACCTGGAATGGGCTCGGGGCTTCCGCGACGTAATGATATCCGAATATGGATTCTCGGAAGACCGGTTGTTCCTGCTGGTCGAAGATCCGGCCGCCGTGGATGGCCCCCCGGCCGCGAAATCCACGCTTGTGCAGATCCGCCGCGCCCTGGTCAGCCTGGCGGACCTTGTCCGTCCCGTCGATGACCTGTTCGTTCTGCTGATCGGACACGGCAGCGCTTCGGACGGAAGTGCCAGATTGAACATACCCGGTCCCGATCTGACGGCGGACATGCTCCGCGATGCGCTCGGGGAGATCGGGGGGCGGTACACCATCGTGGTAAATGGCACGAGTTCCAGCGCGCCTTTCATCGATGCGCTCAGCGGGCCCGGCCGCGTGATCGTAACGGCGACCAAAAGCAGAGCCGAACGGCTGTCCACGGTCTTTCCCGAGCACCTGCTCGGCGCGTTGAAAGAGAAGACGGGAGATCTGGACAGGGATGGGAGGGTCTCCGTGCTGGAGACCTTTGTCTACGCGAGGAACAAGACCGCGGAGTGGTACGCCGGCCAGGGTCTGCTGGCTACCGAACATCCCCTGCTGGACGACAACGGCGACGGAAGGGGGACTCGGGAACCGGGGCCCGGCGGAACGGATGGGATGCTGGCCGGCAGGGTCTACTTCGGCCGCCGGCCGGCCGCCGTCTTGACAACCGGTTCGTCCGAAGAACGGGCCCTGCGGGCCGGCATGGAGGAATTGAGGTGGGAGATCGACGAGCTCAAGACCCGTAAGAGCCAGCTTGATCCCGGGGATTACGCGGCGCGCATGGAGAAGTTGCTGATCGAACTGGCACAGGTGACCAGGCAGCTTCGAACGCTGGAAGAGAATCCGCCCTGACTCCCGCCGTCTTGTCCTTGACGCATGGGCCGAATCCTTTAACATATTGAGCGGTTGAAGAGGCGCGCGACGTCCATGGGCGGAGGCGCAGGGCGTCCAGGTATGCGTAGGGAAGCCTGAATCTATTATCTTCGAGCGGCGCAGGGCGTCCAGGTATGTGTTGGGAAGCCTGAATCTATCATCTTCGAGCGGCGCAGGGCGTCCAGGTATGCGCTGG
>CAZZNP010000111.1:0-11326 GCA_964655785.1 uncultured Gemmatimonadota bacterium
GTCTCCCGCCATCTCGGGGATGTGATCCGGGATCATGACCCCGTAGTAGCCGGTTTCCTCCAGGACCCGCGCGGCCTGGTACATGTCGAAATAGCCGTTGTCGATGAAGGTTTCCACGAAATGGGGAAGGGGCTGATCCACGTTTCGGTAGTGGACTTTGAAGACCTTGCCCTGTTCGCCGAAGTGGCGGAGCGAGTCCTCGACGCCTTTGCCCATCAGCGAGCCGCCTTCGAGCCAGCAGCCGATGCAGAAACAGAGACCGACGTTCGGGCTGTCGGCGATTTCCATGGCGCGGTAGTAACCATCGAAGCTGCTGAAGATACATCGCGGAATACCGCCAAGCTCCGGCTGGGGAGGATCGTCGGGATGAATGCCGATCCGCACGCCCGCTTCCTCAGCGACCGGCGAAACCTCGCCAATGAAGTGGGCGAAATTGTCCCATATTTCGTCTTCGCTGTATTCCCGACCATGGGTCAGCGGCATCTTGTACAGCCGACCGCCCCAATGGCCTTCCTCGGCTTTCGCCAGGTCGAAGCCCCGGGCCGGCGCGCCGCCTCGGGTCGTCTCCCGCTCCGTGCTCCAGATCCCGTTCCCCATGTGGGCATACGTCGTATAGGGAATGCCCGCCCTGCCGAGGTCGCGGATGTAGCGCTTGTACTGTTCCACCTTGGCGTCCCGGTTCGGCAGGTTGAGCACGATGGCGTCCTGGTTGTGGACGTCGCTATTCCCGAAGCCGTAAATCTTGATGCCGGCTTCCTCGTAGATCTCCCGCCGGCTCATGAAATAGTCGTAGTTGGCATGCTCTCCGTCCGTCCAGAGACAGACGTATTCGATGCCCAGTTGTTGGGCGAACTCCAGGTCTTCTCGAGAGGGTTCAGGAGACATCTGCCCCGCGATTTTGAGACCGGGTTCAATTTCCATCAGCGCCATTACGAACTCCTTCTGATTGGTTGTAAACAGTGGCCGGGACTATATACAATGGCCGGGACTATATACAATGGCCGGGACTATATACAATGGCCGGGACTATATACAATGGCCGGGACAGGAAACCGGCCTTTCCGGATACGCGGCCCGCCTATCCGGATATGATGCCAGCCCTGGCGGGACCTGCGCTTGACAATTCTTCGTACGCAATTTGCGAGGATCGAACTTTCCGTGTCGATTTTGTGCTTGTGGGGTATTATATTCGACGTTCCCGAAATTGTGAAACGATTTATCGAACATTGAAATTGAGGGCCATGAGAAACCTGAGCCGGACCATCCATTTTCTCGTCCATAGCCGGACGGTTCCTGTCCACGCCCCGACCCACGCCAAGAGCCGGACGGTCCCGACCCTCGTTCCGATCCTCGCCCTGACTCTCGCCCTGGTCCTCGTCCTGATCCTCGGCCTGGTCCAGCCGTTCCTGGTCCACGGGCAGGGGATAACGACCGCGGCGCTGAACGGCAGGATTTTGGACGACCGCGGCGTACCGCTCCCCGACGCCACCGTGATCGTCCTGCATGAGCCCACGGGGGCCTCCACGGGCGTGTTTTCCCGCGCCGACGGGCGATACAATATCGCGGGGCTCAGGACCGGCGGCCCGTACGAGATCCGGGTCAGTTACATTGGATATCAGACCGCCGCCCGCCGAGGCGTTTCCCTGTCGATGGGGCAGAACCTGCGCGTGGACTTCCGGTTGCGGGGGGACGTGATCCAGGCAGAGAACGTCGCCGTCACGGCCCACGGGGACGAGGTGCTCAGCGCATCCAGCACCGGCACCGAGACCCACGTCTCGGCGAATGAGATCGCCCGGCTGCCCTCCATCGCCCGGAGCATTCAGGACTACACCCGTCTGGCGCCAGAAGCGGCTTCGAAAGCCGGTGGGCAGAGCATCGCGGGCAAGAATAACCGCATGAACAACTTCCAGGTGGACGGCGCCGTCCTGAACGACGCCTTCGGACTGTCGAACGAGGGTTTGCCCACGGGACAGGTGGATGCCCAGCCGATCAGCCTGGACGCCATCGAGGAGTTCCAGGTCCAGGTGGCGCCTTTCGACGTCCGTTCCGGCGGTTTCGCCGGCGGGCTCATCAACGCGGTGACCCGCAGCGGAACGAACAGGTTCCGCGGGTCCCTGTACTGGTTCGGCCGCAACGAATCCCTGGTGGGGGACCTGGACGGCGACGAGTTCGGGGATTTCAGCGACTACCAGCTGGGGTTCCGGCTCGGCGGGCCGCTGGCCGCGAACCGGGCTTTCTTCTTTCTAAACGGAGAGCTGCGGCGGCGCGCGAGTCCATCGAGCGTCGGCCCCGCCGACTCCGGCCAGCCCATCCGCTTCGGCGCCGACACGGCGGCCCTTCGGCAAATCGTGGACATAGCCCGCGACAGATACGGTTACGATGCCGGTGGATTCGAACCATTCCCGCGGAATACGCGGAACGAGAAGATCTTTGCGCGGATAGACGTCAACCTGTCATCCAGGCACCGGCTCACTCTGCGCCACAACCACGTCACCGGCGACCTGGACGACGGCATGCAACGGGGCCGCACCATCTATACGCTGACCAGCAACCAGTTCACGCGCGACAACGTCACCCAGTCATCGGTTGCGCAACTCAACAGCACTTTCTCCGCCAGCATCGCCAATGAAGCGCGCATATCCTTCAGCCGCGTGCGGGACAACAGGTCTCCGCTGTCCGCGCCATTTCCCCAGGTCCTGATCGACCTCGAAGAAGCCGGCGGCGCGTTCCTCGGCGAGGTACGTCTCGGCGTGGAACGGTTTTCCCAGGCCAATGCGCTCAACCAGGACACCTTCGAATTCACCAACGACATCCACCTGTTTAAGGCGGATCACACCCTTACGATCGGTACGCATAACGAGTTCATCTCCTTCGACAACCTGTTCATACAGGACTACTACGGTGCGTACGAGTTCGACGGCATCGAGGCTTTCGAGCAGGGAACGCCCACCCGCTATCTCCTGAGCCGGTCCAGGGTAGCCGGCGTCGAACAGCCCCGCGCGGCGTGGGACTACGTTCAGATGGGATTCTACGCGCAGGACAACTGGCGGATCGGTCCGCGGCTCAGCGTAAACTTCGGACTGCGTGCGGACGTGCCCATACTGCCGGACAAGCCCCTGGCCAACGACCGGTTCGCCCGGCAGTTCGCCGGCCACCGGACGGACCGGACACCGGGCGGACAAATCCTCTGGTCTCCCCGTTTCGGTTTCAATCTCGACGCCGGAGGAGATCGCTCGACGCAGGTACGCGGAGGCGCAGGCGTCTTCGCTGGACTGCCCCCGGCCGTCTGGCTCTCCAACGCCTACAGCAATACGGGGGTGGACTTCACCCGCATCGATCTCGCGACCTTCAGGGACCAGGACGTCCCCGAGTTCGTGTCGGATCCCTTCGCGCAACCGATTCCGCTGGCTGCCGGTCTCACCGCGCCCCAGACCTCGGAGGTCAACGTCATCGATCCGGATTTCCGGCTGCCCCGGGTCTTTCGCGCCAACCTCGCCCTCGACCGCAGGCTGCCCCTGGACCTGGTCGGCACCGTGGAAGTCCTGCTGGCCCGGAACCTCGACGAGGTCCGTTTCCGCAACCTAAACATCGGCAACGACGGCCAGCCCACGGGCACGACCCCCGACGGGCGGCCCGACTACGGCGGCAGGAAGGTCAGCGGCGATTTCACCAACGTCATACTCCTGGAGAACACGGGCAGGGGGCGTCAGTTCAACCTGACGCTGCGGCTGCGCAAGGGGGCAAACACGTCCTTTCTGCCCGGTCTCTTCGGCAGCGTCGCCTACGTGTTCCAGGACGCCGAGGACATCAACAGCGGCCGTTCGAGCCGGGCCATTTCCAACTGGCAGTACAACGAGACCGACGACCCCAACGGCGAGACGACCGCCACGTCCGATTTCGAGGTCCGGCACCGGGTCCTGGCCAGCGGGTCGTGGAAGTTTGAATTTGGCAAGGGGCACGCCACCACGGTCTCCCTCTTCTACGAGGGCAGTGCGGGAGATCCATACAGCTACATGTATGCCGATGACGTGAACGGCGACGGCATCAGGGGCAACGACCTCGCCTACGTCCCGGCGGTCAGGAGCGACGTGAGCTCGGACGTGACCGATGAGGAGTGGCGGGCGGTCGACACCTTCATCGGGTCGGATCCCGTACTCCGCGCGGCCCGGGGCACCATCGTCCGGCGCAACGCGACCCGCTCGCTGTGGCGGAACCGCCTGGACCTGCGCTTGATCCAGCAACTGCCTTCTATTCGCAATCAACACTTCGAGTTGACGCTGGACGTCCTGAACCTGGCGAATCTGGTCAACAGCGACTGGGGACAGAGCCGCTACGTGCGGTTCGACGCCGTGGGCCTGTTCAATTTCGACGGGTACGACGAACAGGGCAGGCCGGACCTTGACCTCAGGGTCCGGGACGCCAATGATGACGGAAAGGTCGACCGCGAGGACGTGTTCCAGACGACTAATCTCTCGTCCAGGTGGCAGGTGCAGATGGGGGTTAGGTATACTTTTTAATGCGGTTGACTGGTTGTCGCGTCCCGTTATATTAAACCGTCCATTTCAAGACCACCATTTGAAGATCACCATTTGAAGATCACCATTTCAAGACCAAACGCCTGCTCATTCAGTTTTTGGCATCAACCGTAGACAGGAGGCTTCCGTGAAACTGGCATTCTACAACGACTATACCCTGGGCGTCATCGAGAACGACGCGATCATCGACGTTTCGTCGGCGGTTTCAGATGCCGGGGCGTCCAGTCCCCAGGCCCAGATCGAAGCGGTCATCACCGGCTGGGACACGTACGGCGGCCGGATCGCCGACGCCGCGCGCGGCCAGGCCGGAACGCCGCTTTCAGCGGTGAACCTGCGCGCCCCATTGCCGCGTCCCGGGCAGTTGCTCTGCCTCGCTGGCAACTACATCGAACCCGAACATCCGACCAAGGAAACCTTCAACGCCTTCCTAAAATCCAACACGTCGGTCATGGGCCAGGACGCGGTCGTCGAGCTGCCCGACACGGACGCCTCGGTCTTCCACTTCGAGCCCGAACTCGCCCTGGTCATCGGCAAACGTGCCAGCAAGCTCAGCGCGGACGAAGCCCTGGACCACGTCTTCGGCTACACCCAGTTCATCGACGTCTCGGCCCGCGGACTGCCCGGCGGCTTCTTCCTCGGCAAGAGCTGGCACACCTTCGGCCCCATGGGACCGGCGCTGGTCACCGCCGACGAGGTGGGCGACGCTAACGACCTGCCCGCGAAGATGTGGATCAACGAGAACCTCAAGCACGACTTCTCCACCGGCGAAATGGCCCGGCACATCCCCGAACTCCTGGCCGAAGTGACCGCCGTGGTCACCCTCGAGCCCGGCGACGTCGTCTCCACGGGCACGCACCACTATGCCCTGAGTCCCGTGCAGGACGGCGACAGCCTGCGACTGAGCGTCGACAAACTGGGACCGGCGCTGACCATTACCTGTGCGGATGACAAGAAAAGGACATGGGAGCGGTAGGGGGTTGGAGGTAGGGGACACTTTCTCAAAAAAGTGATTCAATAATCGTTTGGGTACCAATATGAACGAATCAACTCATTTGAGTCCCACGCTTTGGGTGGTTCGAGCTGGTAGAAAGGCTGCCGACCTTGCTCATTTTTTGAGCGAGGGCGTAGTAGCCATCGGTTGGGGAAGGGTCGGTACGATCGCCCCGAGTGACTCTGATGATGAATTGAGACGACGATTCGAGGAGGCATTTCCGGAATACAAGCCCGGAACACGCATTTCGTCGGTAGCCCAAGTCAAGAGATTCGTCCGGGAGGTCGAGGTCGGAGATTCCGTTGTCACGTACGACCCGGAAACGCGGCGATACCACGTGGGGCAAGTCGGCACTGATGTGACAGTCAGTACACGGACTGTTGACGATTCAGACCGACATGAGTACGTGCGTAAGGTGATATGGGAGGGTACGGTATCCCGCGATGATCTTTCAACGGCAACACGGAACAGCCTGGGTGCCATATCCACGCTGTTTAAGCCCTCAGACAGTGCAAGCGCCGAGATACTGCAGCGTTTGAATGGAAAAGACAAAACGTCACAGTCTGTTGACGGCGCAGTGCCACAGTCCGATGAAACCGATTCGATTCAGATTCTTCAGGAATACATCGATAAATCCAACGAGTTTATCGGAGATCAAATCGCGAAGCTGGATTGGGATCAATTGCAACAGCTAGTAGCGGGGATTGTGCGCGCAATGGGGTATAAGACAAGAGTTTCCAATCCGGGACCGGACCGCGGCGTCGACGTGTTTGCTTCACCGGACGGATTGGGTCTTGAAGAACCTCGTATCTTCATTGAAGTCAAACACCGTGAAGGAGCCATCAACGCCCAGGGGATTCGGTCTTTTCTCGGTGGCCGCCGAGACGGTGACCGGTGTCTGTATGTCAGTACAGGGGGATTCTCCAAAGATGCTCGTTACGAGGCGGAGCGCTCTCGGATCCCTTTGACGCTCATTGCGATGCCCGAACTCCGGGAATTGCTAGTAGACTACTATGAATCGCTCGATTCAGAGATCCGAACCCTCGTTCCCCTGAGGAAGGTGTATTGGCCCGTTCAGCCAGACTCGGGCGATATCGTGTAATTCAGATCAATCCATCCCGTTCTATAATACTGTGTACAACTGTCACATCGTCAGCCAATTCCCGCCTCGTGGGTACGCCGAGACAACTCCGGTGACCCCGGTATCAATAGAAACTACCTGAGGCAAATTCACCCACCTTCGCATTCTATAAAACAACGCCAGGACATAGCAAGAAGTTACTCGATCATACTAAACGACCTTTGAGTATTGACGCCGGAATATTGCTGACAATCTACTCGTGATCGCTTACGTTAAATGAGGTGTGTCGGTCGAATGAGAAGACATCGGTGATGGAAGCGACGAGGCATAAATAGTTGATGTCGACATGTACCACGCCCCGTTCAATTGAAATGATGGGGAGCTACACACACAATGCCGATAGTTAATCCTGACATATTGGTTTGGGCTCGAGAAACCGCATACATGACTCGTGAGGCAGCGGTCTCGAAATTGGGCATCGGCGACGCTCACGGCGTCGAAGCAGTACAACGTCTGATCGACATCGAAACCGGAAAGGTACGCCCAAGCAGGCCTATGCTGGTGAAGATGGCGAAGCAATACAGACGGCCGCTACTGACATTCTACTTGGCAGCTCCACCTGAGCGAGTAGAACGCGGGGCCGACTTCCGGTCGTTGCCAGGTGAACCTACTCCGGAAACTCAAGCTTGGCTGGATGCCTTGTTGCGTGACGTTCGGGTACGCCAGAGCATGGTCCGGGCTGTCCTGGAGGATGAAGAGGAGGATGAACCGCTCGCCTTCATAGGTAGCGGCAGAATGCAGGATGGTAAGGAACGGATACTTGAATCGCTCCAGGCATTGCTAGGTATACATCGTTCCCATTATCGCGAACAACGTGATGCGCAGACTGCTTTTGCTTTACTACGTGGTAAAGCTGAAGCGGCAGGAGTTTTCGTACTATTGAAGGGGGATTTGGGTAGTCACCATACAGCCCTCGACGTAGAAAGTTTCAGGGGGTTTACCATCGCGGACAAAGTAGCTCCTTTTGTGGTCATCAACGATAGAGACGCCGTCACCGCGTGGTCTTTTACCCTGTTGCATGAACTGGTGCACCTTATCCTGGGACATACGGCTATCAGCGGTGGACAATCGGATAGCGAGATCGAAGGGTTCTGTAACGATGTTGCGGGTGAGTTCCTGCTATCGGTCCGGGAACTGGACGACGTTGAACTCAACGAAGATTCGGGCATAGACCTGGCAGTGCATCGTATTGGCGAGTTTGCCCGAGTTCGTCATTTGAGTCGATCTATGGTTGCGTATGTGGCCTGGCGTCAAAATCTAATCACATGGGAAGTATTCAAGTCCCTTTCCGACAGATTTCGCAGAGATCGATTACAGGCACGCGAAGACCGAAGAGCGCAAGCACGGCTGAGGTCCACTGGTCCTAACTACTATGTGGTTCGTCGAAACCGTATTGGCAACGGTCTGATCAATCTGGTACATCGCATGATGAGTGCAGGGGCGCTTACGACTACGAAGGCCGCCAAGATTCTGGATGTAAAACCCAAGAATCTATCCAGTTTATTTGATAGAAACGGGATGTAGCAGGAGTTGTCGTGCTCTATCTGCTTGATTCAAATGTTCTGATAGACGCTAACAGAGACTATTATCCGCTCGAACGTGTACCCGAGTTCTGGGAATGGCTCCTGCACATTGCCAGTTCGACAAGAGTAAAAATCCCAACCGAAATCTATGAAGAGTTGAAAGAAGGCAAAGACGACCTCAAGGAATGGGTGGTAGACTACAAGGGTGAAATCGTGCTTGTCGAAACCGTTAGCGAAGAAACTGTCTCGTATGTCTTGGACGAGGGTTACGCTCGCGAATTGAACGACGAGGAAATAGAGAAGATCGGAATGGATCCGTTCCTCATAGCCTATGCGATGGAAGACATCGAGAACCGCTGTGTCGTTACGACTGAGGCAAGCAAGCCAAAGAGGAAGCGCGCGAACCGGCACATGCCAGACGTCTGTGGCGATTTGAACGTAAAATGCTGCAATACGTTCGAATTTCTGCGAGAAATGGATTTCCGGACCAACTGGAGAGTCTGACTTCTGCTAATTCCTCCTGAATGCGATGATCGAACAAGTCGATACTCTGGTTAAACAAATGATTCACCTCACCTCTGATAACTCTTATAAGAGGAATGGGGACAGTACCAAGCCACGAGTCTGAACAGAGCACAAGAATATTGTGCGAGTTTTGATTTAGCCTGAAGCAAAACAACGAACTCGTATATTGACTATCCTCTTGTTAAAATGGACCACTCATGCCCGGTCAACTATTCACTCAGTACTTCCTCACCGACGGCATTAAGGAGACGGACGACTGGAATTCTGCTGCAATCCAACCGGAAGCGTTTGACGAATTCATTAACAAGATCCGACAACTGTCAGATGCGCTTTCCCAATCAGTCGAACCCAACGAGGCCACTACTGAGCAGGAAATGATTCGCCCCGTTTTGGAATTACTAGGTTGGACGGACTATTTGCCACAACAGGGCGCAAGCGGCAATGAGGACATCCCCGACCACCTCCTCTTTGCGGACGCCGAATCGAAGGCTACGGCTTCCGCCCGGCAGAATTCTAACGACCGTTATCTCGACGCTTTGCTGGTGCAGGAAAGTAAGCGCTACGGTCTGCCGCTGGACAGTAGAGACAGCAGTGATATCCATAAAACCAGTACGCCACACGGACAGATCCTCCGTTATCTTTCCACTGCCGATCATGTCACGGATGGCCGTATCCGCTGGGGCATACTGACCAACGGTGCCGTCTGGCGATTGTACGACTTCCGCGCAAGACCCCGGGCAAGCGGCTACTTCGAGGCGGATCTGACCGGATTGATCCAGTCGGAAGACGATGACGGTCTGCGCGCTTTTCTCCTGTTGTTCCGCCGCGAGTCCTTTACGCTTCAGGAAGGCGCAAACACGACTTTTCTTGAAGCGGCTCTCGCGGAAGGTCGTCGTTACGAGGAGCGTGTCGCCCGGGATCTTTCCGAGGTGGTTTTCGACGACGTGTTCCCTGCCCTCGTCGATGGTTTCGCCAATGAATCCTCGGTGGATTTGGAAGAAGTCCGCAGTGTATCCCTAATCTTCCTGTACCGTCTGTTGTTCGTCTTGTATGCCGAGGATCGAGGTCTCCTCCCGGTGAACGACGCACGGTACGACGACTACGGGCTGCGGAAGCGTGTCCGCGACGACATAGTAGACAGGATGACCCGGGACGACACCTTTTCGAGCACCGCATCGAACTACTACAACCGCCTCGTCGAGCTGTTCCAGATTATTGACAAGGGCGATCCTTCCATCGGATTGCCACCGTACAATGGCGGTCTATTTTCCCAAGACGCTGCTCCGATGCTTGGACACCTGCGACTGCCCGACGCGGTGATTGCTCCTGTCATCTATGCCATGAGCCACCGCGAGATCGATGGGGCGCGCCACTTCGTCAACTACCGCGACATGTCGGTACAGCAACTAGGATCCATCTACGAACGCCTGTTGGAACGCGAGTTGGTGGAAAGCGACGAAGGTGGCGTGACCATACGGCCGAATGCCGCAGCACGCAAGGACACGGGCAGTTTCTATACGCCCCAGGAACTCGTGGACCTCATCGTGGACAAGACGCTGAAACCTCTGGTGGAGGAACGGCTGAAGGATTTCGAGGAGAAGTCCGAGGTGCTCAGAAGAGACCGTCGTCCCAGGCGTAACCGGGAAGCCGCACTTTCCAGACACGATCCTGCCGAAGCAGTCCTGGATCTCAAGGTACTGGACCCGGCGATGGGCAGCGGTCATTTCCTGGTTACCGCGGTGGACTTCCTTTCCGATTACGTCGCCGAGTTGATCGAATACGTTCCGGCTGTACCGACATGGTTGGACGGGGAGTACGAGTCGCCTCTTGTCGGCAGGATAGACCGGATACGCAGTGAAATCATGCAAAGGGCGGACGATTCCGGCTGGGTCATCGACGAAACCCAACTCACCGACCAGGCGATCATCCGCCGGATGGTCCTCAAGCGGTGCATCTACGGGGTCGACAAGAATCGGTTGACCGTCGAACTCGCAAAGGTGTCGCTGTGGCTGCACAGCTTCACCGTCGGGGCGCCGCTTTCCTTCCTCGACCATCATCTGAGGTGGGGAGATTCGCTGATCGGTTTTCGCGTCGGTGACGTCACTACGGAGATGGAGCAACTGGGCACGATGTTTACTGGTACCGTGATCTCCGCTGCGGAAGCTGCCACCGGCGGTATGAAGTTGATCGAGGAAATGTCCGACTCGGACATTTCAGAAGTGCAGGAGTCGGCTTCGCTCTTCGACCAGGTGGAGGAAACCACAGCGGGCCTGCGCGGTCTGCTGGATTTCCTCGCCAGCAGGCGCTGGTTTACTGCCGGTTTGAAGCAAAAGGAACTAGTATCCGTAGAAAGACCGCTGGTCGAGACGCTCGGGTGGTACCCGGGAAGTCCGTACGAGTTGCTGAGCAGAGGACCAGGCCAACTGGACGGTGAAGTCCCCGAAAAATCTGAAGGCTACTGGTCCCAGTTCAACGACTTCTGGCACAAGGCGAGGGCCCTGGCCGACCGGGAACGATTCCTCCACTGGGAGGCCGCATTCCCAGGCGTGTGGAAATACTGGACCAATGAACAGTTGGAGGGCGGTTTTGACGCCATCATCGGCAACCCGCC